>NZ_JBFACU010000002.1:0-442579 GCF_040641015.1 Streptomyces sp. NPDC021356 | reverse complement strand
TGATCGCGGTCATCGGTCCGTCGGGCTCCGGCAAGTCCACCCTGCTCAAGGCGCTCACCGGTTACCGCCCGGCCGACCAGGGCGAGGTCCATCGTCGTACGACGTCACAGGCGGGAGGTCAGCGGGCCTTCGGGCCGCCCCGCGGCATCCGCATGCCCTTGGGCATCGGCCCCTTGGGCAGCGGCATGTTGCTCATCAGGTCGCCCAGGGCGCGCAGCCGGTCGTTGGTGGCGGTGACCTGGGGACCGGTCAGCACGCGGGGGAACTTCAGCATGGTCGTGCGCAGCTTCTTCAGCTCGACCTGGCCCTCGCCGGTGCCGACGACCACGTCGTGCACGGGGACGTCCGCCACGATGCGGTTCATCTTCTTCTTCTCGGCGGCGAGCAGGGTCTTCACCCGGTTCGGGTTGCCCTCGGCGACCAGCACGATGCCGGCCTTGCCGACCGCGCGGTGCACCACGTCCTGGCTGCGGTTCATGGCGACGGCCGGGGTGGTGGTCCAGCCGCGGCCGACGTTGTCCAGCACGGCCGCCGCGGCGCCGGGCTGGCCCTCCATCTGCCCGAAGGCGGCGCGCTCGGCCCGCCGTCCGAAGACGACGGCCATCGCGAGGAAGGCGAGCAGGAAGCCCAGGATGCCCAGGTAGACGGGGTGGCCGATCAAGAAGCCGATCCCGAGAAGGACACCGAAGACGACGATGCCGACAGCCGCGAGTACAAGACCGATCTTCGGGTCGGCCTTGCGGGTCATCTTGTACGTCAGGGCGATCTGTTTCAGTCGCCCCGGGTTGGCAGCCTCGGCTGCGGTTTCCTTCCTCGCCATGCCACGAAGTCTACGTGGCCCCGGGAGTGACCGACGACGCAGTGCCCGGGGGCCCGGCCGGGGGCCGGGCGGCACCCGCGTCGGCGGCGTGACCCGGGCGCGGCCCTACGGGCGTACGGCAGGGAACTGGTCGAGGACGCGCTGGGCCTCGACCCGGTCCTTGGCGCGCCTGCGGTCCTCCAGGACGGAGGTCCAGGCGTTGCGGCGGGCGGTGCGCTGGCCGCCGCTCATGAGCAGCGACTCGACCGCACGGAGTGCGTCCGTCAGGGACGGAATGGCTGTGGCGCGAACGGGCGCGGCCTGCATGGTGGAGGTCCCCCTCGTAACGGCTCCGGGTGCGCGTGGCGTGAGTCCAGCGTCACTGATTGGTGTTACCAGGGCGTGACCGACCGGTCAAACACGGATGAAGCCCTGACATCGCGGGCCGAACGGGCGACGCGGCCCCGGCGGGCGCCCTCATCTGCGGCGACGGCCGGGACCGCGTCGTACCGGTCACTACCGGACGGTAAGTTCTTGTGCGCGAATTCACAGAACGCCCGCCCGGCTTGGTGCGCACGGAAGGTGACGGAGTGTCAGGCGGCGTCAGACGGCCTGCGTGGCGACGAAGGCGTCCCCCCGCTGCGGAGCAGCTGAATGACGCTGTTCGATCGCCATCCGGTACAGCCGCCCGGCACGGTAGGAGGACCGTACGAGCGGGCCGGACATCACGCCCGAGAAGCCGATCTCCTCGGCCTCCTCCTTCAGCTCGACGAACTCCTGCGGCTTGACCCAGCGCTCCACCGGGTGGTGGCGCACGCTCGGGCGCAGGTACTGCGTGATGGTGATCAGCTCGCAGCCCGCCTCGTGCAGCTGCTTCAGCGCCTCGCTGATCTCCTCACGGGTCTCGCCCATGCCGAGGATCAGGTTCGACTTGGTGACCAGGCCGACGTCGCGGGCCTCGGTGATCACCTTCAGGGAGCGCTCGTAGCGGAAGCCGGGGCGGATGCGCTTGAAGATCCGCGGGACGGTCTCCACGTTGTGCGCGAAGACCTCGGGGCGGGCGGAGAAGACCTCCGCCAGCTGCTCGGGCACCGCGTTGAAGTCGGGGGCGAGCAGTTCGACCTTGGTACGGCCGCCCTCGCGTCCGGCGGTCTGCGCGTGGATCTGGCGCACGGTCTCGGCGTACAGCCAGGCGCCGCCGTCCTCCAGATCGTCGCGGGCGACGCCGGTGATGGTGGCGTAGTTCAGGTCCATGGTGACCACGGACTCACCCACGCGGCGCGGCTCGTCCCGGTCGAGCGCCTCCGGCTTGCCGGTGTCGATCTGGCAGAAGTCGCAGCGCCGGGTGCACTGGTCGCCGCCGATGAGGAAGGTCGCCTCGCGGTCCTCCCAGCACTCGTAGATGTTCGGGCAGCCGGCTTCCTGGCAGACCGTGTGCAGGCCCTCGCTCTTCACGAGGTTCTGCATCTTCGTGTACTCGGGACCCATTTTCGCCCGGGTCTTGATCCACTCGGGCTTGCGCTCGATGGGGGTCTGGCTGTTGCGGACCTCCAGGCGCAGCATCTTGCGTCCGTCGGGTGCGACTGCGGACACGTCGGCTCCCTGTAGCTTCGATTCTTCGGCGTACACCAGGGTACGCCCGTGATGGTTGCGCCCAGGGCCTGCCCGGTCGGTGAGGCCAACCACGTATGCCCGGAGATCATTCCCGCCCCTCGGGACCCGCCGGGTGACCTCACCGGCCCCGACGGGCCCCGCCGTCAGGCGGTCGCCTTCTCGATCACGCGGGGCTTGAGGTCGGCGTTGCCCAGGACGTCCTTGAGGTGGCGTTCGACGACGGGCAGCACCTCGTCGATGGTGACGTCCCGGCCGAGTTCGCCCGCCAGCGAGGCGACGCCTGCGTCGCGGATCCCGCAGGGGATGATGCGGTCGAACCACTTGTTGTCCGGGTTCACGTTGAACGAGAAGCCGTGCATGGTGACGCCCTTGGCCACCCGGATGCCGATCGCGGCGATCTTGCGGTCCTCGCGGCGCTGGCCGGCGTTGGAGGGGGCGTACTCCGGACCGTTCAGGCGCGGGTCGAACTCGTCGTCACTCAGGCGCGGGTCGAAGTCGAGGGAGAGCCCGCCGAGCGCCGGCCGCTGCTCGACGGGGTCGCCGAGCACCCACACGCCGCTGCGGCCCTCGACCCGCGTGGTCGGGAGGCCGAACTCCGCGCAGGTGCGGATCAAAGCCTCCTCCAGGCGCCGCACGTGCGCGACCACGTCCACGGGGCGGGGCAGCTTCTGGATCGGGTAGCCGACCAGCTGACCGGGGCCGTGCCAGGTGATCTTGCCGCCGCGGTCCACGTCGATGACGGGCGTGCCGTCGAGCGGGCGCTCGCTGTCCTCCGTGCGCCGGCCGGCCGTGTAGACCGGCGGGTGTTCGAGCAGCAGCACGGTGTCGGGGACCTCGTCCGCGAACCGGGCGGCGTGCACCCGGCGCTGCTCGTCCCAGGCCTCCTGGTAGTCCACGGCCTCGGCACCGAATCCCCTGCGGACGAACCGCAACTCACTCACGGCAAGCGCCTCCCTGGAAGGTCGTAAGGCACGTAACGTGCCCACGCCACTGTACGTCCGGCCGTCTGGCGTCAGCCGCGCGGGCAATCCTCACACGATCGGATGAATGCGCGCCGAAGACCGCGGTCGGCTGCTCACTCTCCGCTACATTCACGCCGTTCATGAGGCCATAAGGGCTGCTCACAGGCAATCCGGGCACCACGCGGCCGCGTGCAGGCCCGAAAGGCAGGAGACCGCACCGCAGATGACGGAACGACCCGCGCAGCGCACTCCCAACCGCCAGCTCGCCGCGCTCATCGCAGAAGCGGGGTTCTCCAACGCAGGTCTGGCCCGTCGCGTGGACCAGCTCGGCCTAGAACACGGCCTGGACCTGAGATACGACAAGACGTCGGTCACCCGCTGGCTGCGCGGCCAGCAGCCCCGGGGCACCACGCCCGCCCTCATCGCGGAGGTCTTCACCCGGCGCCTCGGCCGCCGCCTGACCGCCCAGGACCTCGGCCTCGACGCCTGCGCCCCGGTCTACGCCGGGCTGGAGTTCGCCGCCGCCCCCGAGGAGGCCGTCGACATCGTCAGCGGCCTGTGGCGCAAGGACTCGGGCAGCCACGCCGAACTGCGCAAGATCGCCTTCACCCCGGCCGGTCTGGTGGTGCCCAGCCGCGACTGGCTGATCGGACGGGCCGACGACCGCGTCGCCCGCCCGGAGCCGCCCGCCGCCGCCCGCGTCCCCGCCCAGGGCAGGACCGCCGCCGCGCTCCCGCTCGCCGTGCCCGCCGGTGCCGGACAGCCCGTCCAGCCCGTACCCGGGGTGCCCCGCCAGCGCGGCCGGACCGAGCGCCCGCAGGCCGAGCGCGAGGCCCCCCGGCGGGTCACCGCAGGGGACATCGCCGCGCTGCGCTCGGTGGGGGAGCTGTTCCGCAGCCTCGACGACATGTACGGCGGCGGCCACGCCCGCCAGGCCCTCGTGCGCTATCTGGAACACGAGTGCGAACCGATGCTGCGCGGCAGCTACGGCGAGCAGACGGGCCGCCGCCTGTTCGCGGCGGCGGCCGACCTCACCCGGCTCGTCGGCTGGACGTCGTACGACATCGCCGCGCACGGCCTCGCCCAGCGCTACTTCGTCCAGGCCCTCCGGCTCACCCAGGCCGCGGGCGACCGGCCCTACGGCGCCTACGTCCTGGTCACCATGAGCCGGCAGGCCGTCTACCTCGCCCACGGCCGGGAGGCCGTCCAGCTGGCGCGGGTGGCCCAGCAGGGCCTCGGCAGCGCGGCACCGCCCGCCGTGCAGGCGCTGCTGCACGCCGCGGAGGCGCGCGGGCACGGCGTGCTCGGCGAGGTGCGCGCCTGCACGGCGTCACTCGCGCGCGCCGAACGCGCCCTGGAGGCGGTCCGGCCGGGCGACGAGGTGCCGTTCTGGGCGCGCTCCTTCGACGAGGCACAGCTCGCCGACGAGTTCGCGCACTGCCACCGGGACCTCCAGCAGTACCGCGCCGCCGCCCAGCACGCCGAACGCTCGCTCCAGCTGCGCGCGCCGGCGCACGCCCGCAGTCGCCTGTTCTGCCGCGTCGTCCTCGCCACCGCCCGGCTCGGCCTCGGCGACCTGGAACAGGCCTGCCGGCACGGCGCGGAGGCGGCCACCCAGGCGGCGGACATGCGCTCGGTACGCGCCGACGAGTACGTCCGCGACTTCGAGCGCCGCCTGGAGCCGTACAAGGACGCCCCTGTGGTCCGGACCTACCGCGACAAGGTGGCGGCCCTCGGCTGACGGGGCTGCCGGCCCCCGGCCGAAGGGAGGGGGCGGGACCCACGGGGCCCCGCCCCGCAGTCAGGCCGCCGCCGCCCGCGGGGCCGCCGTCGGGTGGGGGTCCGCGCTGTGCATCGGCCGGCCGGCCCCCAGGTCGGCCAGGATCGCCGCCGCGGCGCGGTGGGCGGAGTGCAGGGCGCCCTGGAGCGTACTGGTGTCCCGGTGGTCGCCGCAGACGTAGAGGCCCGCCAGGAGCCGTACGGGGCGCCTCGGGTCGTGCGGCGGGCGCATCGCCGGGACCGCCTCCGCGCTGTGGTGCACGGCCAGCGTCTCCCAGCGGCCGGTCGAGGTGCCGTACAGGCGGGCCAGATGACGGCGTACGGCGGCGTCGACGTCGGCCGGCGGCTCGCCCAGGACCGTCGAGGAGACCAGGGTCCGGCCGGCCGGAGCGCGCGCCGGGTCGACCCGGCTGACCACGGCCGTGTGCGCGACCGGCCCGCCACGCTCCGCGTCGAGCAGCAGGTGGGCGCCCGTCCGCGGCGGTTCGTCCGTCGTGTGGTGGACGACCGTCACGGGGTGGAAGTCGGGCACGCGCAGCCCGGGCAGCAACTCGGCCGCGGTCCGCGCGCCGGTCGCGACCAGCACCGCGTGGCAGCGGATCTCCCCGTGCTCCGCGGTGGTCACCGCGTTGGTGGAGACCGAGGTGACCCGTACACCGGTGTGCACGGTGCCCGGCGGCAGCGTGCTCGCCAGCAGTTCCGGCAGCACCTCGGCCCCGCCCTCCGGCAGGCAGAGCCGGCCCGCCGCGAAGGCGCGCAGCGCGAGGTCCGCGCAGCGGCTGGACGTGGTGAGGTCCGGGTCGCACAGCAGGGCGGACAGGAGCGGGCGCAGGAAGCCGTCGACGGTGCGGGCGGGCAGTCCGCGGGCCGCCAGCGCCTGCCCGGCGGGCATCTCGGGCCGGGTCATGAGGCGTTCGACCGGGGTGGCCGCGATCCGTGTGAGGGCGGCGCGCAGCCGCAGCGGGGTGCCGATGCCGAAGGGCTGGGCGCGGTCGGCCGCGGGCGCGGGGCCGGGCGCGGGGGCCTCGTCGAGCAGGGCCGTCGCCGGGCCCGTGCCGGCCCGGGCCCTCAGGGGCGGAACGGGGCGCAGGGCGCGGCCGGCCCGCCCCCTGGAGGGGACCGGGGGCCGGGGGGCGCTCGCGAAGGCGCGCACAGCGTGGAGCGCGCTCCGTGCGCTCCCGCCGGCCGCCGGGGCGCCCGCCCGGTGGTGCCGTCCGTCGCTGTGCAGCAGGACCCCCGGCGCGAAGGGGCGCAGCACGAGCGCGTCCAGCCCTGGGCCGTGGCCCAGTTGGGGATACGACGTGAACAGCAGCTGCCCGATCCGGTCGAGCCGGAAGCCGTCGATCTTCTCCGTCGACATGCGACCGCCCACGCGAGGGGCGGCCTCCAGGACTGCGGTCGTTACTCCTGCGCTGGTTAGCCGATGCGCCGCACAGAGCCCGGCCACCCCGGCTCCCACCACGACGACATCCACCTGGTACGCGGGCTCAAGCACGTGCCCCTCCTCGAGGTTGCGCGACCGGTGGAGCAGTGATGCCCTCGACCGGCTTGAGGAATACCCGAGTTCGGCACGAGGTTAGAGCCGCGGTCGGTCAGGGGCAGTCGCGCATGGACAGGGCACGGTCGCACGGCGGTCGCATACGGTCGCAAACTTTCGCCGACCGGTCGAGAGGTGTCACACACCGCTCGCACCAGCCGCCCCGGCGGCCCTCGCCCGCCCCTCGCCCGCCCGTCACGGCGCCGCCCGCACGCCTTCCGCGCCGGCCGTCAGGACGCGGCCCGCACGTCCTCCGCGCCGCCCGTCACGGCGCGGCCCGCACGTCCTCCGCGCCGGCCGTCACGGCGCCGCCCGCACGCCCCTCCGAGCCACCCGTCACAACGCCGCCCGTACGGCGTCCTCGATGCCCGGGAAGGCGAAGGAGAACCCCGACTCCAGCAACCGCCTCGGCACCACCCGGGCGCTGCCCAGCACGTCCCCGGCCATCTCCCCGAGCACGGTCCGCAGTACCGGCGCCGGCACCGGGAACAGCGCCGGCCGGTGCAGCACCCGGCCCATCGCCGCCGTGATCTCACGGTTGGTCAGCGGGTGCGGAGCGGTCAGGTTGACCGGCCCGGACAGGCTCTCGGTGTCGATGAGATGGCGCAGCGCCGCCACCTCGTCGTGCAGCGCGATGAACGACCAGTACTGCCGCCCGTCCCCCATCCGCCCGCCGAGACCGGCCCGGAACAGCGGGAACAGCCGCCCCCACGCCCCGCCCTCGCGGGCCACCACCAGCCCCGTCCGCGCGAACACCGTCCGCACGCCCGCCTCCTGCGCCGGGGCCGCGGCCTCCTCCCACTCCACGCACAGCGAGGGCAGGAAACCGTCACCGGGCGGCGCGTCCTCGTCGACGGCCCGCTCGCCCGTGTCGCCGTAGAAGCCGATCGCGCTGCCGCCGACGAAGACCCGCGGCGGTGTGCCGAGCGCGGCGACGGCCTCGGCGAGCGCCGCCGTACCGAGCACCCGGCTGTCCCGCATCGTCCTCTTGTACGCGTCCGTCCAGCGGTGGTCGCCCACCCCCGCGCCCGCGAGGTTGACCACCGCGTCGCACCCGATGAGCCCCGTCGTGTCGACGTACTGCCCCTCCGGGTCCCAGCGGACCTCGTCCGCGCCGCGGGCCGGATGGCGCACCAGGCGCACCACCTCGTGCCCGTCCGCGACCAGGGACCGCACCAGGGCGCTGCCGATCAGGCCGGACGCGCCGGCCACCGCGATGCGTGAACGTTCCATGTGCTCATCCTGCCCCGCCGGGCCCCTCCCGCCCCGCCCGCCACGGAATTTCCGGCGACAGCGCCCCCGCCCGCCCCTACAGTTCCCCCATGCCCGACAGTGTTCCCCCGCCCCGCACCGCCCCCGCCCCGCGCATACGCCGTGCCGCACCCGGCGACGAGGAGGCCCTGGGCCGCCTCGACCGGGCCGCCTGGTCCCCACTGCACTCCGTGCAACCGCGCCCCGAGGCGCCGTACGAGCCGTTCTTCACCGAACGGTCGGGTCCCGGCCAGCACCTGGTCGCCGAAGCCGGCGGCCGCCTCGTCGGCTACATCCGCCTCGGCCGCCCCACCGAACTGCCCGCCAACGCGCACGTCCGCCAGATCCGCGGCCTCGCCGTCGCCGAGGAGGCCCGCGGCACCGGCATCGGCCGCGCCCTGCTGCGCGCCGCCGTCGAGGAGGCCCGCCGCCTGGGCGCCCGCCGCATCACCCTGCGCGTCCTCGGCCCGAACGCCCCCGCCCGCAGGCTGTACGAGTCCGAGGGCTTCGTCGTGGAGGGCGTCCAGCCGGAGGAGTTCCACCTGGACGGCCGCTACGTCGACGACGTGCTCATGGGCCGCCCGCTGTGATGCGGGCGCGTCAGGAGGCGACCAGCCGGCCCGTGGCCACGGCCGCCGTGGCGCTCGCCGCCCGCTGCGCGTCCGGCGCCACCTCGGCCGCCGTCAGCGCGTACCCCGTCTCGGCGTCCGAGATGGAGCGGGCGAACACCATGCCGTACACGCGCCCGTCCGTGGTCAGCAGCGGACCGCCGGAGTTGCCCGGCCGGACCGTGGAGCGGACGGAGTAGATCTCCCGGGTGACGGTGGCGTCGTTGTAGATGTTCTGACCCGTGGCCCGGATCCGGTTCGCCACCGTCGCCGCCTGGAGGTCCAGGCCGCCGTCCTGCGGATAGCCCGCGACCACGGCCGCGTCGCCGCGCCCGGCGGTGTCGTCGAAACGCAGCACGGGAGCGCGCAGCCCGGGGACGTACAGCACGGCCACGTCCCGGTCGGGGTCGAAGAGGACCACCCGTGCCGCGTACGAGTGCCCGACGCCGCCGATCTGCACGAACGGGTGATCGATGCCCGCCACCACGTGCGCGTTGGTCATCACGTGCCGGGACGCGTACACGAAGCCGCTGCCCTCGCGGCCCTGGTTGCCCGACGTCCCCTCGATCTTGACCGTGCTGAGCCGGGCGGCGCTCGTCGCGCTCGCCGTCACGCTGTCGCCGGAGGGCCGGGCGACACCGGCCGCCGGCTCGTTCTCGAACGGGTTGAAGACCTGCGGGAAACCCGCCTCCGTCAGTGCGGAGGTGGCCCGCGAGAACCAGGCCGGAGTGGTCTCCGGCATCGCGTTCTGCACGGCGCCGAGCAGGGTCGAGTCCCGTATCGCCGTCGTCACCGCGGGGGAGGAGGAGGCGCCCAGGACGCTCGCCGCCACCCAGGCCACGATCAGCACCGCCACCGAGTTCGCGGCGGCGCCGCCGATGCCGTCGGCCACGCGCAGCGGGCTGCGGCCGGCCCGGTCCAGCTCGCGCCGCAGCCGCAGTGCGAGGCGCCCCGCCAGTTCGTGCCCGAGCACCGCGGGCACCAGGACCGTGACCACCGCGGTGACCGTCGCCGCCGTCGTCCCGCGGGTGACCAGGTCCATCACCCACGGCAGCACCCACACGCCGACGGCCGCACCGCCCACGAAACCGGCCAGCGAGACGCAGCCGGCCACCAGTCCGCGCCGGTAGCCGGAGACGGCGTAGAGCACGATCACCAGCAACAGCACGAGATCGAGCAGGTCCACGCATGCCGCCTTTCTCTCGGACCCGAGTACGCGCGGGACGGGCCCGGCGATCAGCGTGATCGGGTACGCGCACGTGGGTCCGGGAACCGGCCACGTGTACGTGTACCCACAGAAACGCCCCGGACCAGGACGATGGTTCCACCAGGTGGCACAGCACACATCGCGGACGGGGCGGATGGGGGTGAGGGTGAGGTCATGCGTGGAGTGGGCGAGGAAGGGCGCGCCCGGAGCCCCTGGGGCCCGAAGCGGCAGCGCGCCCCGTGGAGCCGGCGGACCCGGCCGACGTGGCGGACCCGGCGGACCGAAACCGGGCGGGCCGGGTTGACCGAAACCGGGCGGGCCGTAGCCGGGCGGACCGGGCCGGCCGGGCTGACCGTGCGGACTGTCCGGACCGTGCGGACCTGGTGGAAACCGGGCGGGGACCGGACCCCGGGGGAGCCGCGGGGCGTCACGGCGGTGCGCCGGCGGACACTCCTGCTGCGGCGCGCCCTGATCGGGCTGCTGTGCCTCCTGCCGGTGGCCGCCGCCGTCGGCGCGCTGCTGCTGGGCGCGGAGGGCGTCGGCCGTACGGTCACCGAGCGGGCGCCCACGGGAGCACACGCCCAGGGCGCCGACCCGCTGTCCGCGCAGACCGTGGCGCCCGGCTCGGCCGCCACCGCGCACCGCGCGCCCCGGCCGCGCATCGTGTCGCGGTCGCTCTGGCTCGACGCCACCGCACGGCACGTGCAGCCGCCCCCGCGCTACGACGACAAGGTCGTCGCCGTCTTCGTCCACCACACCGACTCGCCCAACGGCTACGCCTGCGCCGACGCCCCGAGCATCATCCGCCACCTCTACGCCGGGCAGACCGGCGCCCGCCAGTGGGACGACATCGGCTACAACTTCCTCGTCGACCGCTGCGGCACGATCTACGAAGGGCGCGCCGGCGGCGTCGAACGGGCCGTCACCGGCGCGCACACCCAGGGGTTCAACCACCGCACGGCAGGCATCGCGGCGATCGGCACGTTCACGACGGGGGCGCCCGTGCCGCGGGCCATGACCGACGCGATAGCCGCGCTGGCCGCCTGGAAACTCGGCCTGGCCGGAGTCGACCCGCGCGGCAGCGTCACGCTGGTCTCCAGCAACCGGCTCGCCCGCTACGAGGCCGGCACCGCCGCGCTGCTCCCGGCCCTCGCCGGCCACACCGACGGCTTCCGCACCACCTGCCCCGGCGCGGCCCTGACGATCCGGCTCCCCGCGATCCGCGAGACGGCGGCCCGGTTGCAGGGCCGTACCTGACCCGGCCCACCGGGGCGTCCGTCCCCGAGGGGTGCGGACTCAGTCCCGGAAGCGGGTCCACAGGCGGGGGTAGCGCCGGGCCAGCGCCTCGTCGTCCTCGAACCCGACCGGCGTACCCGCCGGTTCGGCCGGGGCGGGCGGGACGCCCAGGTCGGGGGCGACCGTGCCGGTGAGCTGCTCGTAGGCCTCGTCGGCCGCGTACCCCAGTTCCTCGCCGTCGCCGTCGATCTCCTCGTCGAAGTCGTCGAGCAACTCGGCGAGTGTGTCCGGGTCGTGCAGCGCGCCCTCGAACACCTCCCGGCCCTGGCCGATCAGCCAGCACCGGAAGTAGTCGAAGGCGTCGTCGCTCGCCCCGTCCAGCAGCACCCACGCGGCGCCCCACAGATCCCACCGGTACGCGCGGTTGTAGCGGGACTCGAAGTGCCGGGCGAAGTCCAGGACCTGCTCGGGATCGAACCCGAGCAGCCGCTCCACGAGCAGATCGGCCTGCTCCTCGGGGTCCCCCTCGGCTGCCCCGCGGGTGGCGTCGATCAGCTCCCAGAACTCCGTCTCGTCCATCACGGGTCAAGCATCGGCCCTCACGCCGGGCCCCGCACGCGGAGTGCCGCGGATCGTTGCGTCCCGTACATACTCCGCGCGCACCGCGCCCGTTCACCCCGCCCCCGGGTCCCCTGTCGCCCCTCTCGTCCCCTCCGGGTCCGTCCCCTCCGCCCCCGCCGGGTCCGTCCCCTCCGCCCCCGCCGGGTCCGTCCCTTCCGCCCCCGCCGGGCCCGGGGCGCCGTACAGTCCGGCCAGGCGCCGCGCGTCCCGGGTGAGGCGTGCGCGCAGGGACGCGGGGGCCAGCACCTCCGCCTCCGGGCCCAGGGCCGTGAGCTGGGCGTGCGCGACCTCCTCCGACTCCACCGGGAGCGTCACCGTCCTTCGGCCGTGCTCGTCCACGGGGCCGGCGACGGCCAGGGCCTCGCGGGCCGCCGCCGGATCGACGGCGTGCGCGAGCCTGCGCACCCCCTCCTCGGACAGCCGTACGACCACCTCGGCGCGCAGGATGGAGCGGGCGAACTGCTCGGCGCGCTCCGCCCAGAAGCCGGGCAGGTCGAACGTCCCGTCCCGCGCGAACCGCTCCTCACCCGCCTCGACCGCCTTCAGCCGGTCGACCCGGTAGACCCGGTGGGCCCGGCGAACGGCGTCGGCTCCAGGGGCGGCCTCCCCGGCCCGGTGCGGCCCCGGCCCGCCGCCCGAGGCGTGCTCCGCGGTCCGCGCGCACAGGTACCACACACCCGCCTTCAGCACGAGCCCGTACGGCTCCAGCTCCCGTACGACCTCGTCGCCGCCCTCCCCGCGCCGGTAGCGCGCGGTGATCCGGCGGTCGCTCCAGACCGCCTCCGCGACGGCGGGCAGCAGCGCGGGCGTCGCGCTTTCGCGGAACCAGGCCGGGGCGTCCAGGTGGAAGCGCTGCGCCGCCGTCCGGGAAGCGTCGCGCACGGCGGGGAGCAGCGCCGCGGACACCTTCAGACGGGCGGCCGAGGCGGCGTCCTCAAGGCCCATGTCCCGCAGCGCGCCGGGCACGCCGCTCAGAAAGAGCGCCTCCGCCTCGGCGCGCGCGAGCCCCGTCAGCCGGGTGCGGTAGCCGCCCACCAGCCGGTAGCCGCCGGCCCGCCCCCGGTCGGCGTAGACCGGCACCCCCGCCTCCGACAGCGCCTGCGCGTCCCGCGTGACGGTCCGCTCCGACACCTCCAGCTCGCGGGCCAGCTCGGCGGCGGTCATCGGCTGCCGCGACTGGAGCAGCAGGACCATCTTGATCAGGCGGGCGGCGCGCATACGGCCATGATGCCGGGGACCACCGACAGCGAAGGGGTACGGCGAGCGCCGTACCCCTTCGTCACGAGACGTCCAGCCCTTACAGGCCGTACTTCTCCCGGGCCTCCTTGACCGCCGAGGCCTTCACCTCGCCGCGCCGGGCCAGCTGGGCCAGGGCCGCGACGACGATCGACTCGGCGTCCACGCCGAAGTGGCGGCGGGCGGCCTCACGGGTGTCCGACAGGCCGAAGCCGTCGGCGCCCAGCGAGGACCAGTCCTGCTCGACCCACTGCGCGATCTGGTCCGGGACCTGGCGCATGTAGTCGGACACGGCCAGCACCGGGCCCTCGGCGCCCTGGAGCGCCTGCCGTACGTAGGGCACCCGCTCCTCGCCGCGCAGCAGCGCCGCGTCGGCCTCCAGGGCGTCCCGGCGCAGCTCGCCCCAGGAGGTCGCCGACCACACGTCGGCGGCCACGCCCCACTCCTCGGCCAGCATCTGCTGGGCCTTGAGCGTCCAGTGGATCGCCGTGCCCGAGCCGAGCAGCTGGATGCGCGGGGCGTTCGCCGGGGCCGTCAGACCGGCCGACTCGGCCGTGTTGAAGCGGTACAGGCCCTTGACGATGCCCTCGTCGATACCGAGGCCGGACGGCTTGGCCGGCTGCGGCATCGGCTCGTTGTAGACGGTGAGGTAGTAGAAGACGTTCTGGTCCTCGCCCTCGGCCGCCTCGCCGTACATGCGGCGCAGGCCCTCCTTGACGATGACCGCGATCTCGTACGCGAACGCCGGGTCGTAGGACAGCGCCGCCGGGTTGGTGGCCGCGATGACCGGCGAGTGGCCGTCGGCGTGCTGGAGACCCTCACCCGTGAGCGTGGTGCGGCCGGCCGTGGCGCCGACCAGGAAGCCCCGGCCGAGCTGGTCGCCGAGCTGCCACATCTGGTCGGCGGTGCGCTGCCAGCCGAACATCGAGTAGAAGATGTAGAACGGGATCATCGGCTCGCCGTGCGTCGCGTACGACGACGAGGCGGCGATGAAGTCGGCCATGGAACCGGCCTCGGTGATCCCCTCGTTGAGGATCTGGCCGTTCTTGGCCTCCTTGTAGTACATCAGCTGGTCGCGGTCGACCGGCTCGTACGTCTGGCCCTTGGGGGAGTAGATCCCGAGGGACGGGAAGAGGCTCTCCATGCCGAAGGTGCGCGCCTCGTCGGGGACGATCGGCACCCAGCGCCTGCCGGTCTCCTTGTCCCGGACCAGGTCCTTGACCAGGCGGACGAACGCCATCGTGGTGGCCACGCTCTGCGAGCCGGAGCCCTTGTCGAAGGCGGCGAAGGCCTTGTCGGCCGGGGCCGGCAGCGGCGCGAGCGGGTGCACGCGGCGGGCCGGGGCCGGGCCGCCGAGGGCCGCGCGGCGCTCCTGGAGGTAGCGCACCTCGGGGGAGTCGGCGCCGGGGTGGCCGTAGGGGACCTGGCCGTCGACGAAGTCGCTGTCCTTGATCGGCAGTTCCAGCAGGTCACGCATCTGCTTGAACTCGTCCACCGTCAGCTTCTTCATCTGGTGGTTGGCGTTCTTCGACGCGAAGCCGCTGCCCAGGGTGTGGCCCTTGACCGTCTGGGCCAGGATCACCGTCGGGGCGCCCTTGTGCTCCAGGGCGGCCTTGTAGGCGGCGTAGACCTTGCGGGCCTCGTGGCCGCCGCGCGAGTAGTGGAAGCACTCGATGATCTTGTCGTCGCTCAGCAGCTTCGCCATCTCGGCGAGCGCCGGGTCGGCGCCGAAGAAGTCCTGGCGGATGTAGGCCGCGTCGCGCGTCTGGTACGTCTGGATCTGCGCGTCCGGCACCTGGCGCAGGCGGCGCAGCAGCGCGCCCGTGGTGTCGAGCTGGAACAGCTCGTCCCAGGCGGTGCCCCACAGCGACTTGACCACGTTCCAGCCGGCGCCGCGGAACTGGGCCTCCAGCTCCTGCACGATCTTGAAGTTGGCGCGGACCGGGCCGTCCAGGCGCTGCAGGTTGCAGTTGATGACGAAGGTGAGGTTGTCCAGCTGCTCACGCGCGGCCAGCGCGAGGGCCGCCGTCGACTCGGGCTCGTCCATCTCGCCGTCGCCGAGGAACGCCCACACGTGCGAGGCGGAGACGTCCTTGATGCCGCGGTTGGTGAGGTAGCGGTTGAAGCGCGCCTGGTAGATCGCCGACAGCGGGCCGAGGCCCATCGACACCGTGGGGAACTCCCACAGCCAGGGCAGGCGGCGCGGGTGCGGGTAGGACGGCAGCCCGCCGCCCCCGGCCTCCTGGCGGAACTTGTCCAGGTGGGCCTCGCTCAGGCGGCCGTCCAGGAACGCGCGGGCGTAGATGCCGGGAGAGGCGTGGCCCTGGATGTACAGCTGGTCGCCGGAACCGTCGCCCTCCTTGCCGTGGAAGAAGTGGTTGAAACCGGTCTCGTACAGCCATGCCGCCGAGGCGAAGGTGGCGATGTGGCCACCGACGCCGTACTTGGAGCCGCGGGTGACCATCGCGGCCGCGTTCCACCGGTTCCACGCGGTGATGCGGGCCTCCATGGCCTCGTCACCGGGGACGGCCGGCTCGGCCGCGGTCGGGATGGAGTTGACGTAGTCGGTCTCCAGGAGCTTCGGCAGGGCGACACCAGTGCCCTCGGCGCGCTCCAGCGTGCGGCGCATCAGGTACGCGGCACGGTGCGGCCCGGCCGCCTTGGCAACGGCGTCCAGGGAGGCCCGCCATTCGGCGGTCTCCTCGGGGTCGCGGTCCGGGAGCTGGTCGAGCTCGCTCGGCTGGATGGCGTTGGGGTCGGTCATGTCGCCGCCTTCCTCAGTCGAAGGGGGTTCCCTCATCTGCAAGGGTTCGGGGGTGCCCTAGGTCTTTGGCAGGACAGGGCTCAAGGGGCTCTGGTGGGAGCCCGTCGCCGACTGTAACTCCCTGATCGATGATCGATCAAAGGGTTGAGGGGCAAAACCTCTCGATTCCGAGAAAGTCGGCACGGGGTGCCTTTCGAACAGGCACGCGGTGCCGCATTTTCGAACTGTTTCCGCAGGTGAGCTGGGGGGTGCTCGACTGCCGCACGGTGGCCGGCGGTGGCTCGGAGAGACTGCCCGCGGCGGGGAACCGCGACGCCCGGAGGCTGCTCCCCGGTTGGGGGCGCGGGGGCGCGGGGGCTCAGGGGCGCGGCGCGCAGCCCAGGACGTGCGCCTTCACCAGCTCCGCGATCCGCGGATCACGCCTGCGGAACGCCTGCACCAGCTCCTCGTGCTCCTCCGCGTACGACTGCTGGACCGTGCCCAGCCAGCGGATGGACAGCGCCGTGAACACCTCGATGCCCAGGCCCTCCCAGGTGTGCAGCAGCACCGAGTTGCCGGCGGCGCGCACCAGCTCCCGGTGGAAGCCCACCGTGTGCCGCACCTGCGCGGTGCCGTCGGCCCGCAGGTCGGCGTCGTAGAGCGCGCTGACGTGCGGCTCCAGGGCCGAGCAGTCCTCGGCCAGCCGGTCGGCCGCCAGCTCCGCCGCGATGGCCTCCAGTCCGGCCCGGACGGGGTAGCTCTCCTCCAGGTCGGCGGCGGTCAGGTTGCGTACGCGTACGCCCTTGTTGGGGGCGGACTCGATCAGCCGCAGCGACTCCAGCTCGCGCAGCGCCTCGCGCACCGGGGTCTGGCTGACCTCCAGCTCGGTCGCGATCCGCCGCTCCACGATCCGCTCGCCCGGCTTCCAGCGCCCGCTGACGATCCCCTCCACGATGTGCTCGCGGATCTGCTCGCGCAGCGAGTGGACGACGGGCGCGGTCATGGAGGCTCCTTAAAGCGGGACCGGGCGGCGGCCCCCGGGGGCGTTGACGCTTAGACAATACGGCGGTCCGCGCGGGGCGGAAGGGCGCATACGGGCGCTTTCACGCAGGTGAGACGAGGCTTACACGCCGTGATGGCCAAAAAGCGGCAAACGGCGGCGCCCCCGCCCGGAGTGCTCCGGACGGGGGCGCCGCACCCGCTCTTCCCGCGTGGGGACGAGGTCAGAGGCCGGTCCCGACGCCGTCGGGACCCTCGACCCGGGTCACAGACCCAGCTCGACCTCGAACTCGCCCGCCTCCAGGATCGCCTTGACCGCCGTCAGGTAACGGGCCGCGTCGGCGCCGTCCACCAGGCGGTGGTCGTAGGAGAGGGTCAGGTAGGTCATGTCGCGGACGCCGATGACCGTGCCCTCCTCGGTCTCGATGACGGCCGGACGCTTGACCGTGGCACCGATGCCGAGGATCGCGACCTGGCCCGGCGGCACGATGATCGTGTCGAACAGCGCGCCACGCGAACCGGTGTTGGAGATGGTGAAGGTCGCACCGGACAGCTCGTCCGGCGTGATCTTGCTCGCCCGCACCTTGCCCGCCAGCTCGGCGGTGGCCTTGGCGATACCGGCGATGTTCAGGTCACCGGCGTGCTTGATGACCGGGGTCATCAGGCCCTTCTCGGAGTCCACCGCGATACCGACGTTCTCGGTGTCGAAGTAGGTGATGGTCCCCTCGGCCTCGTTGATCTTCGCGTTGATGGCCGGGTGGGCCTTCAGCGCCTGCGCGGCGGCCTTGACGAAGAACGGCATCGGGGAGAGCTTGACGCCCTCGCGCGCCGCGAAGGAGTCCTTCGCCTTGGCGCGCAGCTTCATCAGCCGGGTCACGTCGACCTCGACCACCGAGGACAGCTGCGCCTGCTCGTGCAGGGCCTTGACCATGTTGTCGCCGATGACCTTGCGGATCCGCGGCATCTTCACGGTCTGGCCGCGCAGCGGGGAGGCCTCCAGGGCGGGGGCCTTCTTCGCGGCGGGCGCGGCAGCGGCGGGGGCCGGGGCCGGGGCCTTCGCGGCCTCGGCGGCGGCGAGCACGTCCTGCTTGCGGATGCGGCCGCCGACGCCGGTGCCCTTGACCGCGCCCAGGTCGACGCCGTTCTCGGCGGCGAGCTTGCGCACCAGCGGGGTCACGTAGGCGCCCTCGTCGGTCGCCTGCGCGGCGGGAGCCGGAGCCGCGGGGGCGGCGGCCGGGGCCGGAGCGGGCGCCGGGGCGGCCGGGGCCTGCGGAGCCGGGGCCGGAGCGGCCGGGGCCTGCGGGGCCGGGGCCGGGGCCTGCGGGGCCGGGGCCGGGGCCGGAGCGGCGGGAGCCGGAGCCGCCGGGGCGGCGGGGGCCGGGGCCGGGGTCTCGGCGGCGGGCGCCGGGGCCGGTGCGGCCGGGGCCGGGGCAGCCGCGGGAGCGGCACCGGGGGCGCCGATGACCGCGAGCTTGGCGCCGACCTCGGCGGTCTCGTCCTCGCCGACCACGATCTCCAGCAGCACACCGGAGGTGGGCGCCGGGATCTCGGTGTCGACCTTGTCCGTGGAGACCTCGAGCAGCGGCTCGTCGGCCTCGACGGAGTCGCCGACCGACTTCAGCCAGCGGGTGACGGTGCCCTCGGTGACGGACTCGCCCAGCGCGGGCAGGACCACGTCGGTGCCCTCGGCGGCGCCGGCCGGAGCGGCCGGGGCCTCGGCGGCGGGGGCGGGGGCTTCAGCGGCGGGAGCCTCGGCGGCCGGAGCCGGCACGGACTCGGGCTCGGCGGCCGGGGCGGGGGCGGCCTCGGCGGCGGGCGCCGCGGCGGGGGCGCCGGAGCCGTCGTCGATGACGGCCAGCTCGGCGCCGACCTCCACCGTCTCGTCCTCGGCGACCTTGATGGAGGCCAGCACACCGGCGGACGGCGAGGGGATCTCGGTGTCGACCTTGTCGGTCGAGACCTCGAGCAGCGGCTCGTCGGCCTCGACGCGCTCGCCCTCGGCCTTCAGCCAGCGGGTGACAGTGCCCTCGGTGACGCTCTCGCCGAGCGCCGGCAGGGTTACGGAAACCGCCATGGTTTCGGTTGCTCCTTACGAAGTACGGAAGTCTGTGTCGTCGCGCCCGTTGACCGAAGGCTCAGTCGTGGGAGTGGAGGGGCTTGCCGGCCAGGGCCAGGTGGGCCTCGCCGAGCGCCTCGTTCTGCGTCGGGTGGGCGTGGATGAGCTGCGCGACCTCGGCCGGCAGCGCCTCCCAGTTGTAGATCAGCTGCGCTTCGCCGACCTGCTCGCCCATGCGGTCGCCGACCATGTGGACGCCGACCACGGCACCGTCCTTGACCTGGACGAGCTTGATCTCGCCCGCGGTCTTGAGGATCTTGCTCTTTCCGTTGCCCGCCAGGTTGTACTTCAGGGCGACGACCTTGTCCGCGCCGTAGATCTCCTTGGCCTTGGCCTCGGAGACACCGACGGAGGCGACCTCCGGGTGGCAGTACGTCACCCGGGGAACACCGTCGTAGTCGATCGGAACGGTCTTCAGACCGGCCAGGCGCTCCGCCACCAGGATGCCCTCCGCGAAGCCGACGTGCGCGAGCTGGAGGGTGGGGACCAGGTCGCCGACGGCCGAGACGGTCGGAACGTTGGTGCGCATGTACTCGTCGACGAGGACGTAACCGCGGTCCATCGCGATCCCGGCCTCCTCGTAGCCCAGACCCTGCGAGACCGGGCCGCGGCCGATGGCGACGAGCAGGACCTCGGCCTCGAACTCCTTGCCGTCGGCGAGGGTGACCTTGACGCCGTCCTGGGTGTACTCGGCCTTCTCGAAGAAGGTGCCGAGGTTGAACTTGATGCCGCGCTTGCGGAAGGCGCGCTCCAGCAGCTTGGAGCTGTTCTCGTCCTCGACCGGGACGAGGTGCTTGAGGCCCTCGACGATGGTGACGTCGGAGCCGAAGGACTTCCACGCGGAGGCGAACTCGACGCCGATCACGCCGCCGCCCAGGATGATCGCGGACTTGGGCACGCGGTCCAGGACGAGGGCGTGGTCGGAGGAGATGACGCGGTTGCCGTCGATGGTCAGGCCGGGCAGGGACTTCGGCACGGATCCGGTCGCCAGGAGGACGTGGCGGCCCTGGATCCGCTGACCGTTGACGTCGACGGAGGTCGGGGAGGACAGCCGGCCCTCGCCCTCGATGTAGGTCACCTTGCGGGAGGCGATCAGGCCCTGCAGGCCCTTGTACAGGCCCGAGATGACCTCGTCCTTGTACTTGTGGACGGCGGGGACGTCGATGCCCTCGAAGGAGGCCTTGACACCGAACTGCTCGCTCTCGCGGGCCTGGTCGGCGATCTCGCCCGCGTGCAGCAGGGCCTTGGTGGGGATGCAACCCCGGTGCAGGCAGGTACCGCCGACCTTGTCCTTCTCGATCAGGGCGACGTCCAGGCCCAGCTGCGCCCCGCGCAGCGCCGCGGCGTAACCGCCGCTGCCACCGCCGAGGATCACTAGGTCGAAAACGGTGCTGGCGTCGTTCGCCACGTCACGTCCTCCATGCATGTGCGCCGTGCCGGTCGTCGGTGACCGGCGGGCGGCTTGTGTCCGGCCGCTCGTTCTTCGGCCCTTTGGGTGGGGGCCCTGTCCTGCCGTGGCCCATCTTCGCACTTGTCGGGGGCGAACGAGACGCGGGGCCGGGGTGTGAGACATCCCACCCGCCGACCGCACCTGCCCGACCCGACCGGACGCACGGGGGCCGCCCGACGGCACAGCCACCGGGCGCCCCCGCGACGAAAGCCGTCGTGGGCGCCGGGAACGCCGGGAACGCCGGGAACACCGGGAACGCCGGGAACACTGGAAAGAACCGGAATGCCGGGAAGAGCGGGAGCGCCGGGCACACCGGGAACGCCGGGAACGCTGGAAAGAACCGGAACGCCGGGCACGCCGGGCACGCCGGGAACGAGGACGGCCCCGGGGGCGGCGGTCGCCCGGGGCCGTTCTCGGGGAGGGGCGGGGCTCAGCCCAGGTCGCCCGCCGCCGTCAGCTCGGCGAGGCGGACCAGGGTGCGGACCGCGCTGCCCGTGCCGCCCTTGGGCGTGTAACCGAACGGGCCCTGCTCGTTGAAGGCCGGGCCGGCGATGTCCAGGTGCGCCCAGGTGATGCCGTCGCCGATGAACTCGCGCAGGAACAGACCGGCGACCAGGCCGCCGCCCATCCGCTCACCCATGTTGGCGATGTCGGCGGTGGGGGAGTCCATGCCCTTGCGCAGGTGCTCGGGCAGCGGCATCGGCCAGGCCTCCTCGCCGACCTCCTCGGCGGCCTCGTGGATCGCGGAACGGAACGCGTCGTCGTTCGCCATGATCCCGAAGGTGCGGTTGCCCAGCGCCAGCACCATCGCGCCGGTCAGGGTCGCGACGTCCACGATCGCGTCCGGCTTCTCCTGCGAGGCCGCCCACAGCGCGTCCGCGAGCACCAGCCGGCCCTCGGCGTCGGTGTTGAGCACCTCCACCGTCTTGCCGCTGAACATGCGCAGTACGTCACCGGGGCGGGTGGCGGAACCGGAAGGCATGTTCTCGGCCAGCGCCAGCCAGCCCGTGACGTTGACCTCCAGGCCGAGGCGGGCGGCGGCGACGACGGCGGCGAACACCGCGGCGGCGCCGCTCATGTCGCACTTCATCGTCTCGTTGTGACCGGCCGGCTTGAGCGAGATGCCGCCCGAGTCGTAGGTGATGCCCTTGCCGACGAGCGCCAGGTGCTTCTTGGCCTTCGGGCTGGTGTACGACAGCTTGACCAGGCGCGGTGCCGCCGCCGAGCCGGCGCCGACGCCGAGGATGCCGCCGTAGCCGCCCTTGGCGAGCGCCTTCTCGTCCAGCACCTGGATCTTCAGGCCGTTCGCCTTGGCCGCGTCCTGCGCCAGGGCGGCGAAGGCGGCCGGGTTGAGGTCGTTGGGCGGGGTGTTGATGAGGTCGCGGGCGCGGTTCAGCTCCTCGGCCACGGCGGTGGCGCGCTCCAGGGCCGCCTTGTACGCCTTGTCGCGGGGCTTGCCGCCGAGCAGCACGACGTCGGCCAGCGGCGCCTTGCCGCCCCGGCCCTTGACGTCCTTGCCGTTCTCCTTGTACGCGTCGAAGGAGTACGCGCCCAGCAGCGCGCCCTCACCGACGGCACCGGCGTCGGCGGCGTCCGCGAGCGGCAGCGCGAACGCGGCCTTCTTCGCGCCGACGAGGGCGCGGGCGGCCACACCGGCGGCCCGGCGCAGCGCCTCGGCGTCGTACCCGGAGTCCTTCTCGGGCGCCGCGCCCAGGCCCACCGCCAGCACGAGCGAGGCCTTGAAACCGGACGGCGCGGGCAGCTTCGTCACCTCGCCCTCGGCGCCCGAGGCACCGAGGGTCTCCAGGACGTCGGCGAGCTTGCCGTCGTAGGCAGCGTCGACGGCCTCGGCGCCCGGTGCGACGACCGGGCCCTTGGCGTCCTTGGCGACACCGACGACGATCGCGTCGGCGCGCAGGCCGGGCGCCGCGGCGGTGCTGAGAGTGAGAGCAGTCACGGTGGTGATTTCTCGCTTCCCTGTGAAAGGTGGTTGGCCGAATGCGGGTGGGTCGACCGGGCCCCACGACCGACCTTAGGCCCTCACGGACCCGACTCCTCCTGCGGTGCGGTCTTCACCCGGGCAGGCAAACACCCGGCACGAGCCTACGCGCGTCGGTGCGCCGATCCGTCGCGCGGGCTCCACCCGGGGGCGGCGCGGCCGTCACCGGCCGCCCCGCGCACGCGCGTTCCGGGGTCCGGGCGGCACGGCAACTGCCCTGGCGGCGGGCGGGATCGGCGCATCGGCGATGATCGTCGGGTGCACACCCCCACAGACCACCCCACACGTACTCCGGTTCACCCCGCGGCCGGTGCGGGAGCACGCCCGGCGCCCCGCCCAGGGACACGCCCGGCGGCGCGTACCGCGGCCCGTCCGGCGCGGCGCCCGGCCCTCCTCGCCGCCCTGCTCCTGCTGCTGCTCGCCGGCTGCGCGGGCCGGGCGGACGGTGACGCCGGTTCGGCGAAGGACGGCTCCACCGGCCCAAGTACGGCCTCCCCGGGCGCCGCCACCGCGGCCCCGGCGACCCGCTGGCGGCCCGGCCCGGGCACCACGTGGCAGTGGCAGCTCAGCGGCCGCCTCGACACCTCCGTCGACGCGGCGGTCTACGACATCGACGGCTTCGACCACACGAAGGAGACCGTCGCCGGACTGCACCGCGCGGGCCGCAAGGTCATCTGCTACGTCTCCACCGGCGCCTGGGAGGACTTCCGCCCCGACGCGGGCCGGTTCCCCAAGGCGGTGCTCGGCACGGGCAACGGCTGGAAGGGCGAGCGCTGGCTGGACATCCGCCGCACCGACGTGCTGGAGCCCCTGATGGCGGCGCGCCTCGACATGTGCCGTGACAAGGGGTTCGACGCGGTCGAGCCGGACAACATGGACGGCTACAACAACCGGACCGGCTTCCCGCTGACGGCCGCCGACCAACTGCGCTACAACCGCCTCCTCGCCTCCCTCGCGCACGAGCGCGGCATGTCGGTCGGCCTGAAGAACGACCTGGACCAGATCCCGCAGCTGGTGGGGGACTTCGACTTCGCGGTCAACGAACAGTGCGCCCAGTACGGCGAATGCGCCGACCTCAAGCCGTTCGTGGCGGCCGGCAAGGCGGTCTTCCACGTCGAGTACGAACTGCCCACCAGCCGTTTCTGCGCCGAGTCCCGCAGCCTGAAGCTGAGTTCGCTGCTCAAGAAGTACGAGTTGGGGGCGTGGCGCCGGGCGTGTTGAACCCGGGCCCGCCGGGCGTGTTGAACCCGGGCCCGCCGGGCGGTGCGGGGAAGCCCGGCCCGCCGGGCGGTGCGGACCAGCCCGGACCCGCGGTGCCGGCCGGTCCGCCGGTGGCGGCCGTCCACAGCCCGGTGACCGTCGTCCGCGCCACCCGGTCGGCCAGTGACCGCCGGCCGGGGAGGAGCACCGGCAGGGCGTTCACGAGGAAGAGCAGCACGGCCACCGCCCACACGAGCACCGACAGCAGGAAGTGGCCCTCGACCAGCAGGACACAGGCCACGGCGTAGACGGCTACGTCGGCCGCGGTGGTGACGGCGGCCCGCAGCGCGGCCGAGCGGGCCCGCCGGGACAGCGGGGAGAGCGGCGCGACCTTCAGGCCGAGCAGCGCCTTTCCGACCGTCCGCCCGGTCAGGGCGAGGCAGGCCCACTGGTACAGGAACGCGGCGAGCACCAGCAGTGCGAACGCCTGCTCCACGTACAGCACGGCCCTGTTCCACAGCGACAGCCCGAGGTGCTCGGAGCTGCCGATGACGTCACCGCGCGAGCCGAGCAGGTCGAGGCCGCCGCGGGTGGCCAGTTCCGGTACGTCGGTGACGAGGACGGCGATCCGGTGGAAGGTGAGTACGGCGAGCGCGGAGGCCGCGGCGACCACCAGCGCGAAGTCGATCAACCAGGCCATGGCACGGCGCAGCTTCGGCACAGACGTCCCCCGATCCCGCTCACTGTCTGTTCGGCCGCTCAGCCTACCGAGGGCGAGCGGGTGGCCGAAGGGTCCGGCGGGAATACGTTTCAGCCCAGTGACAGAACGACCAGGGCGCAGGTCGCCGCCGTCTCGGCGAGGCCGCCGAAGACGTCCCCGGTCACCCCGCCGAAGCGGCGCGTGCAGTGGCGCAGCAGGAGTTCGGCGGCGGCGAGGGAGGCGAGCACGGCGCCCGCCGAGAGCAGGGCCGTACCCGTCCCGAGTCCCGCGCCGGCCGCGCCCGCCGCCAGGGTGACGGCGAGCGCCGCGCCGAGCGCCCCGGGCACCGGCACGACCCCGGCGACGGCCGCACCCAGCCCTTCCGGCCGGGCGGCGGGAACACCCCTGCGCGCGGCCAGGGTCAGCGCCAGCCGGGCCGCGGTCGCCGAGACGACGGCCGCGAGGGCGCCCCGGGCCCACGAGCCGGCGTAGGCCTGCGTCAGGGCGGCCACCTGGGCCAGCAGCACGAACAGCAGGGTGATGACCCCGAAGGGGCCGATGTCCGACTGCTTCATGATGCGCAGCGCGTCCTCGGCGGGCTTGCCGCTGCCGAGCCCGTCGGCGGTGTCCGCGAGCCCGTCCAGGTGCAGCCCGCGCGTCAGCGCGGCGGGCACGGCGGCGGTGGCGACGGCGGCGAGCAGCGGAGCGGCACCGAGGAACAGCAGCAGCAGGCCCGCGCCCGCCGCCGCGGCGCCGGTCACGAGCCCGGCGAGCGGGGCGCACAGCATCCCCGAGCGCGCCGCCCCGCGGTCCCAGCGGCTCACCCGCACCGGCAGCACGGTCAGCGTGCCGAAGGCGAACCGGAGCCCGTGCAGCGCGGACGCCGGCGAGGGCGGGGGGGACGAGGGAGAGGAGGAGGGGGCGGACACGCGGGCAGACTACGGGAGAGCCGCGCGCCCGCCGACGGACGGGCGGCGCCCCGGCGGACGGGGCAGACTGCATACATGGGGCACTGGCTGTACCGCAACATCGTCGAACCCGGCAAACTGCCCCTGCTCCTCGCCCTGGGCGCCTTCGTCCTCACCTTCCTGGTCACCCGGGTCATCACCCGCCTCATCCGCGCCGGGAAGGGACCGTTCGGGAACGTCAGAGCCGGCGGACTGCACATCCACCACGTCGTCCCCGGCGTGGTCCTCACCGTCGTCGGCGGTTTCGGGGCGGTCGCCACCAGCAGCCGGCACGCCGTGGGCACGTCGCTCTTCGCGGTGGTCTTCGGCGTGGGCGCGGGCCTGGTCCTGGACGAGTTCGCGCTCATCCTGCACCTGGACGACGTCTACTGGTCCGAGGCGGGCCGCAAGAGCGTCGAGGTGGTGGTCCTCACCGCGGCCCTGGTGGGTCTGGTCCTCGCCGGCTTCTCCCCGTTCGGTGTCAACGACGTGACCCCGGGCGAACTCCAGGACCGCGGCTCGGTCATCGTGGGCGTGGCCGTCAACTTCCTCTTCTCCCTGGTCGCCCTCAGCAAGGGCAAGCTGCGGCTGGCCGTCCTCGGCGCGATCGTGCCCTTCCTCGCCCTGGTCGCCGCCGTGCGGCTGGCCCGCCCCGGCTCGTACTGGGACCGGCGCTTCTACCGCGGCCGCCCGCGCGCACGGGCCCGCGCCGACCTGCGCGCCCGCCGTCACGACCGCCGCTGGGCCGTGCCGCGCCGCGCGTTCCAGGACTGGATCGCCGGCAAACCGGACAGCCGGCCGCCGGAGCTACCGGAGGCCGGGCCGGGGCCGGGCGCCGGGCCGGGCAGGGAGTCGGGCGCGGGTCCCGGCAGCGGCCCGGGCCCGGAGTCGGGCAGGGGGCCCGGCCGCAAGTGACCGGGCCGGGACCGACCGGACCCGAGGACGCGCGCGGACCACCCGCCGAGGAGCCGCCCCCGGCCCGCGAAGGGCCGCCCGTACCGCCGGCGACGCGGCAGCCCCATCCGCCGCCACCGCAACCCCGGCCGCCGGCGCCGCAGGGCTGCCACCGCGCACCCCGCGGCCACGCCCGCGATCGCCGCCAGGTGCTCCCTGCCCGCCAGGTTCTCCTTCAGCAGCACCTCGGCGGTCATCGCCGCGGTCACCGCGAGGGCCGTGGCGTACGCCCCGTGGCGCAGGCCCAGATACACCGCGAGGCCCACGACGGCTGCCGACGGGCCGGTGTCCACCACCTGGGCGTCGGTGCCGGGCAGGCCCAGCGGGCGGTGCGGGCCGAGGGCGATGCCCACGCGCGCGTACAGGGTGCCGGCGAGCGTGGCGACGTAGGCGACGGCCAGGGTGCGCCGGCGGCCCAGGCAGATCTCGGCGGTGCCGAACACGCACAGGACCTGTGCCAGCGCACCCCACACCGGAAGGTCGGGCGCCGGCACGAACAGGGACAGCGGGGTGCGCAGTACGGCCTGCCACAGCGGGTCCTCGGCCCGTACCGTCCCGGCCTGCCGGACGAGGCCGTGGCCCCACGGCCCGTTCTGCGCGCACCACAGCAGCGCGGTCAGGCAGACGGCGGCGAGGGTCATCGGGACCGCCCGCAGCCGTCGCCGCAGCAGCGGCCCGCGCACGGTGTCGTACACGGACCCCCACTCGGCGCGGGCCCAGCGCGCGATCCTCCTCATCAGGTCCTCAGGACCTGGGGCCCGGGAGGCCCGGCGCGGCGGGGGCCGCCGGCAGGAAGCCCTCCGCGCGGGCCGCCGCGAGACCGATGCGCAGCAGGTCCGCGCTCTTCTCGAAGAGCAGGAACCGCGGCTCCCAGATCGGCCGGTACTTGGCGTTGGCGCGGTAGAGCGACTCGATCTGCCACCACCGGGAGAAGAAGCCGAGCAGCGAGCGCCACAGCCGCAGCACCGGCCCGGCGCCGAGGCGCGAGCCGCGTTCGAAGACCGACCGGAACATCGCGAAGTTGAGGGAGACCTGGGTGACCTCGACCTCCCGGGCGCGGCGGAGCAGATCGATGACCATGAACTCCATCAGCCCGTTGTCGGCGTCCCGGTCGCGGCGCATCAGGTCCAGGGACAGCCCGTGGGGACCCCAGGGCACGAAGGAGAGCAGGGCCCGCGGCTCGCCGTGCCCGTCGTGGCACTCCAGCATCACGCACCGCCCGTCCGCCGGGTCGCCGAGCCGCCCCAGCGCCATGCTGAACCCGCGCTCGGTGGCCCCGTCCCGCCAGTCGTCCGCCCGCCGCAGCAAGGACGCCATCTCGCCCGGGGGGATGTCCTCGTGCCGCCGGACGCGCACCGTGTACCCGGCCCGCCGTACGCGGTTGTAGGCCTGCCGCACGGTGCGCATGGCCCGGCCCTCCAGGGTGAACTCGGCGACCTCCACCACCGCCTCGTCACCCAGTTCCAGGGCGTCGAGGCCATGGCGCGCGTACACCGTGCCCGCCTCCTCGCTCGCGCCCATCACGGCCGGGATCCAGCCGTGCGCCCGCGCCTCGGCCAGCCACGGCCCGATGGCGCCGGGCCAGGCCTCCGGGTCGCCCAGCGGATCCCCCGAGGCCAGCGACACCCCGCCCACCACCCGGTAGGCGACGGCCGCCTTCCCGGTCGGCGACCAGATGACGCTCTTCTCGCGGCGCAGCGCGAAGTAACCGAGCGAGTCCCGTTCGCCGTGCCGGTCCAGCAGCGCGCGCAGCCGCTTCTCGTCGTCCTCGGTGAACGGGTCCACCGCCCGGCGGGAACGGAAGGCGGCGTAGAGCACGGCGAGGAAGAGCGCCGTGGACATGACGTTGATGGCGACGTTCGCCCAGTTCGGGGTGGCGATGCCCGGGAAACGGGCCTCCGGGGCGGCGACCGAGACCAGCCGCAGCGTGCCGTAGTGCCAGCGTTCCAGGTACGTCGAGCGGGACGCGTCCGGTGCCTGATCGGTGAGCGTCACCAGCAGCGTGGCGAGCACGGAGGCGAGGGGCAGCCCGGCCGCCGCGACGACGGCGGCCAGCCGGGGGTTGGCGCGGTCGCCCTTGGCGTAGAACTCGCGCCGCCCGAGCAGCAGGGCGGCCACGAAGGCGGCGGTGAGGACCAGGGAGACCCAGTTCTGCGGGGAGCGGCGGATCTCCGGCAGGGTCAGCGCGAAGGCGAACAGCACCAGGAAGGGGCCGCTCAGGCCGAGGTTGAGGATCCAGGCGGCCCGTTTGCGCCGCCGCATGGTGACGGCCAGGAAGGCGGCGAACACGCCGGGGGCGAAGCCGGCCGTGAGCAGGTAGGGGGTGAAGAGGTCCGCCTGGTTGTGCCGGCGCACGTCCTGGCCCAGGGAGACCCACACCGCGCTGAGGAAGTTGACGAACGCGACGGCCCGCAGATACCAGACGGCCCACGCGGCGGCCCGCCGCGAGACCGCTTCACCGGGGCGAACAGGTGCGACTCGGGCATCTCCCATGAAAGCTGATCATATGGGCGCCTGTGCGGCAAAGGGCGGTACGGACGCGCGTCGCGCCGTACCGCCCCAACGATGTGCCGGGCCGTCACTCCGTGCCGGAGTCCGCCTTCTCCTCCACCGGGACCCCGGTCTCTTCCGCTTCTTCCCCCGGGTTCTCGGGCAGCTCCGCCGCCAGGGCCGCCGCGGCCTGCACCAGGGGGAGCGCCAGCAGCGCGCCCGCGCCCTCGCCGACGCGCACCCCGTGGTCCAGCAGCGGCTCCAGCGCCATCCGGTCCAGCGCCTTGGCCTGCCCCGGCTCGCCGCTGCTCTGCCCCGCCAGCCACCAGTCCGGTGCCCGGAACGCCACCCGCTGGCCCACCAGCGCGCACGCGGCCGAGACCACGCCGTCCAGGATCACCGGCAGCTTGCGCACCGCGCACTGGAGCAGGAAGCCGGTCATCGCGGCCAGGTCGGCCCCGCCCACCGTCGCCAGCAGCGCCAGCTGGTCCCCGAGCACCGGCCGCGCCCGGCGCAGCGCGTCGCGGATCGCGGCGCACTTGCGCATCCACGCCAGGTCGTCGATCGCCTCGCCGCCGCGGCCGGTCACCACCGACGCGTCCGTCCCGCACAGCGCCGCGATCAGCACGGCCGCCGGAGTCGTCCCGCCCACGCTGACGTCGCCGAGCACCACGAGGTCCGTACCGGAGTCGGCCTCCTCGTCGGCCACGGCGACCCCGGCCCGGAACGCGGCCTCGGCCTCCTCGGGAGTCAGCGCGTCCTCGATGTCGATGCGCCCGCTGCCGCGCCGCACCCGGTGCCGTACGACCTCCGCGGGCAGGGTCTCGGGCGCGCAGTCCAGGGCCATGTCCACCACCCGCACCGGCACACCGCCGCGCCGGGCCAGCACGGAGACGGGCCGGCCGCCCTCCAGCACCGCCCGCACCAGCTGCTCGGCGCTGCCCGCGGGCCGCACCGACACGCCGAGTTCGGCGACCCCGTGGTCACCGGCGAAGAGGACGACCCGCGGTCGTTCGACCGGCCGCACCGGTACGGCGCCCTGCGCCGCGGCCAGCCACTCACCCAGGTCGTCGAGGCGGCCCAGCGCACCGGGCGGCACGATCTGACGCTCCCGGCGCGCCTCGGCATCACGGCGCACTCCGCCGTCGGGGCGCTCGATCAGATCGGTGAAGTCGTCGAGATTCAGCGAGCTCATTCGCCGAACAGTACCGGCCCCGGTCGACCACGGCGGAGCCGCGTCCTCATGTCGCCGCCACACCCGTACGGCGTCTTCCCGTCCGAGATCGCCATCCCATACGTTCCCTTTGCAGGGAATTGTCGACGGTGGCGGGGCGGCCCGGCCGGCCACCGCCCGGCCGCTCCCCGCCGTACGCACCCCCGCTCACCGGGAGCCGCCCATGCCGCCCCTGCCGTACGCCCCCCGGGTCTACGACCCGCGCCGCATCGGCTACGCCGCCGAACTGGCCCGGGGCACCGGCCACTTCCACGAGCCGCGCCGCGAGGACTGCCCGTGGTGCGGCTCCGCCCGGCTGCGCACCCGGCTGTGCGCGCCGGACCTGCTCCAGCGCAAGCCGGGCCGGTTCGCGCTCGACCAGTGCCGCGACTGCGGGCACGCCTTCCAGAACCCCCGGCTGACTCCGGCGGGACTGGCCTTCTACCACCGCGACTTCGACGAGAGCGACCCGGACGGCCTGCCCGATCCGGTGCTCGCCACGCGCCGCAGCCACCGCAGGCACCGCGGGGACGCCCACCTGATGCGCGCCGTGGGCGAACCGGAGAGCTGGCTGGACGTCGGCACGGGCCACGCCCACTTCCCCGCCGCGGCCCGGGAGGTGTTCCCGTACACCTCCTTCGACGGGCTCGACCCGACGCCCCGCGTGCAGGCCGCGCGCGCCGCCGGGCGGATCGAGGAGGCCCACGTCGGACACCTGTCCGACCCGCAGGTGGTGGAACGCCTGCGCGGGCGCTACGACGTGGTGAGCATGTTCCACCACCTGACCCACGCCCCGGACCCCCGCGCGGAACTGCGCGGCGCGCTCGGCGTGCTGCGCCCCGGCGGCCACCTCCTGATCGAACTGCCCGACCCCGGCAGCGCGTTCGCGCTTCTCCTCGGCAAGTGGTGGCTGCCGCACGGGCAGCCGCGCCACCTGCACCTGCCGCCCCTGCGCAACGTCCGCGCCGAACTGGAGGCCGCGGGCTGCACCGTCCTCGTCACCGACCGCCGCACCCCGCACACCCCGAACGACCTGTCCGCGGCCCTCGCCCTGGTCCTCGCCCGTCTCCTGCCCGCCCCCGACGCCCCCTGGCGGCAGACGCCGCCGACCGCCCTCCGGCGCGGCCTGCGCGCGGTCCTCGCCACCACGGCCAGACCCCTGGTCGACCTGGCCGCGCTCGTGGACCTCACCCTCGCCCCGCTGCTCCGGCGCACCCCGGGCCTCTCGAACACCTACCGCGTCGTCGCCCGCCGCGACACGGCCCGTCCGACCTGACGGGCGGCTTCCCCCGGGTCGCGGCGCCACGGGGCGGACGGGAGTCCGGCAACAGGGCCTACCCGCGCAGCGGCAGCGCCTGGCCCGCCACCACCAGCAGGACCTGTTCGCACTCGGCGGCGAAGGACGCGTTCAGGCGCCCCAGTTCGTCGCGGTAGCGGCGGCCGGAGGAGGTGGCCGGGACGATGCCCGAGCCGACCTCGTTGGAGACGGCGACCACGGTCCTGCGGGCGGCCCGTACGGCCGACGTCAGGGCGGCCGTACGCTCCCGCAGGGCCCGTTCGCCGCCGCCCGCCCACTCGTCGTCGTCCCACGCGCCGACGGAGTCCATCGCGTCCGTCAGCCACAGCGACAGGCAGTCGATCAGGAGGGGCGGCCCCTCCTGCGCGAGCAGCGGCACCAGGTCGCAGGTCTCCGCCGTGCGCCACGAACCCGGCCGCCGCTCCCGGTGCACCGCGACCCGCGCCGCCCACTCGGTGTCACCGCCCCGGGTGCCCCCCGTGGCGACGTACAGCACCTCGGGGAAGGTCTCCAGCCGCCGTTCGGCCTCCACCGACTTGCCCGAACGCGCCCCGCCCAGCACCAGCGTGCGCCGGGGCACGTCCGGTACGGCCGCCATGTTCTCGTACGCCCCGATCGTCAGCGTCGTGCCGTCCGGCACGGCCCGCGCCCCGGCCGCCGCCAGCCGCCGGTACAGCTCGGGACCCGGCGGCACGTCGTGGTCGAGGTGGACCGCGACGACGTCCGTCGCCCGCCCCACCGACCCCACCGCCCGCAGCTTCGCCAGCGCGTCCGGCCGCCCCACCACGTCCGCGAGCACCATGTCGTACGCCTGCGCCGACCCCTCCTCCAGACCGGCCGGGGCCCCGCCCGGCGGCAGGTACAGCAGCCGCTTCCCGTCCGGCCCCGTCACGGCGTACCCGGTGCCCGGCGCGTCCATCGCCACCGCCCGCACCCGGTGCCCGGTCAGCAGGGCCAGCTCGCGCCCGTCGGGCACCCGGCCGGGCTGCGGCAGCCCGGCGGGCACCTCCACGGCGGGCCCGTCGTGCGGATGGGAGAGCAGCACCTGCGCCACCTGGCCCAGCGACTGCCCGGCGCGGGCGGTCGCGAACGCCACCCCCGGCGTCAGGTCCAGCAGCAGCGCCCCGTCCACGAGCAGCGCCGTCGCCGCGCGGGCCCGCGCGCCGAGGGCCGTCGCGCAGGCCGCGCAGGGGCAGTGGGGGCGGGGAAGCCCCGCGGGGGCACCGGTGCCGAGCAGAGTCACGTCCACGGACCTGATTTTCGCGGGCGGCTGCGAATCCCGCGCATCGGGTTCGACGCAAACGCCGAGAGGCCCCTCACACGGTCGGGTAGGGTGATCGCTGTGCGTCGCGAGAACCAAGCACGCGCAGGTCTTTTGTTCTGATGGGCAACCGGGCAGGTTCCGTCCCGGCTGGTGCTGAGGGCGTCAGTCTCGTTCGTTCGCTGAACGAACGAGCGGCTTGAGTCAGGAATCCCCTTGCTTCAGCTCGGGGAGGGTTCAAATCAGGGAGGCGTACATGGCGGCATGGACGTGGCGGTTCGAGACGGCCGACGGGGCGGAGGTCCAGCCCGCGGTGCAGCCGGAGGAGTTCACCACGCAGGGCGACGCCGAGTCCTGGATCGGCGAGAACTGGAAGGCCCTGGCCGACGGCGGCGCCGACCAGGTGCGGCTGTTCGAGGACGCCGCGGAGATCTACGGCCCGATGAGCCTGCACGCCGACCAGGCCCAGGCGTAGGGCGGGCCCGGAGCCGGCCGGTCCGGCGCGGGGCGGGGGCGGCCACGGACGGCCGCCCCCGCGCCGTCCGCCGCCGGCTGCCCGTGACCGATCGCTGACCGTCGACCGCTGGTCGCCGACCGCTCACTGCTCGCCCAGCGTCACGTCCACCGTCTTCGTGATGCCGTCGCGCGAGTACGTCACCTTCGTACGCTGCCCCGGCTTGTCCGCGGCCAGCGCCTCGGACAACGAGGTGATGGTCGTGATGTCCCTGCCGCCGACCCTGAGGACGATGTCCCCGGGCCGGATGCCCGCCCGGTCCGCCGCGCCCCCCGCCTTCACGTCGACGACCGCGACCCCGGCGGGCTGGTACCCGGCGTCGACGACGGTGCGCCCGGTGATGCCGAGCGCGGCCCGCCCGGAGTCGACGACCCTGCCGTACCGCACGATCTGGCCGGCGATCGTCTTCACCATGGACGCCGGGATCGCGAAGCCGATGCCGGGCGCCGCGCTGCCGCCGAGCTGCGGGTCGGTGGCGGCGAGCGTCGGGATGCCGATGACCTGCCCGTCGAGGTTCACCAGCGCGCCGCCGCTGTTGCCCGGGTTGATCGCGGCCGAGGTCTGCACCATGTCGGCGATCGTCGCACCGGTGCCGCCGCCGCTCTGCCCCTCGCTCACGGTCCGCCCGGTCGCCGACACGATCCCCTGGGTGACGCTCGACGACAGCCCAAGCGGGGAGCCCATGGCGAGCACGATCTGCCCGACCGCGACCTTCTCCGATTCGCCGAACGTGGCCGCCTTCAGCCCGTGGGGCACCTTGTCCAGCTTGACGACGGCGAGGTCCTGCTCCGGGTAGGCGGAGACGAGCGTCGCCGTGAGCGTCTCCTCGCTGCCCGCCGTGGTGACGTGGAACCGCTTCTCGTTCCCGACGACGTGCGCGTTGGTGACGATGTGTCCCTTGTCGTCGTAGACGACCCCCGACCCGAGGTCGTGGCTCGCCTGGATCTGCACGACCGACGGCAGGACTTCCTTGATCACCCGCTGGTAGTCGCTCTGCAGGTCGTCCGCGGTCGCCGGGGCGGCCACCTGCCGCCCGCCGGAGGGCGCCCGGCTGGCGGCGTCCGCCGCTGCTTCGGGCACGCCGGAACCGCTGCACCCGGACAGCACGGCGGCACAGCACACCAGCGCGGCCGGCGGACCGACCAGCCGGCGGACACGACGACGGACCCGATCACGGAGACGGTCACGGAAACGCTCGCGAGCACGGCCGAAGACGCAGCCGAAGGAACCGGCACGGGCGCGGGCACGGGAGACGTCCATGAGTCGAGTCTGTCGCCGGCCCGGGGCCCCGGCCCCCGGGATTCCCCCGTACGGGCGGCGGGCGGCCGCCCCAGGTACCTGCCGCGTCCTAGCCACGCACCCCGCACAGATGCAGCAGCGCCGCGACCCCGCGGTACGGGTCGGTCCGCCCGGCCCGCTCCTCCGTGTCCAGGAGCCTGTCCACGTCCGCGGGCGCCTGCGCACCGTCCGCCGCCGTGTCCGTGAAGACCCGTACCCCGTACCAGGTGTGCAGCGGGGCGCCGATCCCGGCGAGCGTCGCCGTCAGGTCGGCGAGCCGGTCCGCCCGTGCGTCCAGGCCCAGCCGGGTGGGGGTCCCCCCGTTCGGGTCTGTCCGAGAACGGGGGAGGTGCACCGTCGTGTCGAACGCGGCCAGCGCCGCCGCCCAGTCGCCGGACAGCCCCGGCCGCATCGCCAGCGCGTCGGCGTTGCGCACGAGCAGCGACAGCAGTCCGCCGGGCGCGAGCATCCGGGCCAGCCCGGCCAGCAGCGGATCGGGCTCCTCGACGTACATCAGCACGCCGTGGCACAGCACCACGTCGAAGCTGCCCGGCAGGAAGTGCACGCCGGTGTCCTGGCCGTCGCCCTCGACGATCCGCATCCGTGCCCGGATGCCCTCGGGCTCGGCGGCCAGCGACCGGCGGGCCACGGAGATCATCTTCTGGTCGCGCTCCAGGCCGGTGACCTGGTGGCCGGCCCGGGCCAGCCGCAGCGCCTGCATGCCCTGCCCCATACCGACGTCGAGCACCCGCAGCCGCTGCCCGACCGGGAACCGCCCGGCTATCTGCTCGTCGAGCTGCCGGGCCACCAGCTCCTGCCGTACGACATCACGCAGCCCGCCCAGCTCGGCCGGCCAGGCATCCGCCGCACCCCCGGAGAAAGCAGCCGTACTCAGGGCCGCTCCCCCCGCTTGACCTGCGGCTTCGGCAGGCGCAGCCGGCGCATCTGGAGGGAGCGCATCAGCCCGTAGGCGACGGCGCCCTTGCGGCTCTGGTCGGGGAAGCGCTCCGCCAGCCGCTTCTTCAGCCGGAGGCCACTGGCGAGCGAGTCGAGCACGATCAGCACGATCACCACGAGCCACAGCAGCAGCGCGATGTTCTGCAGGTAGCCGACGCGCACCATGCTCAGCACCAGGATGACCACGGCCATCGGCAGGAACCACTCCGCGATGTTGAACCGCGAGTCGATGAAGTCGCGCGCGAACTTGCGCACCGGGCCCTTGTCCCGGGCCGGGAGGTAGCGCTCGTCGCCGCTGGCCAGCGCCTGGCGCTGCCGCTCCATCTGGACGCGGCGGTCCTCGCGCTGCCGCTTGGCGGCCTCCTTGCGGTTGGTCGGCGTCTGGGCGACGCTGCGGCGCTGGCTCTGGGCCTCACTCCTCTTCGGCGTGGGGCGGCCCTTGGGCGCCTGCGGGTCACGGGGCTGCTTGGAGATGCTCACCGTCGTCTTTTCGGCGACCGGCGCCTTCTCTTCCTTGGCACGGCTACGGAACACAAATCCCAAGGGTACGGGCTCGCCCCGCATGGACCCCAGCCCGGTGGGGAACGATCCGGCAACGCCGGTCGTCTCACAGGGACAGGGGGAGGACGGTCCGCACGTCCGACCGGGAGGTACGCCGGGGGTCACCTACTCCCTACGCCGGATCGGAAACGCGCGCAGTCGTCCTTGGGGATGACCGCATCCGTTCCCGAACAGTGCGGTAATGGATGCAGGGCCCGTACTGTGGGTTCTGTCGCAGAGCTGTGAGCTGGAGTCCGTCAGAAGGGGGCGCGCGAAGCCCATGAGCGGTGTCATGAAGCGTATGGGGATGATCTTCCGCGCGAAGGCGAACAAGGCCCTTGACCGGGCCGAGGACCCGCGCGAAACCCTCGATTACTCGTACCAGAAGCAGCTCGAGCTGCTGCAGAAGGTCCGCCGCGGCGTCGCCGACGTGGCGACCAGCCGCAAGCGGCTGGAGCTCCAGCTGAACCAGTTGCAGCAGCAGTCCACCAAGCTGGAGGACCAGGGCCGCAAGGCGCTCGCGCTGGGCCGCGAGGACCTGGCCCGCGAGGCGCTCTCCCGCCGCGCCGCGCTCCAGCAGCAGGTGACGGACCTGGAGACCCAGCACACCACCCTCCAGGGCGAGGAGGAGAAGCTCACCCTCGCGGCCCAGCGGCTGCAGGCCAAGGTCGACGCCTTCCGCACCAAGAAGGAGACGATCAAGGCCACCTACACGGCCGCCCAGGCGCAGACCCGGATCGGCGAGGCGTTCTCCGGCATCTCCGAGGAGATGGGCGACGTCGGCCTGGCCATCCAGCGCGCCGAGGACAAGACGCAGCAGCTCCAGGCCCGCGCCGGCGCCATCGACGAACTGCTCGCCTCCGGGGCCCTGGACGACCCCACCGGCACGGCCAAGGACGACATCGCCGCCGAGCTGGACCGGATCTCCGGTGGTACGGATGTAGAGCTGGAGCTGCAGCGGATGAAGGCCGAACTGGCCGGAGGCTCCTCCGCCGACCGCCAGGCCATCGAGGGCGGCCAGGGTCAGGCACAGCCCCAGCAGCAGGCGCAGGACACCCCCCGCTTCGACAAGCAGTGAGCACCGGGGCACCGGCCGCCGCACGGGCAGCCGGGGCCCACGCGCCGAGGAGGGCGACATGATCGTACGGATCATGGGGGAGGGACAGGTGAGGCTGGCCGACGGCCACTTCACCGAACTCAACAGGCTGGACGACGAACTCCTGGCAGAAGTGGAGAAGGGCGACGGCCCGGGTTTCCACCGCACCCTGGCCGCCCTCCTCGCCAAGGTCCGGGAACTGGGCGACCCCCTCCCCGACGACGCCCTGGAGCCGTCCGAGCTGATCCTGCCCGCCGCGGACGCCACCCTGGAGGAAGTACGGGACATGCTCAGCGACGACGGCCTGATCCCCGGCTGACCCCGTCCCCTGAAGCCCTGGGCCAGGACCCCCGCGCACCGGCCACCCCGTACCGTTGGCACACATGGCCCCCCTCGACCGTGTCCGCGACCGGCTGACGGCGCACCCCCTCGCGCTGGACGCGGGGATCGCGGCCGCCGTGCTCGTCTGCATGGTGGCCGGGTCCCTCGTGGACCCGCGCGGCGAGCACGGCGTCAACTGGGCCCTGCGCCGGCCGGAACTGCTCAGCCTCGTCCTGATGGCCCTCGGCGCCGCCGCGCTCGTCCTGCGCCGCCGCGCCCCGCGCACCGTGCTCGCAGTCACCGGTACCGTCTCGCTCGTCGAGTGCGTCACCGGCGACCCGCGGGCCCCGGTCGCCATGTCGGCCGTCGTCGCCCTGTTCACCGTCGCCGCCGCCACCGACCGCCCCACCACCTGGCGCCTGGGCCTGTCCACCATGACCGTGCTGACCGGCGCCGCCATGCTCGGCGGCCCCGAGCCCTGGTACGCCCAGGAGAACCTCGCCATCTTCGCCTGGACCGGCATGGCCGCCGCCGGCGGGGACGCCGTCCGCAGCCGCCGCGCCTTCGTCCGCGCCATCCGCGAACGCGCCGAACGCGCCGAACGCACCCGCGAGGAGGAGGCCCGCCGCCGCGTCGTCGAGGAGCGGCTGCGCATCGCCCGCGACCTGCACGACGTCGTCGCCCACCACATCGCCCTGGTCAACGTGCAGGCCGGAGTCGCCGCCCACGTCATGGACAAGCGCCCGGACCAGGCCAAGGAGGCCCTCGCCCACGTCCGCGAGGCCGGCCGCTCCGCGCTGAACGAACTGCGCGCCACGGTCGGCCTGCTGCGCCAGTCCGACGACCCCGAGGCCCCCACCGAGCCCGCCCCCGGCCTCGACCGCCTCGACGACCTCGTCGGCACCTTCCGCAGCGCGGGCCTGCACGTCGAGGTCGCCCGCGCCGACGGCGGCACCGCCCTGCCCGCCGCCGTCGACCTGGCCGCCTTCCGGATCGTCCAGGAGGCCCTCACCAACGTGCAGAAACACGCCGGCGGCCGGGCCAGGGCCGAGGTCAGCGTCGTACGGGTCGGACCGAACCTGGAGGTCACCGTCCTCGACGACGGCGCCGGCGCGGACGACGTCCCCCACGTCGGCGGAGGCGGCCATGGGCTGCTCGGCATGCGCGAGCGGGTCACCGCCGTGCGCGGCACCCTCACCACCGGCCCCCGCTACGGCGGCGGTTTCCGCGTCCATGCGATCCTTCCCGTCAAGACCGACACCAGCACCCGCCGCACGAGTACGTGCACCCGCGCCCCGGGGGACGCCGCATGACGATCCGTGTCCTGCTCGCCGACGACCAGGCACTGCTGCGCAGCGCCTTCCGCGTGCTCGTCGACTCCGAGCCCGACATGGAGGTGGTCGGCGAGGCGTCCGAGGGTGCTCAGGCGGTACGCCTGGCGAAGGAACAGCGCGCCGACGTCGTCCTCATGGACATCCGCATGCCCGGCACCGACGGCCTCGCCGCCACCCGCCTGATCAGCGCCGACCCCGCCCTCGACCAGGTACGGGTGGTCATCCTGACCACCTTCGAGGTCGACGACTACGTCGTCCAGTCGCTGCGCGCGGGCGCCTCAGGCTTCCTCGGCAAGGGCAGCGAACCCGAGGAACTGCTCAGCGCCATCCGCATCGCGGCCGGCGGGGAGGCGCTGCTGTCACCGGCGGCCACCAAGGGCCTCATCGCCCGTTTCCTCGCGCAGGGCGACGCCGACGACGGCCGCGACCCCATCCGCTCCGCCCGCCTGGACGCACTGACCGGGCGCGAGCGCGAGGTCCTCGTCCAGGTCGCCGGCGGCCACTCCAACGACGAGATCGCCGAACGCCTCCAGGTCAGCCCGCTGACCGTGAAGACCCACGTCAACCGGGCCATGGCCAAACTCGGCGCGCGCGACCGGGCCCAGCTGGTCGTCATCGCCTACGAGTCCGGTCTCGTCCGCCCCAGGGTGGACTGAGCCCGGCCCGCCCCGGTACATCCAGGGGTGGAGCGGGCCCGACCCGGGCGTACTGCGGCCGGAGTAGACGCGCCGCACGGAAATGGACCAGGGGCCTACGGATCACCGGGTGGCCGTGCCCGAGGGTGTAGGGGTGGGCGCCGGTGCGCGCCCGTGCCGCTCCTCCCGCCACTTTTGGCGTGCCGCTCCCGGCGCTCACAGACGCTCACGGAAGAGAGACCCTGACCCATGTCCTGGCTGTCCAGATTCAGCCTCGCGCAACGGGCCCTGATCGGACTGATCTCGATCGTCGCGCTCGTCTTCGGGGCCATCGCGATCCCCCAGCTCAAACAGCAGCTGCTGCCCAGCATCGAGCTTCCCGTGGTGTCCGTGCTCGCGCCCTACCAGGGCGCCTCGCCGGACGTGGTGGAGAAGCAGGTCGTCGAACCGCTGGAGAACAACCTCAAGGCCGTCGACGGCATCACCGGCGTGACCGCCACCGCGAGCGAGGGCAGCGCCGTGATCACGGCGTCCTTCGAGTACGGCAACGACACGCAGCAGCTGGTCGCCAACGTCCAGCAGGCCGTCAACCGCGCCAAGGCGCTGCTCCCGAACGACGTGGACCCGCAGGTCGTCGCCGGTTCCACCGACGACATACCCACCGTGGTCCTCGCCGTGACCTCCGGCAAGGACCAGCAGGCGCTCGCCGACCAGCTCGACAAGACGGTCGTACCGACGCTGAAGAACATCGACGGCGTCAGCCAGGTCACCGTGGACGGCGTGCGCGACCTCCAGGTCACCGTCACCCCCGACGACGCGAAGCTCGCAAAGGCCGGCCTCACCACCGCCGACCTGGCCCAGGCCCTCCAGGCCGGCGGGGCCACCGTCCCGGCCGGCTCCTTCGACGAGGGCGGCGCCAACCGGACCGTGCAGGTCGGCGGCGGCTACACCTCGCTGCGGCAGATCGAGGACCTGAGGGTCGCCGGTCAGCGCGCCCCCGGCGCCGGGGACGCCAAGGCACCGGCCCGGCTCGGCGACGTCGCCACCGTCCGCCAGCAGCCCGCCAAGGCCGACTCGATCACCCGCACCGACGGCCGGCCCAGCCTCGCCGTCGCCGTCACCCTCGACCACGACGGCAGCGCGGTCGCCGTGTCGAACGCCGTCAAGGACAAGCTGCCCGAACTGCGCAAGAGCCTCGGCTCCGACGCGAAGATCACCACGGTCAGCGACCAGGGCCCGGCCGTCTCCAAGTCCATCGAGGGCCTGACCACCGAAGGCGCCCTCGGTCTCCTCTTCGCCGTCCTGGTCATCCTGGTCTTCCTGGCGTCGCTGCGCTCCACGCTGGTGACGGCGGTCTCCATCCCGCTCTCCGTGGTCGTCACCCTGATCGTCCTGTGGACCCGCGACCTGTCGCTGAACGTCCTGACCCTGGGCGCCCTGACCATCGCCATCGGCCGTGTCGTCGACGACTCGATCGTGGTCCTGGAGAACATCCGGCGCCACCTCGGCTACGGCGAGGAGCGCCGCGAGGCCATCCTGGGCGCCGTGCGCGAGGTGGCCGGCGCGGTGACGTCCTCGACGCTCACCACGGTCGCCGTGTTCCTGCCGATCGGCCTCGTCGGCGGCCTGGTGGGCGAGCTGTTCGGCCCGTTCAGCATCACCGTCACGGTGGCCCTGCTGGCCTCCCTGCTGGTGTCGCTGACGGTCGTGCCCGTCCTGTCGTACTGGTTCCTGCGCGCCCCCAAGAACATGCCCGCCGACCCGGAGGAGGCCCGCCGCGCGGCGGAGGAGAAGGAGACCAACAGCCGCCTCCAGCGCTTCTACGTGCCCGTCCTGCGCTTCGCCACCCGCCGCCGCCTCACCAGCGTGCTGATCGCGGTGGTCGTGCTGGTCGGCACCTTCGGTCTGGCCCCGCTGCTGAAGACCAACTTCTTCGACCCCGGCGACCAGAAGGTGCTCAGCGTCAAGCAGGCCCTGAAGCCCGGCACCAGCCTGGCGGCCACCGACGCCCAGGCGAAGAAGGTCGAGAAGCTGCTCGCCGCCACCAAGGGCGTCAAGGACTACCAGGTGACCGTCGGCTCCTCCGGCTTCATGGCCGCCTTCGGCGGCTCCACGGACGCCAACCACGCCTCGTACCAGGTCATGCTGGAGGACTCCGCGTCCGCCGAGGACGTCCGCAAGGACATCGAGGCCGGACTGCACAAGCTGTCCGGCATCGGCACCACCACCGTCAACGCCGGTGACGGCTTCGGCGACCAGGACCTCAAGGTCGTCGTCAAGGCACCCGACGCCCGCACCCTGCGCACCGCGGCCGAGCAGGTCCGCAAGACGGTCGCCGGACTCGGCGACGTCAGCGACGTCACCAGCGACCTGTCGCAGAGCGTGCCCCGCGTCTCCGTGCGCGCCAACGACAGGGCGGCAGCCGCCGGCTTCACCGAGCAGACCCTCGGCGCGGCCGTCGCCCAGTCGGTCCGCGGCACGACGGCCGGCAAGGCCGTCCTGGACGACACCGAGCGCGACGTCGTCATCAAGTCGGCGAAGCCGGCCGAGACGCTGGCCCAGCTGCGCGACCTGCGCCTCGGCCCGGTCAGGCTCGGCGACATCGCCACCGTGAAGCTCGTCGACGGCCCGGTCTCCATGACCCGCATCGACGGCCAGCGCGCGGCGACCGTCACCGCCAAGCCGACCGGCGACAACACCGGCGCGGTCAGCACCAAGCTCCAGTCGAAGATCAAGGCCCTGGACCTCCCGGCGGGCGCGACGGCCGAGATCGGCGGCGTCACCTCCGACCAGAACGACGCCTTCAAGAACCTCGGCCTGGCCCTGCTGGCAGCCATCGCCATCGTGTTCATGCTGCTGGTGGCGACCTTCCGCTCGCTGGCCCAGCCGCTGATCCTGCTGGTCTCCATCCCGTTCGCCGCCACCGGCGCACTCGGCCTGCTCATCGCCACCGGCACCCCGCTGGGCGTCCCGGCGATGATCGGCATGCTGATGCTGGTCGGCATCGTGGTCACCAACGCGATCGTCCTGATCGACCTCATCAACCAGTACCGCAGGCAGGGGTACGGGGTCGTGGAGGCCGTGGTGGAAGGTGGCCGCCACCGCCTGCGCCCCATCCTCATGACCGCCCTGGCGACCATCTTCGCCCTGCTCCCGATGGCCCTCGGCATCACCGGCCAGGGCGGCTTCATCGCCCAGCCGCTCGCGGTGGTCGTGATCGGCGGCCTGATCACCTCCACCCTCCTGACCCTCCTCCTCGTCCCGACCCTCTACGCCATGCTGGAACTCCGCAAGGAGCGCCGCGCGAAGAAGCGCGCGGCGAAGCGCGGGCAGGGACAGGACGCGAAGACGGAGCGGGAGGAACTGGAACCGGCGGGAGTCTGACCCCACCACACACAACGAACGGCCGGGCTCCCCTCCTGGGAGCCCGGCCGTTCCGCATCTGCTTCGTTCCCTACGCCTTCAGGGAGCGGACGAAGGCGTCCCAGACGCCGGTTGGGACGACGATGATGTCCCCGTGAGGGGTCTTGCTGTCGCGGACGGGGACGGTGCTGGGGAAGTCTTCGGTGATCTCGACGCACTCGCCCCCGTTGGTGTTGCTGTAGCTGCTTCTGCGCCAGCGGGCGACGGTCAGCTCGGGGGTGTGTCGCATGACGTGTAGTCCTCCATCGCCTCTCGAATCAGCTCCGCCGAGGCAACCGGCGAAAGGGCGTTGGCGCGGAGCACTTCGTACTGCCTTCGCCACTTCTTCGCCGACTCCCGGTCCTCGTAGAGGTGTCCGACCTGGATGCCCTCTTCGTAGACCACCGTGGAGCAGTTGGGAAGTGTCAGCAGGGTCAGTGCGCCGCCCATCAGCGAGTGTGGACCCGCGCTGAAGGGCATGACCTGAACCTTGCTCTCCGGAGTATCCACCTGCACGAGCAGCCAGGCCAGTTGTTCGTACATGCACTCCCTGCTGCCGATCTGCCGCCGCAGTACGGACTCGTCGATGATGGCCCACCGCAGAGGCGATTCCGCCTCCCGCAGCCGACCCTGCCGGGAGAGGCGGGCGTTGACGCGCTCTTCCACCTGTTCGCGGGACAAGTCCTCCTGGCGGCTGAGAAGAGAACGGGCGTACCCCCTGGTCTGCAACAGCCCCGGCAGGGCCTGCGTCCCGTAGTTCTCAATGACGTCCGCCTGGGCCTCGAAGTCCATGAACCGGCGGTACTGGTCGGGGTGGGCCTCGCGCTTGGCGAGTTCGTACAGTCCCCGGAAGTGCTTCTCCGTGCCGAAGGCGGCGTCGAGCCGGTCGGGCAGGTCGGGTGGCGGCATCAGCTCGGCGGTCTCGATGCGGGCCAGGGTGCTCTTGCTGGAGTTGAGGATGTCGGCGAGCTGGAGCAACGAGAGCCCGGCGGCGTCGCGATGGCGACGCTGCTCGGCGCCGAAGTAGTGGCGGGCGGAGAGGTAGGGGGTGAGGGTCTGCGGCTTGAACGCCATCGGCGTGCCTCCTGGCTGGGTCGTCCCGTCCTCAACGCTGGGACGCGACGGACCTGTTGTGGCCCTGTGTCTCAGCGCAACGATGACGACACAGAAGGTAACGACAGGAGATCCGGGCCCGCAGCGAAACGCCCGGACCTCACCGGAGGGAGCGACGTGATGATCCTCGACGGACGGGACGGCACGCCACTGAGGCTGCTGCCGTGGACGAGACCGGACGGCGCCCCGTGCTACCTGAGCACGGACGACCCGTACAGCCGCCTGTCCCGCCTGGCCGACGAGGTGGAGGCGGACCTGCTCGACTCGGCGGAGTTCGTCCTGGCGGAGGCGAGACCGTTGCTGGCGGACGAGGCAACGAGTGAGGGGGAGTTGCGCTTCGCGGGAGTACAACTGGCGGCGGCCCTGACGGACGCACTGAGGATCGCGGCGAGCAGGGGAGCGCGGTTGCCGGAGGCCTGATATGTGGTGGGCGTAGGCAGTCGAGGACGTCCACGATGCGATCATGACGTCGAGCGAGCGCAACGAAGAAAACGAAGAAGCGGTGGTGACCCGGTGGACCCCTTCCACGGTCCACCCCGACATGTGGGTCGACCCGGTGGATGACCCGCGCGAAAGCGAAGCCGAGATAGTCGACGAACGCGGCGCGCTGCTGGACGGTCTGCGCCACTTCCGCCTCACCGTCGAGATGAAGTGTGCGGGCCTGGACGCCGAACAGATGGCCCGCCGCTCCGTACCCCCGTCCACGATGTCGCTGCTGGGCTGGTGCGGCACATGGCCGAGGACGAACGCCACTTCCGCAGAATGGCCGGCGAGGACTCGCCGCGGATCTACCGCACCGCTGAGGACCGTGACGGCGACTGGAACGGCGCGATCGCCTCCCCGGCGGTCGTGGCGGACGCGTGGCAGCATTGGCGGGCCGAGGCAGAGTTGACCGACCGCTTCATCGCGGGCTTCACCGACCTCGGCACGCGCACGGGGGAGGCATCGCTCCGCGAGATCCTGGTGGCACAGATCACCGAGTACGCCCGGCACTGCGGCCACGCCGACCTCCTCCGCGAACGGATCGACGGCCGAGTAGGCCAATGAGAACAGGGGATTGCAGCCCGGCGCTGCGACCCCCTCACCTCGCCCGGCGATTCCTCAGGTCGGCGAGCCAGCCCCGCACTTGTTCGTCGTCGTGCAGGTAGCCGCCCCCGTTGCCGGAGGGAACATCGATCCCGTGGAGCCGGTTCAGCGCCCACCAGGAGAGGTCGTCCCGGACGATCCCGTCCTCCATCACCCACCTCGCCGCCCAGCGGTCGGCCTCGTCCCGGGACAGCCGACCCGCAGCAAGCTCGATGAAGCGATTCTCGATCTCGTCGAGGGTTGGCCGGCAGTCGGCATCCATACTCTGACCGTAAAGGCAGGGCGGACCTCAGCTGACGCCGTATCGGTTGCCCGCTGAACGAGCCCAGGACTGCAGGATCGTCGCCGACTTCACCTCGAACCTGGGGTCATACGGGCGGTGAAGACACCGGAACCGGCATCGAAGGATCACGCCCCGCCGTACAGCCGCCCCAGGTCGACGAGGACCACTTCGCCCCGCGCCGCCGCTGCCTGGAGCGCCGGTGTGAAGCCGATGCCGCTGTAGCAGGCCGGGCGGGTGTGGCTGGTGTCGATGCCGCGGGTCGAGAGCAGGCCGAGGATGTGCCGGAGGCGTTCGAGGTGGCGTACGTCCATGACCTTGTTCCACTTCGCCTCGCCGACCGACAGCAGGATGCCCTGGTCCTGGCCGACGGCCCCGCGCACGACGACGTCGACCTCGTGCGAGGTGCGGGCGGCCGGGTCGGGGACGCTGCCCGCGCTGACGTCGATGGGCAGTCCTCCGAAGGTCTCCGCGTCCGCGTGCCAGGAGACCCATTCCCTGCACAGCCGCTCGAAGTGCGGGCCCACGACCTGGCTGAGGAAGGTCTCCTGGGCCCGTTCCCAGACGGCGGCGGCCCCGCGCCTGTGAGCGAGGAGGGTCTGGCTGGGGCGTACGACGGCGTGGTGGAACGCGATCAGCGGCTCGGCGATGCGGTAGGCGCTGCGGTTGCCGTGGAACGCGTCCGGTTCGGCGGTGAGCAGACCGCAGCGTTTGAGGACCGTCAGCGGCTGGGAGATGTCCGTGGCCTTGCGGCCGACGGCACTCGCGATGCCGCCACTGGTGTGGTTGCCGGTGGCGACCGCGGCGAGGACGGAGTGGTAGAGGGACCGGTCCCGTACGTCGGGCTCGGCGGCCAGCAGGAAATCCGCTTCGCCGTACAACGGGCGGGCGGGGTTGAGGACGGTACGGCACACCCAGGCGTCGAAGTCGCCGGGACCGTCCGGGGTGTCGTCGTCGACGAACTCGCGGCGGTAGGCGGGCGTTCCGCCGACCACGGAGTGCGTGAGCACGGCGAGCCGCGGGTCCTCGATGTTCCAGAACTCCGCCGCCTCGCGGTAGCCGAGGGAGTGGACGACGAGGTCGAGGTTGGCACGGCCGTACAGCGGCGAGGTGCCGGAGAGCAGGCCGCCCATGAACGACATGGCGCTGCCGCACAGGATCAGACGGGGATGGCGTTCGAGGTAGCGGCCCGCGCGTACGCCCAGGGCGGCCTGGAGGCGGGAGGGCAGCGAGGGGTCGTTGCGGACCAGGTACGGGAACTCGTCGATGACGACGGTGACCGGACGGTCGGCCGCCAGTTCGAAGAGGAGTTCCAGGGCCTCGCCCCAGTCCCGGGGACGGGCGGGGGCACTGGCGCCGGTGTAGCGGGCGACGGCCTCGCCCAGGAGGCGCAGCGACTCGGCCGCCGAGGCTTCCAGGGCGGCGAAGTAGAAGCCCCCGGTCGCCTCGGCCAGGGCGTTCAGCAGGAAGCTCTTGCCCTGGCGGCGGCGCCCCGAGACCACGCCGAGGCGGGGACCGGCGCCCTCGCTCGTCGCGAAGGCGGTCAGTTCGCTCCACTCCCAGTCGCGGTCGAACATGGCGGACGGCTTGGGGATGCTGCGGTGCTTGGGGCGGGCCACAGTGCCTCTTCGATGCTTCGTGGTGAGACGTATTAGGGACGTATATCTAAGAAGTACATCCCTAAGAACGCCGCCGCACCCCTCATGGTCACGGCCCGCCCCTTGGCGGGGGGACAGGGAAGGGGCGCTTCCCGGCCGTCGGCAGCCGCCGGGAAGCGCCCCTTTTCCATGCCCGCGCGGAGGCCTGCTACGGCAGCGCCAGCATCCGTTCCAGCGCCAGCTTGGCGTAAGCCTCCGTCTCCTTGTCGACCTGGATGTGGTTGACCAGGTTGCCCTCGGCCAGGGATTCGAGGGCCCAGACCAGGTGGGGGAGGTCGATGCGGTTCATCGTCGAGCAGAAGCAGACCGTCTTGTCCAGGAAGACGATCTCCTTGCCCTCGGGGGCGAAACGGTTCGCCAGGCGGCGGACCAGGTTCAGCTCCGTGCCGATGGCCCACTTGGAGCCGGCCGGAGCGGCCTCCAGGGCCTTGATGATGTACTCCGTCGAGCCGACGTGGTCCGCCGCGGAGACCACCTCGTGCTTGCACTCGGGGTGCACCAGGACGTTCACGCCGGGGATGCGGGCGCGGACGTCGTTCACCGAGTCGAGGCTGAAGCGGCCGTGCACCGAGCAGTGGCCGCGCCACAGGATCATCTTCGCGGCGCGCAGTTCCTCGGCGGTCAGCCCGCCGTTCGGCTTGTGCGGGTTGTAGACGACGCAGTCGTCCAGCGCCATGCCCATGTCCCGCACCGCCGTGTTGCGGCCCAGGTGCTGGTCGGGCAGGAACAGCACCTTCTCGCCCTGCTGGAAGGCCCACTCCAGGGCCCGCTTCGCGTTCGACGAGGTGCAGATGGTGCCGCCGTGCCTGCCGGTGAACGCCTTGATGTCGGCCGAGGAGTTCATGTAGGAGACGGGAACGACCTGCTCGGCGACGCCCGCCTCGGTCAGTACGTCCCAGCACTCGGCGACCTGCTCGGCCGTCGCCATGTCGGCCATCGAGCAGCCGGCGGCGAGGTCCGGCAGGACCACCTTCTGCGCGTCGGTCGTCAGGATGTCCGCGGACTCCGCCATGAAGTGCACACCGCAGAAGACGATGTACTCGGCCTCCGGACGCGCCGCCGCGTCCCGGGCCAGCTTGAAGGAGTCGCCCGTGACGTCGGCGAACTGGATGACCTCGTCGCGCTGGTAGTGGTGGCCGAGCACGAAGACCTTGTCCCCGAGCTTCTCCTTGGCGGCGCGGGCGCGCGCCACCAGGTCCGGGTCGGACGGGGCGGGGAGGTCACCGGGGCACTCGACGCCGCGCTCGCTCCTCGGGTCGGCCTCACGGCCGAGCAGCAGCAGGGCGAGGGGCGTCGGCTGAACGTCGAGCTCCTGGGTCTGGGCGGTGGTCACGACACGCACCCTTTCTACTTTTCGTCGAATTGACGTTATCTATCATAACCGCTTCACGTCACTTTGACGATGCCCATCATGTCCATGTGACGTGAATCCCGGTGCCACCACCGCTCCCGCCGACCGGCGGTCCGACCGGCCGGGCTGCAGTCCGGCCGGTCGGTCGTCCGGCGGCCCGCCGTCCACAGGCTCTGCCCGGTTCCCGGCGGGTGTGCGAGCATGAAGGGGGCGAGCATGGACAAGAGAACAATCAAGTGCCCGGCCCGGAATGAATCCGCGGCCTTGCCGGTTGCACTCGTCGGCAAGCAGTCTCCGTACAACCCGGGAGAGATGTAGATGTCCGTATCGGACGAGACCACCACCGTCACCGACGGCATCATCCTGACCGACGCCGCCGCGTCGAAGGTCAAGGCCCTGCTCGACCAGGAAGGCCGCGACGACCTCGCCCTGCGGGTCGCCGTCCAGCCCGGCGGCTGCTCCGGCCTGCGCTACCAGCTCTTCTTCGACGAGCGTGCGCTCGACGGGGACGTGGTGAAGGACTTCGGCGGCGTCAAGGTCGTCACCGACCGCATGAGCGCCCCCTACCTGGGCGGCGCCACCGTCGACTTCGTGGACACGATCGAGAAGCAGGGCTTCACGATCGACAACCCGAACGCGACGGGCTCCTGCGCCTGCGGCGACTCCTTCAGCTGAGCCGCGGCCCCGGCACTGCCGGGAGCACGACGGCAGACGAACGGAAAGGCGGCAGCCCCCGCGAGGGCTGCCGCCTTCCGTTCGTTCCCGCCGCGGCTCACCGCACCGGCGTCCCCGACTGGGGCAGTCCGGCGCCCGCCGCCCGGGAAGGAACGGCCCGGCCGTCCGGCCCGACCACCGACCGGCCGTCCAGCGGCCGGTCCAGGTGCACCGTCCGGTGGTACACCTTCGCGATCATGATGCAGACCTTGCCCTGCCACGGCGTCTCGGTCACCGTGACGGTCACCCGCCCGGACTCCTCCTTCGCCGTCACCCGGTAGTCGGCGCACACCCCGCCCTCGAAGGTCACCGTGAGGTCCTTGCCGTGGGCGCTGTAGCCGGCCGGCCGCACCTCGCGGGTGGCCGGGGCGGCCGTACTGCCGGACCCGTTCGATACGCCCGGCGCGGCCAGGTACTTCGGGTCGACGGCCGGATACGTCACCGTGAAGGCGTCCTGCCCGGTCGCCCCCCGCACCTGGAACAGCCAGGACGGCACCAGCGCCTGCCGCCCGCCGGACGGGTGCGCCGCCAGACCGAACACTGCCTTCTCGATGCTCAGGGTGTCCCGCGCGCCGCCGCCCCGAGCGGACGTGGCGCTGCCCGCAGCGGACGCCCCGCCGCCCGATGCGGACGTGCCGTACGGTGCCTCCAGCCGGTCCTTCAGCGGTACGGGACTCGCGCAGCCGCCGATGCCCGTCCGGTGGCCGGTACCCGGCTCCGCGTTCATCAGTTCCAGCGTCCGGCGCGCGCTCAGCACGGGATACGTGTCCGTCTCGACGGGTGCCTTCAACCGGCCGCTGCCGCCGATCACCTCGCCCTGCGGGCCCACGGTCAGGCTCGTCGCCCAGCCGTGGGTGGGCAGCCCGCCGACGACCGGGTCGGCGTCGACGACCCGCTGCGCGCCCATGATGCCGCTCGCGTCCGCCTTGGCGGCGTCCTGCCCGGCCGCCTTGAGCACCGGTGCCGCCGCCTTCATCGCGGCGGCCACGCTCACCGGGTGCGCGGCGGGGGCCACCGGGTCGTGCGCGCACAGCACGCCCTTGCCCTTGCAGTCGTCGGTACCCGGCACGTACCGGTTGAACGTCCAGTTCCCCGGCGCCGACCGGCCGACCCGCAGTACCGGACCCGCGCCGTCCTTCACGTTCCCCACCTGCCAGGCCTGCCCGTCGGTCACCGGCGTGCCCGTGACCCCGAGCGCCGCGGCGAGCCGAGCCGCCTCGTCCCGTGTGACCTCGCCCCGCGCGGTGTACACCGGCGCCGAACCGGGACCTGCGGGCAGTGTTCCGGCGGCCTGGTAGACGGCGCCGTACGGGTTGGGTTCCCCGGGCGCGATGCCGTTCGCGCCGCCGGTGCCGCCCGTGCCACCCGTGCCACCCGTGCCCGCTTCCGTGGCCGTACCGGTGGAGACGTGGTCGTCCAGGACGAGCGGCGGGGGTGTGCCGTGTCCGCCGGACGCCGCCGTGCCCGTACGGTCCTCGTTGCCGCCGGAGGCACCCGTGGCGAGGTATGCTCCGCCGCCCACCAGCAGCACGGCCGCCGCGACCGAGGCGGCGACCAGCGGCCCCCGCCCCCGCCGAAAGCGCCCGCCCCCGCCCTCGCCGGGCTCTCCTCCGTCGCCCTCGTCCTCGCGGTCGCCGCCCTCGCCCCGCCCGCCGCCGGGCCCTCCGCCGTGACCGTCACTCCCGCCGGCACCATGTACAGGGCTCGGCGCAAGTCCGTTCTCGGAGACTTCCGTTTGCCCCAAGGGTGCCTCGGCGGATCCTGCGCCCCTGGCCGAGCCGGCGTCGCGTCCCGCCCCCGCGACCTCGCCGCCGCCCGCGCCGTCGTCCGCACCGGGCCCGCCGCGGGGGCCGACGCCTGCGGCGTCCCAGGCGCCGACCGCCGCCTCCACCGCGTCCTCGTCGCCGGGTCGCTCGGGTCGCTCCGGTCGCTCGGTGTTCACCGCATCGCTCCTTCGACTGCACAGCACCGTCCCGGTGTTTCTGACCCGGCCCTGACAAAGTCACCGGCCGACGGGTCGTACACCGCCTCCCTCATACGGGGGACGGCGATGGGACGTGCCGGGGGAGCGCCCGGTTCCACCCGGTGCCCACCGGGTACCGAGCGCGCCGCTCGGCCCCGTAGTCCGACGCGGCCCCGCGGCCGGACTCAGTCCCCGTAGTCCGACGCGGCCCCGGAGCCGGACTCAGTCCCCGTAGTCCGAAGCGGCCCCGGAGCCGGACTCAGTCCCCGTAGTCCGACATCGACTCCAGCAGCCGGGCGGAGGAGTCCGGGACCGACACGCCGTGGATGCGGGCGGGCGAGACCGGCCCCGGCCGGGAGGCGGCGCCGCCGCCGTCCCCGTCCGGCGCCGACCAGCGCGGGGCCATCCGGGCGCAGTCCCCGCGCAGGGACGCCAGATCACCCTCCAGGTCGGCCGGGGCGGGGGCAGCATGGACCTCGTGGTTCGTCATGACCGAACCGTAAGCACGTCCCGGCCCGCCGAGAAAGATCTACTATCGGGTAGTTTCGCCCGCTTCAGCGCCCCGCACGGAACGGGTAGCGTGAACTGTCAGTCCCTCCGCCCACCAGGAGCGTCCACGCCGTGCGCATCGCAGTCACCGGCTCCATCGCCACCGACCACCTCATGACCTTCCCCGGCCGCTTCGCCGACCAGCTCGTCGCGGACCAGCTGCACACGGTCTCCCTCTCCTTCCTGGTCGACCAGCTGGACGTGCGGCGCGGCGGGGTCGGCGCCAACATCGCCTTCGGCATGGGCCAGCTCGGCACCGGCCCGGTGCTCGTCGGCGCCGCCGGCCCCGACTTCGGCGAGTACCGGGCCTGGCTGGACCGGCACGGCGTCGACACCGCCTCGGTCCGCATCTCCGAGACCCTGCACACCGCCCGCTTCGTGTGCACCACCGACGCCGACCACAACCAGATCGGCTCCTTCTACACCGGCGCGATGAGCGAGGCCCGCCTCATCGAGCTGAAGACCGTCGCGGACCGCGTCGGCGGCCTCGACCTGGTGCTGATCGGCGCCGACGACCCGGAGGCGATGCTGCGGCACACCGAGGAGTGCCGCTCGCGGTCCATCCCGTTCGCCGCCGACTTCTCCCAGCAGATCGCCCGGATGGACGGCGACGAGATCCGGATACTGCTGGACGGCGCGACGTACCTGTTCTCGAACGAGTACGAGAAGGGCCTCATCCAGACCAAGACCGGCTGGAGCGACGCCGAGATCCTGGACCGCGTCGGCCACCGGGTGACCACCCTCGGCTCGCGCGGCGTGCGCATCGAGCGCTCCGGCGAGGACCCGATCGAGGTGGGCTGCGCGGAGGAGGAGCGCAAGGCCGACCCGACCGGGGTGGGCGACGCCTTCCGCGCCGGATTCCTGTCCGGCCTGGCCTGGGACGTCTCCCTGGAGCGCGCCGCCCAGGTCGGCTGCATGCTGGCGACCCTCGTCATCGAGACGGTGGGCACGCAGGAGTACCAGCTGCGCCGGGGGCACTTCATGGAGCGCTTCACCAAGGCCTACGGCGACGAGGCGGCCGACGAGGTGCGCGCCCACCTCTGACCGCCGGCCCGCCCGCGGGACGACAGCGTCCCGCGGGCCCCGGCGAGGTCCTCAGGAGACCCTGCGGACGACGTACGCCGTACCGCGCTCCGCCCTCTCCTCGCCGACGTACTCCTGACCCCGCATCTCGCACCAGGCCGGGATGTCCAGGCGCGCGGCCTCGTCGTCCGCGAGCACGCGGACCGTACCGCCCACCGGCACGTCCCCGATGACCTTCGCCAGCTCGATGACCGGGAGCGGGCAGCGCTTGCCGAGGGTGTCGAGGACCAGCTCCCCCTGGTGCGCGGCCGCCCGGGGCGCGGGCGGCGCGCCCAGCTTCTCCCGCACCCCGGCCACCACCCCCGGCAGCACCGCCAGGAACCGCTCGACGTCCTCCTCCTGCGCCCCCGGCGGCAGCGACACCCGGACGTTGCCCTCGCTCAGCACCCCCATCGCCTTCAGCACATGACTCGGGGTCAGCGTGCTGCTCGTGCAGGAGGAGCCGGAGGAGACCGAGAAACCCTCGCGGTCCAGCTCGTGCAGAAGCGTTTCCCCGTCGACGTAGAGACACGAGAAGGTGACGACACCGGGCAGCCGGCGGACCGGGTCGCCCACCACCTCCACGTCCGGCACCAGCCGCGGCACCCGCGCCCTGATCCGCTCCGTCAGCTCCCGCAGCCGTACGGCCTCCGCCGCCGCCCCGGCCCGCACCGCCCGCAGGGAAGCCGCCGCCGCCACGATGGCCGGCAGGTTCTCGAACCCCGCCGCCCGGCCCGACTCCCGTTCGTCCGCCGGTCCCCGGAGCGCGAACCGCACGCCCTTGCGCACCACGAGCAGTCCGACTCCGGGCGGCCCGCCCCACTTGTGCGCGCTCGCCGTCAGCAGCGACCAGTCCCCGGCCACCGGCCCCCAGCCCAGCGACTGCGCCGCGTCGACCAGCAGCGGGACGCCCGCCGTCCGGCAGGCCTCGGCCACCTCGGCGACCGGCTGCTCGGTGCCGACCTCGTGGTTGGCCGACTGGAGGCAGGCGAGCGCGGTGTCCGGGCGCAGCGCCCGCGCGTACGCCGCCGCACCGACCGCACCACCCCGGTCGACCGGGACCCGGGTGACCGTCCCGCCGTCCGCCTCGTGCGACTCTGCCGAATGGAGCACCGAGGAGTGTTCGACGGCTGACACGATCAGGTGGCGTCCGACGCGGCGCCGCCCGGTCAGCGCGCCCGCGACACCGGTGTGCACGGCCCGCGTGCCGGACGAGGTGAACACCAGCTCGTCGGCCCGGCACCCCACCGCTTCGGCCGCCGCCTCCCGTGCCGCGTCCAGCAGCAACCGCGCCCGCCGTCCCTCCTTGTAGAGCCGGGCGGGATCGGCCCACCCCTCGTCCAGGGAGGCGAGCAGCGCCTGCCGGGCGACCGGATGCAGAGGAGCGGCGGAGGCCGCGTCGAAATAGACCACACCGCAACGCTAAGCGCCCCGAGGGCGCGCGGGGAACCGCGCGACCAGCCACGACGTACCCGTGTCCGCCGCGCACGACGGAAACCACCCGAGCCGGACCGCGCCCGACCTGCCGTCACATACCGACGCACCCGGGGACATCCCACCCCTTCGGGGTGACCCGCGGCGCGTATGGCACCCTCCCCGCGACCCGCCCGAAGGCGTCCAGTAGGGTTTGGTCCGCATAAACATCCAAACCCCTGCCCGACGCAGGGCGGCGACCGACCAGCGAGAAGGCAGGCCGCAGCCAACCGCGCGGGCGAGACTCTCGGGAAGGCGCTACGTGAGTCCCAACGGCTCCGACCGCTCGCCGCGGCGCCCGATGCGGCGGAAGCTGCTGCAGGCACTGACTGCGGGCCTGGTCCTGGCGACCGCAACCGGTTGCACATACAAGGACTTCCCCCGGCTGGGTATGCCCACCCCGGCCACGGAAGAGGCTCCGCGGATCCTCTCGCTGTGGCAGGGGTCCTGGGCGGCCGCGATCGCGGTCGGCGTGCTGGTGTGGGGTCTGATCCTGTGGAGTGCTTTCTTCCACCGGCGCAGCCGCACCAAGGTCGAGGTACCTCCGCAGACCCGGTACAACATGCCCATCGAGGCCCTGTACACGGTGGTCCCGCTCATCATCGTCTCGGTGCTCTTCTACTTCACGGCCCGCGACGAGTCGAAGCTCCTCGACGAATCCAAGAAGCCCGACGTCACGGTCAACGTCGTCGGCTACCAGTGGAGCTGGGCGTTCAACTACGTCACGCCCGTCGCCGGTTCGGCGGGTGACGCGAAGACCGACAAGAACCTGCTGGCCATTCCGGACCGGTTCAAGAAGGACTTCCCGGCGAACGCCGGCGGTGTCTACGACTTCGGTACGCCGGCCACGCGGAACCCGCAGAACGGCAACCCGGGTCCGACCCTGTGGCTGCCCAAGGGCAAGACCGTCCGCTTCATCCTCACCTCTCGGGACGTCAACCACTCGTTCTGGGTGCTGCCGTTCCTGATGAAGATGGACGTCATCCCCGGCCACACCAACTCCTTCCAGGTGACCCCCAACCAGGAGGGCACCTTCCGGGGCAAGTGCGCCGAGCTCTGCGGCCAGGACCACTCCCGGATGCTGTTCAACGTGAAGGTCGTCTCGCCGGACCGTTACGAGCAGCACCTCAAGGACCTCGCTAAGAAGGGGCAGACCGGTTACGTTCCCGCCGGCATCGCGCAGACGAGCCACGAGAAGAACCGGGAGACGAACAACCTGTGAGCATCCTCAACGAACCTCAGGGTGCCGCGGCGGCAGCGGGCTCCTTCGGGAGCGAGCAGCCGGTCCGGCGCAAGCAACCCGGTAACGTCGTGATCAAGTGGCTGACGACCACGGACCACAAGACGATCGGCACGCTCTATCTGGTCACGTCGTTCGCGTTCTTCTGCATCGGCGGCGTGATGGCGCTCCTCATGCGCGCCGAGCTGGCCCGTCCGGGCCTGCAGATCATGTCGAACGAGCAGTTCAACCAGGCGTTCACGATGCACGGCACGATCATGCTGCTGATGTTCGCGACGCCGCTGTTCGCCGGCTTCACCAACTGGATCATGCCGCTGCAGATCGGCGCCCCGGACGTGGCGTTCCCGCGGCTGAACATGTTCGCCTACTGGCTGTACCTGTTCGGCTCGCTGATCGCGGTGGGCGGCTTCCTCACCCCGCAGGGTGCGGCCGACTTCGGCTGGTTCGCCTACGCCCCGCTGTCGGACGCGGTGCACTCGCCGGGTATCGGCGGCGACATGTGGATCATGGGTCTGGCCTTCTCCGGCTTCGGCACGATCCTCGGCTCGGTCAACTTCATCACCACGATCATCTGCATGCGCGCGCCCGGCATGACCATGTTCCGCATGCCGATCTTCGTGTGGAACGTGCTGCTGACCGCGGTACTGGTCCTGCTGGCCTTCCCGGTGCTGGCCGCCGCCCTGTTCGCCCTGGAGGCGGACCGCAAGTTCGGAGCCCACGTCTTCGACGCGGCGAACGGCGGAGCCTTGCTCTGGCAACACCTCTTCTGGTTCTTCGGCCATCCAGAGGTGTACATCATCGCGCTGCCGTTCTTCGGCATCATCAGTGAGGTCATCCCGGTCTTCTCCCGCAAGCCGATGTTCGGCTACATGGGTCTGATCGGTGCCACGATCTCCATCGCGGGTCTGTCCGTGACGGTGTGGGCCCACCACATGTACGTCACCGGTGGTGTGCTGCTGCCGTTCTTCTCCTTCATGACCTTCCTTATCGCGGTCCCGACCGGTGTGAAGTTCTTCAACTGGATCGGCACCATGTGGAAGGGCAGTCTCTCCTTCGAGACGCCCATGCTGTGGGCGACCGGCTTCCTGATCACCTTCACGTTCGGTGGTCTGACCGGCGTCATCCTGGCGGCCCCGCCGCTGGACTTCCACATCTCCGACTCGTACTTCGTGGTGGCGCACTTCCACTACGTCGTCTTCGGCACGGTCGTCTTCGCGATGTTCTCCGGCTTCCACTTCTGGTGGCCGAAGTTCACCGGCAAGATGCTCGACGAGCGCCTGGGCAAGATGACCTTCTGGATGCTGTTCATCGGCTTCCACGGCACCTTCCTCATCCAGCACTGGCTGGGCGTCGAGGGCATGCCGCGCCGGTACGCCGACTACCTGTCGGCCGACGGCTTCACCGCCCTGAACACGGTGTCGACGATCTTCTCTTTCCTGCTCGGCCTGTCGATCCTGCCGTTCTTCTACAACGTCTGGAAGACGGCCAAGTACGGCAAGCCGGTCAACATGGACGACCCGTGGGGCTACGGCCGCTCGCTGGAGTGGGCGACCTCCTGCCCGCCGCCGCGGCACAACTTCCTCACCCTGCCGCGGATCCGCAGTGAATCCCCGGCGTTCGACCTGCACCACCCGGAGATCGCCGCGCTCGACCAGCTCGAGAACGCGGGTCACGGTGAGAAGGCCCTCGCTGGCGGCAAGGAGGCCGGCAAGTGAAGATCCAGGGCAAGATGTTCATCTGGCTGAGCGCCTTCCTGCTCGTCATGGCGATCGTCTATGGCGTGTGGTCGAAGGAGCCGGCCGGTACCACGGCCCTCTTCCTCTCCTTCGGCCTGAGCATCATGGTCGGCTTCTACCTCGGCTTCACGGCCAAGCGGGTCGACGCGGGCGCTCAGGACAACAAGGAGGCCGATGTCGCGGACGACGCCGGTGAGCTGGGCTTCTTCAGCCCGCACAGCTGGCAGCCGCTCGCCCTCGGTGTCGGTGGCGCGCTGGCCTTCCTGGGCGTGGCCCTCGGCTGGTGGCTGCTGTACTTCGGAGCGCCGATCGTCTTCATCGCTCTGCTCGGCTGGGTCTTCGAGTACTACCGCGGTGAGAACCGCACCCAGTAGGACCCAGTAGCACGAACTGAAGACCGGGCAACCCGGGCACTCCGTCGAACGAGTGCCCGGGTTCCTTCTTTTCGTCGTACCTGTGTCCCCCGAATGGACGACCCACCGTGCCGGAGTTGACGGAGCTACTTAGCGTGCTGCCATGAGCACCACACTGTTCTCCCGGGGCGCACAGGCCGGTGTCAGTTGCACTCTTCTGGTGGTCGCCCTCGGCACGGGTCTGACCGCCTGCGGAGCGGACGACAACCCCCTGGCAGCCGACCCCTACGACGCGGCGGACCAGATCACCTTCAACGGTCCCACGGAGGCCGGCAAGCAGGCCGACCCGGAAAAGCCCTTGGTCATCACCACCTCGGGCTCCGACGGGCGCATCACGGACGTCACAGCCGTGGACGCCACGGGACGGCACGTCTCCGGCGAACTGGCCGCCGACGGCCGCCGCTGGCACAGCACCTCACCCCTGGCCGCGGGCGCCCACTACACGCTGACGGTGAGCACCGAGGACGACGACGGCTCCCCCGGCCGCAAGGTCCTCACCTTCGACACCAGCAAGCCCACCACCACCAAGCGCCTGAACGTGACGTTCGGCCCGGAGGCGGGCACCTACGGGGTCGGCGAGCCCATCGTGGCCGAACTGGACCAGCCGGTGAAGGACAAGGCGCAACGCGCCGTCGTGGAGCGCGGCCTCCAGGTCGAGTCCACGCCCGCCGTGCGCGGCACCTGGTACTGGGTGAACGACAAGACGCTCCACTACCGGCCCAGGGACTACTGGCCCGTCGGCGCCACCATCAAGGTGCGCAGCACGCTCCAGGACATCCGCATCGGCGACCTCCTGTACGGCGGCACCGCCAAGCCGCTGACCATCACCACCGGGAACCGCGTCGTCGCCGTCACGGACGCCGCCACGCACCGGCTGACGGTCTACAGGAACGACGAGAAGATCAAGGAGATCCCCGTCACCACCGGCAAGGCCGGTTTCGAGACCCGCAACGGCGTCAAGGTGGTCCTCGCCAAGCAGTACTTCGTGCGGATGAAGAGCTCCACCGTCGGCATCGCCGCGGGCAGTTCGGACTCCTACGACATGCCGGTGTACTACGCCACCCGGGTGACCTGGAGCGGTGAGTTCGTGCACGCCGCCCCCTGGTCCGTGGGCTCCCAGGGCATCGCCAACGTCAGCCACGGCTGCACCGGCATGAGCACCTCGAACGCCAAGTGGTTCTTCGACAACATCCACGAGGGCGACGTCGTCCAGGTCGTGAACTCCAAGGGCAAGGCGATGGAGCTGTTCGACAACGGCTTCGGCGACTGGAACCTGCCCTGGCAGAAGTGGCTCCAGGGCAGCGCCCTGACCTCCGGCGCCCAGTCGGCCACCCCCCAGGGCAACCCGGCCAGACTGAGCCCCCAGGGCCTCTGAGGAGGCGGCAGGACCAGGAGGGGCCCGGGACGGCACCGACATGCGGCTCCGCCGCGTGGGCGAGCCCGGCCCGGGACTGCCCGCGGCCGCGAGGCACCGGGCCGCCCCCGCCCCTCGGACGCCCAGCCGCTCAGACCAGCGCGGGCTTGCGCAGCAACGCGGCCAGCGCGGTGGCGAACTCCACCGGCTCCACCGGCGAGGTGACCGCCGCGTCCGCACGGCTCCACGTCGCCAGCCAGGCGTCCTGGGGCCGTCCGATGAGCAGCAGCACCGGCGGGCAGCGGAAGACCTCGTCCTTGATCTGGCGGCACATCCCCATGCCACCCATCGGCACGGCCTCGCCGTCCAGGACGCAGACGTCGATCCCGCCCCGGTCCAGCTCGGCGAGGACCGCCGCGGGTGTGGCGCACTCCACGAACTCCACCACGGGCGCGTCCTGCGCCGGCCGCCGGCCGGTGGCCAGCCGCACCTGCTCCCGGGTGTTGGCGTCGTCGCTGTAGACCAGGACCGTCGCGGTCGCCTGCATTGTTCCTCCACGCCTCTTGGGAAGACCTTGAGAAGACACAGCAAAGTGCGGGAACTTCCGGGTACCGATGGCGCGGATGCTACTCCCTCCCAGACTCGCCCAACACCGCCTGGAACACCCCTTCGATGGGCCATACGGGCTGGACACACCCCACAGACACTCCGAACGGCACCCCCCGGAGTGAGGGCGGGATAAGCGACCGACATAATGTCGGTCGTGGCGACAGCAACGACAGTAGAAACCGGGCACGCGCACCCGTCGGTCAACCGGCCGAACCTCACCAGCGTCGGAACCATCATCTGGCTGAGTTCCGAGCTGATGTTCTTCGCGGCCCTCTTCGCGATGTACTTCACCCTGCGATCGGTGACGGGTCCGGCGCACTGGAAGGAGATGGCGGACCACCTCAACGTCCCCTTCTCGTCGGCGAACACCACGATCCTGGTGCTCTCCTCACTCACCTGCCAGCTCGGCGTCTTCGCCGCCGAGCGCGGTGACGTGAAGAAGCTCCGGGGCTGGTTCACCGTCACCTTCATCATGGGTGCGATCTTCATCGGCGGTCAGATCTACGAGTACACCAGCCTGGTGAAGGAGGACGGGCTCTCCCTGTCCTCCGACCCGTACGGCTCGGTGTTCTACCTGACCACCGGCTTCCACGGCCTGCACGTGACGGGCGGTCTCATCGCCTTCCTGCTGGTCCTCGGCCGCACCTACGCGGCCAAGAGGTTCACGCACGAGCAGGCGACGGCGGCCATCGTCGTGTCCTACTACTGGCACTTCGTCGATGTCGTCTGGATCGGCCTCTTCGCCACGATCTACCTGATCAAGTAGCCGAAGAACCGATCCGAGTCCGCAAAGCATCGACGCAGAAGATCCTGACACCGGGGTAATCCGTGAAAAAGCTCTCCGCACGACGACGCCATCCGCTGGCGGCGGTCGTCGTCCTCCTTCTCGCGCTGGCGGCCACGGGGGGGCTGTACACCGCGTTCGCGCCCGCGAGCAAGGCGAAGGCCGACGACTCCGCTCAGTCCCTCACCATCGAGGAGGGCAAGAAGCTCTACCAGGTCGGCTGCGCAAGCTGCCACGGCACCGGTGGTCAGGGCACCACTGACGGTCCGTCCCTGGTGGGCGTGGGCGCCGCGGCAGTCGACTTCCAGGTCGGCACGGGCCGTATGCCGGCCCAGCAGCCGGGCGCGCAGATCCCGCGCAAGAAGGTCATCTACAGCCAGGCCGAGATCGACCAGCTGGCGGCGTACATCGCCTCCCTGGGCTCCGGGCCGGCCGTGCCGACGAAGAACCAGTACAGCCCGGAGGGCGCGGACATCGCCAAGGGCGGTGAGCTGTTCCGTACCAACTGCGCCCAGTGCCACAACTTCACCGGCAAGGGCGGTGCGCTCACGCACGGCAAGTTCGCCCCGGACCTCACGGGCGTCGCCCCGAAGCACATCTACGAGGCCATGCAGACCGGCCCGCAGAACATGCCGTCCTTCCCCGACACGACCATGTCCGGGAAGAACAAGAAGGACATCATCGCGTACCTGAACGCGATCAACGGCGACCAGACGACCAACCCCGGCGGTCTTGAGCTGGGCGGCCTCGGGCCGGTCAGCGAGGGTCTGTTCGCGTGGATCTTCGGACTGGGCGCGCTGATCGCCGTCGCCGTGTGGGTCGCCGCTCGGACCGCAAAGGCCAAGAAGTCATGAGTAGCCAAGACATTCCAGAAGAGAACCTGCCTGCCGAGCAGGGCACGGCGCACGGCGCCGTAGGGGTCGCGGACGACAAGAACCCGTTCGCCGACCCGGGCCTGCCGCCCCACGAGCACCGGATCCAGGACATCGACGAGCGGGCCGCCAGGCGGTCCGAGCGTGCCGTCGCCCTGCTGTTCACGGTCTCGATGCTGGCCACCGCGGGGTTCATCGCCTCGTACGTGACCATCCCGAACGACAAGTCGATCTTCGTCTTCCCGCTCGGGCACATCAGCGCGATGAACTTCGCGCTGGGCCTGACGCTGGGTGTGGCGCTGTTCTGCATCGGCGCGGGCGCGGTCCACTGGGCCCGCACCCTGATGTCCGACGCGGAGGTCGCCGACGAGCGTCACCCGATCGAGGCGTCCCCCGAGGTCCGCGCGAAGGTCCACGCCGACTTCAAGCAGGGCGCCAAGGAGTCCGCGATCGGCCGCCGCCCGCTGATCCGCAACACCATGCTGGGCGCGCTCACCCTGGTCCCGCTCTCCGGCCTGTTCCTGCTGCGCGACCTGGGCCCGCTGCCCAAGGAGTCCCTCCGCCACACCATGTGGGCCAAGGGCAAGCGCCTGGTCAACATGAACACCAACCAGCCGCTGCGTCCCGAGGACGTCGCCGTCGGTTCGCTGACCTTCGCCAAGCCCGAGGGCCTGGAGGAGACGAACGAGGACTTCCAGACCGAGATCGCCAAGGCGGCCCTGATGATCGTCCGGCTCCAGCCGGACAACATCAAGGACAAGCGCGAACTCGCATGGTCGCACCAGGGCGTCGTTGCCTACTCGAAGATCTGCACCCACGTCGGTTGCCCGATCTCCCTGTACGAGCAGCAGACGCACCACGTGCTGTGCCCGTGCCACCAGTCCACCTTCGACCTCTCCGACGGCGCCCGAGTCATCTTCGGCCCGGCCGGTCACGCCCTGCCGCAGCTGCGCATCGGCGTGGACAGCGAGGGGTACCTCGAGGCGCTCGGCGACTTCGAGGAGCCCGTCGGTCCTGCATTCTGGGAGCGCGGATGAGTACTACTGCGAGCAACCCGACCCGCTCGCGCGGGAAGGCACCGGCCGGCGAGAAGCTCGCCGACTGGGCCGACGGCCGGCTGGGCATCTACAGCCTGGCCAAGGCCAACATGCGCAAGATCTTCCCCGACCACTGGTCGTTCATGCTGGGTGAGGTCTGCCTCTACAGCTTCCTGATCATCATCCTCACGGGTGTGTATCTGACGCTGTTCTTCCACCCCTCGATGAACGAGGTGGTGTACCACGGCAGCTACGTCCCGCTCCAGGGACAGCTGATGAGCGAGGCGTTCAACTCGACCCTGCACATCTCCTTCGAGGTGCGCGGTGGTCTGCTCATCCGGCAGATCCACCACTGGGCCGCGCTGATCTTCCTCGCGGGCATGTTCGTGCACATGATGCGCGTGTTCTTCACCGGCGCGTTCCGCAAGCCGCGTGAGATCAACTGGATGTTCGGCTTCCTGCTGTTCGTCCTGGGCATGTTCACCGGTTTCACCGGCTACTCGCTCCCGGACGACCTGCTGTCCGGCACCGGTGTCCGCTTCATGGAGGGCGCGATCCTGTCCGTGCCGATCATCGGCACGTACATCTCGTACTTCCTCTTCGGCGGCGAGTTCCCCGGTCACGACTTCGTGGCCCGGTTCTACTCGATCCACATCCTGCTGCTGCCGGGCATCATGCTCGGCCTGGTCGTCGGCCACCTGATCCTGGTCTTCTACCACAAGCACACGCAGTTCGCGGGCCCCGGCAAGACCAACAACAACGTCGTCGGCATGCCGCTGCTGCCGGTCTACATGGCCAAGGCCGGAGGCTTCTTCTTCCTGGTCTTCGGTGCCATCGCGGCCATCGCGGCGATCGCGCAGATCAACCCGATCTGGGCCATCGGCCCCTACCGGCCGGACCAGGTGTCCACCGGCGCCCAGCCCGACTGGTACATGGGCATGGCCGAGGGTCTCATCCGCGCCATGCCGGGCTGGGAGATCAACTTCTGGGGCCACACGCTGGTCCTGGGCGTGTTCATCCCGCTGGCGCTCTTCGGTGTGGTCCTCGCCGCGATCGCGCTGTACCCGTTCATCGAGGCCTGGGTCACCGGCGACCGGCGCGAGCACCACATCCTGGACCGCCCGCGCAACGTCCCGACCCGCACGGCCTTCGGTGCCGCGTGGATCGCCTGGTACTTCGTGCTGCTGGTCGGTGGTGGAAACGACCTGTGGGCCACCCACTTCCACCTGTCGATCAACGCCATCACCTGGTTCGTCCGCATCGCGTTCTTCCTGGTGCCCGTCATCACGTTCGTCGTCACCAAGCGGATCTGCCTCGGCCTGCAGCGGCGGGACAAGGACAAGGTGCTGCACGGCCGCGAGTCGGGCATCATCAAGCGCCTGCCGCACGGTGAGTTCATCGAGGTCCACGAGCCGCTCAGCCAGGAGCAGCTGTACACCCTCACGGCTCACCACCAGTACGAGCCGGCCGAGATCGGCCCGACGGTCGACGAGAACGGTGTCGAGCGCAAGGTCGGCGGTACGGAGAAGCTGCGCGCCAAGCTCAGCAACGCGTACTTCGGTGAGGACAGCCAGATCGCGAAGCCGACCGTCGAGGAGTACAAGGAGATCACGAGCGGCCACGGCCACCACTGATCGCTTAACCCTGAGCGTCGCCACGCCACGGTCGAAGGGCCCCGTCCGAACCCCGGACGGGGCCCTTCGCCCTGTCCGGGGCTGGATAGGGTGGAAGGCGATACGGCAGAACGTCCGGGCGTCCCGGACACCGATTCAGGAGCGGCTTATGAGCGCTGTGACCCCCGCTGGAGGCGACACCGCGGCGGGCCGTTCCTGGCCCCGGATGCTGAACGGTCTGCTGGAGGGCCGGAACCTGGCCGCCGACGACACCGCCTGGGCCATGGACCGGATCATGGGCGGCGAGGCGACGGACGCCCAGATCGCGGCCTTCGCGGTCGCCCTGCGCGCCAAGGGTGCGACCGTCGAGGAGATCACCGGACTCGTCCGCACGATGTACGAGCACGCGAACGTGATCCAGGTTCCCGGCGCCACCGTCGACATCGTCGGCACCGGCGGCGACGGAGCCAAGACGGTGAACATCTCCACCATGTCCTCGATCGTCGTCGCGGGCACCGGCGCCAAGGTCGTCAAGCACGGCAACCGGGCCGCGTCCTCCGCGTCCGGGGCCTCCGACGTGCTGGAGAAGCTCGGCGTCAACCTCGACCTGACCCCGCGACGGGTCGTCGAGGTCGCCGAGGAGGCCGGGATCACCTTCTGCTTCGCGGTGAAGTTCCACCCGGCGCTGCGCCATGTCGGCGCCGCCCGCGGGCAGTTGGGCATCCGTACGGTGTTCAACCTGCTCGGTCCGCTGACCAACCCGGCGAAGGTGAAGGCCCAGGCGGTCGGTGTGGCCGTGGCGCACGAGGCACCGATCGTGGCGGGTGTCTTCGCCGAACGCGGCAACTCCTCCCTGGTCTTCCGGGGCGACGACGGGCTCGACGAGCTGACCACCACCGCGACCTCGCGGGTGTGGGTGGTCCGGGACGGCGAGGTCACCGAGGAGGCCTTCGACCCGCGCGACGTCGGTCTGGAACTGGTGCCGGTGGAGGCCCTGCGCGGCGCGGACGCCTCCTACAACGCCGAGGTCGCCCGCCGCCTGCTGGACGGCGAGAGCGGCCCCGTACGGGACGCCGTGCTGCTGAACTCGGCGGCGGCCCTGGTCGCCCTGGAGCCGGGCTCCGGGACGCTGGTGGAGCGGATCCGGGCCGGGATGGCGCGGGCGGCCGAGTCGATCGACTCCGGGGCGGCACGGCGCACGCTGGAGCGCTGGGTGGCCGCGAGCAACGCCTGAGGCCGTGCGGTGCGACGCGGGGCGCAGTCCACGATCCGGACTGCGCCTTGCGCGCACAAGATCGTATGGCAGGATGTTGGACCAGGTCATGAGTGACAGCCATATGGCCCCGGCCGGCTGTCCGGCAACCCTCCGTCCGTGGCGGGGTGCCCCGGGTGAAGACCAGGTCGTAGGCAGCGAGGTCTACGGCAAGCGCGGACCCCTCGCGTCACCAGGGGTCCTGGTCGTACGAGGGAGCCTTCCGTGAGCAAGCGAATGCGTTAGGGCGTCGAGCCCCGCCTCCGCACACCCTTTTTCACCTTCGCCGCGCTGGAGCCTCTTCCGGTCTTCGAGCAGTACGTGCTCGCGCGGTGATTCCACCTGCTTTCACGGGAGTTCCTCCATGTCTGTCTCCACCGTTGCCGCCGACCAGTCCGTTTGCCGTGACATTTCCGGGCCGCTGCCCGTTCTGGGACGGGATGTCACCGTGCCGCTGGTGACCGGTGGCGAGGTCAGCTACGCCGCCCTCGACTACGCGGCCAGCGCCCCCGCGCTCCAGCGGGTCTGGGACGACGTGGCGGCGTACGCGCCGTACTACGGCAGCGTCCACCGCGGCGCCGGCTACCTCTCGCAGCTCTCCACCGACCTCTTCGAGAACGCCCGGCGCACGGTCGCCGAGTTCCTCGACTGCCGCGCGGACGACCAGGTGGTGTTCACCCGGTCCACCACCGACTCCCTCAACCTCCTGGCCCGGGTGGTCCCGGCGGACTGCCGGGTGTTCGTCTTCGAGACCGAGCACCACGCCTCGCTGCTGCCGTGGCGGGACGCGCAGGTGACCTACCTCAACGCCCCGCGCACCCCCGAGCAGGCCGTGGCCACCCTGGAGCGGGCCCTGGCCGAGCGCGAGCCGCACGGCCCCGCCCTGGTCTGCGTCACCGGCGCCTCCAACGTCACCGGTGAACTGTGGCCCGTACGGGAGCTGGCCGCCGCCGCGCACGCGCACGGCGCCCGGATCGTCCTGGACGCCGCCCAGCTCGCCCCGCACCACCCGGTGTCCGTCAAGGACCTCGACGTCGACTGGGTCGCCTTCTCCGGCCACAAGCTCTACGCCCCCTTCGGCTCCGGCGTGCTGGCCGGGCGCGCGGACTGGCTGCGCGCGGCCGAGCCGTACCTCGCGGGCGGTGGCGCCAGCCGCCGGGTGACGCGGCGCACCGACGGGGGAGTGGACGTGGAGTGGCACGACAGCGCCGCCCGCCACGAGGCCGGCTCGCCGAACGTCATCGGCGCCTACTCCATCGCCGCGGCCTGCAAGGCGCTGACCGAGGCCGGGTTCGACACGCTGGTGGCCCGCGAGCAGTACCTCATCGGCGAGGTCCGAAAGGGGCTGGCCGCGGTCCCGGAGGTCAAGGTGCTCTCCCTGTTCGGGGACGACGCCCCGCGGGTCGGCGTGATCTCCTTCGTCGTGGAGGGCTGGAACAGCTCGCACTTCGCCGCCGCGCTCTCCGCCGAGTACGGCATCGGCGTCCGCGACGGCCTGTTCTGCGCCCACCCGCTGGTGCGCACCCTGCTCGGCAGCGACCCGCAGACCCAGGGCGAGTGCGGCGCCCCCGAGGCCGCGCCCGGCGAGAAGTCCCTCAACGCCATCCGTGTCAGCTTCGGCGCGGGCACCCCCGACGAGCACGTGGAGCGCTTCGTGACGGCGGTGCGGGAACTGGTGGCCGAGGGTGCGAAGTGGTCGTACCGCACGGAGGACGGCCGCTGCGTCCCGGCCGTGTGAGGCCCGGCGCCCCGGACGCGGTGTCCGCAGGGTGGTGTCCAGGAGGCGGTGTTCAGGCGGTCAGGAGTCAAGACCGATCGCGAACGCCGCCTCAAGGTCGTGCTGCGAGTACGTGCGGAAGGCGACGTGCGTGTCCGTGGCCTGAACGCCGGGGATCTTGCTGATCCGGCCCGGGATGATCTCCGCCAGGTCCTCGTGCCGGCCCACCCGCACCATGGCGATCAGGTCGTACGTCCCGGTGACGGAGAAGACCTCGCTCACGCTCTCCAGCGAGGCGATCCGCTCGGCGATCTCGGGGATCCGGTCCACGCTGGTCTTGATGAGGACGATCGCGGTGATCACGGCTGGTTCTCTCCCTCGGGGGCCGGAGCAGGGGTGACCTTCACTCTAGTCGGCCGCCCGAACCTGGCCCACGCGTAGCCGAAGCCGAGCGCGAAGCCGACGACGTGGGCCAGGTAGGCCACGCCGGGCCCGTCGGCCGCCCGGCCCGCCGCCAGCCACTGCAGGGCCGCCCAGAACGGCAGGACGACCCAGGCGGGCAGGCGCAGCGGCAGGAAGAAGAGGAACGGCAGCACGCTGGTGACCCGGGCCCGCGGGAAGAGGTACAGGAAGGCGCCGAGCACCGCCGAGATCGCGCCCGACGCCCCGACCAGGGTCTGGGCGGAGTCCGCGTGGGCGCCCGCGTACCCCAGCAGGGCCAGGTAGCCGCAGCCGACGTAGAACAGCGTGAACTCGACGCGGCCCACGCGTTCCTCGGTCATCGCGCCGAAGACGTACAGGAAGAGCATGTTGCCGAGCAGGTGCACCCAGCTGCCGTGCACGAACAGGGCCGTCGCGGGGGTGAGCGCGGCCCGCGCCGAGCCCGTGAAGAGGTCGGCGGGGAGCACGCCCCAGTGCCGGAAGTAGGCCTGCTGGGCCCGCACCAGGGCGTCCCCGGTGCCGTAGGCGGGGACGAGGCCCGCCGCGGGGCCGCTCGCGAAGACCGCGCAGCACAGGACGATCAGGGCGGTCGTCACCGGCGCCGGTGTGGTCCGTACCGCTCTGAGGGCCCTGACCGCCCGGGCGGCGACCGCGTTCCTGTAGCTGATCATGTGCACAGAGCATGACGCAACGGGGCGTACCAGCACAGATCGCCTCGCCGCCGTGGACAGCCGGGCGCCGAGGGGCCCCCAGGCCGTAGGGTTACGAGCCGGCGCACCGGGAAGCCGGCGCGTCACGGACTTGGGAAGGAAAGTGAGCAGCCCCGATGACGGTTCCCCTGCCGACCGCCACGACGCGGTGGCGCTGCACCCTCTGCGGCAACCTCACCCGTTTCGACGTGACGCGTTCGTCGAAGGTCGTCGAGTACGTCCACCTCGACCTGGCCGGAGAGCCCACGGTCGAGGAGCGCGAGGTCGTCAGTGAGACCATCGAGTCGGTGCGCTGCCGCTGGTGCAACGCCGTGGACAAGGTCGAACTCGTGGACAGGCCGGGCACCGGCTCCTGAGCGGAGCGGGCCCGCACAGGTGACCCCGCGGGGGTCCCGTGAGGCATTGGGGTGACGGATGGCGGAGACACGAGGCGGGGAGCCGGGCGACGGCGCCGCCGAGGTGCTCGACCGTCCGCTGCCCGACGGCGTGCGTCGCCGGGTCGTGCAGATCGTGGCCGACGCCTTCGGCCGGCTGACCGTGAGCGAGCTGCCCGCGCAACTGCGCCAGTACGCCCGGTTCGCGCCCAACCGCCGGGCCAAGTTCGCGGGCAACGCGATGGCGGCGGCCCTGGAGACGGACGCGGTGTTCCGGCAGCGGGTCGGGGAGAAGTTCCGGGAGGCGCAGGAGGAGTTGTGCGGCGCCCTCGACGCCGGCTCGCCGCCCCCGGCCGCGGACCCGCTCGACGTGGCCGCCGCGGCCTACGTCCTGCGCCCGGCGGGCTGGGTGAAGCTGGTGACCGCGGCCGGCGAGGAGGCCCTGCGGGCGCACGCCGAACGCGCCGACGAGGAGAACCGCGCCGAGCTGGAGCGGCTGCGCCGGCAGGTGGCCGCCACCCGCGAGCAGACCCGTGCCGAGACCGAACGGCTGCGCGCCGACCTGGACGCGGCCCGCAAGGAGGCCGAGTCGCTGCACCGCAAGCTGCGCGCGGCGCTCAGCGACGTCAAGCGCGGCGAGGCGGCGCTGCGCAAGCTGCGCGGCGAGACCGAGGCGGTGCGCGCCGAGGCGCAGGTGCAGGTGTCGGCCGCCGAGAGCGAGAACCGGCGGCTCAAGGCCCGCCTGGGCGAGGCGGAGGCCGCCCTGGAGGCCACCCGCAAGGCGGCCCGCGAGGGGCGCAGCGTCGAGGACATGCGGGTGCGGCTGCTGCTGGACACCGTGCTCGAGGCCGCCCAGGGGCTCCGGCGTGAACTGGCGCTGCCGCCGGTGTCCGTACGGCCCGCCGAGACCGTGGACGCGGTGGAGCCGGGCCGGATGACGCCGAAGGACATCGCCGCCCGGGCGCTGTCCGAGCACGACCCGGCGATCCTCGACCAGTTGCTGGCGCTGCCGCAGGCGCACCTGGTCGTCGACGGCTACAACGTCACCAAGACCGGCTATCCGCAGATGCCGCTGGAGAAGCAGCGCCTCAGGCTCCTCGGGCAGCTCTCGCAGCTCGCCGCGCAGACCGGCGCGGAGGTCACCTGTGTGTTCGACGGGGCCGAACTGGCCGCGCCGGTGCTGCTCGCGCCGCCGCGCGGAGTGCGGGTGCTCTTCTCCAAGCCGCGTGTCACCGCGGACGAGTTGATCCGCCAGCTGGTGCGCGCCGAGCCGCCGGGCCGGCCGGTCATCGTCGCCTCCACCGACCGTGAGGTGGCCGACGGGGTGGCCCGGGCGGGAGCGCGTCCGGTGGCGTCGGCGGTGCTGCTGAAGCGGCTGTCGCGCGGCTGAAGTTCCCTCGCCGCGCGGCTGAAGGGCGTGCCCCACGACTTGAAGGACCTGCCCACGGCTGAAGGACCTGCCCACGGCTGAAGGACCTGCCCACGGCTGAAGGACCTGCCCACGGCTGAATTCGGGCAAAAGGCGATTTACTTATCATTCGCAACATAGAGGTTTGATGCCCGAATTGACGGAACCGTCACGCGACGTAGCGTCAACCATGCCTCACCCCTCGTGAGTTGCGTGCAAAGAATGCGGGCTGTGACGGAATTTCTTGGTGGCAGGATTTGAATTCATCACGATGAGGTCACTAGGGTCTGGCTTCGAACCTCCGAGCGGGTGGTCACTCACAAGAAGGAGCTCGCTTCCGTGGCGTCCCACCGTCGACCCAAACAGCCCAGTCGCGCACGCGTGACGATGCTCACCACCGCAGCCGCCGCTGCCGTCGCGATCAGCGCGCAGGCGGCCAACGCGGCGCCGAGCGAGAAGCCGAGCAAGGACGAGGTCAAGTCCAAGGTCGACAAGCTCTACGAGCAGGCGGAGCAGGCCACCGAGAAGTACAACGGTGCCAAGGAGAACCAGGAGAAGCTCCAGAAGGAGATCTCCACCATCCAGGACAACGTCGCCCGCGGCCAGCAGGACCTCAACAAACTGCGCGACGGCCTCGGTTCGATGGCGGCCGGCCAGTACCGCACCGGCGGTATCGACCCCTCCCTCCAGCTCTTCCTCTCGTCCCACCCGGACGACTACCTGGACAAGGCCGCCACGCTCGACCAGGTCAGCGGCCAGCAGGCCGACGCGCTGAAGAAGATCCAGGACAAGCAGCGCCAGCTCGCCCAGCAGCGTGCCGAGGCCACCGCGAAGCTCAAGGACCTCGCGGCCACCCGCACCGAACTGGGCAGCAAGAAGAAGGAAGTCCAGGGCAAGCTCGCCGAGGCGCAGAAGCTGCTCAACACGCTCACGGCCAAGGAGAAGCAGCAGCTCGCCGCCGCCGAGCAGACCCGCGCCACCCGCGGCACCGAGCGGGTCTCCATGGGCAAGATCACCCCGGGCAGCGGCCACGCGGGCGCCGCCTTCTCCGCGGCGCAGAGCAAGATAGGCACCCCGTACGTCTACGGCGCCACCGGCCCGTCCTCCTTCGACTGCTCGGGCCTGACCTCCTGGGCGTACGCGCAGGCCGGCGTCTCCATCCCGCGCACCTCCGAGGCACAGGCCAACGCCGGCCAGCGGATCTACTCGCAGAGCCAGCTCCAGGTGGGCGACCTGGTCCTGTTCTACGGCGACCTGCACCACGTCGGGCTCTACGCGGGCAAGGGCATGGTCCTGCACGCCCCGCACACCGGCGCCAACGTGCGCTACGAGTCGATCGGCAACATGCCCTTCCAGTTCGGCGTCCGCATCTGATCCCGACCCACCCGCACGCGCACCGGGCTTCCCTGCCCGGGGGCCGGACCCCACGGTCCGTGGGTCGGACCTCCTGGCCCCCGAACCGGGCCTCCCGGCCCGTAAGCCAGCCGCCCCGGCACGCTGTCACACCGCCCGAACGGGCGAATCGCATCAACGCACGCTGACCCCGCGCCCCGCCCCTGACCTGTGTCGGAGGCGGGGCGCCGTGTCGTGCGCCCGCCGAGGTCTTTGGCCGGTGCGTCTCCGCGCGGCTACTGTCTGCCGCGTTTCCCCCTGCCGCCGTGGCGCACCCCGCCCCGGTACCCGGCCTGCGGGGAGGCAGTCCTTGCCAGCCAGTGGAGGGAGTTCGGCTTCCCGTGGGGTCCCATCGCCGCCTTGCACCGTCCGGGTTCGACCGGGGCGCCGGTGCCGCCCGTGCCGCCGTCACCGCGCTGTCCGCCGCGGCAGCCGTCCTCGGCGCCCTTCCGGCCACCTCGGCCGTCGCCGCGCCGCACGGCGGCACGCGGGCCGAGGTGGACCGGCTCTACCACGAGGCGGAGAAGGCGACCCAGGACTTCGACCGGGCCGACGAGCGCGCCGATGTGCTGCGCCGTCAGGTGCGCGACGCGCAGGACCGCATCGCCCGGCGGCAGCAGCGCGTCAACGCGCTGCGGGAGTCGATCGGCTCGGTGGCCGGAGCCCAGTACCGCTCCGGCGGCCTCGACCCGTCCCTGGCGCTGCTGTTCTCCCGCGACCCGGCCGAGTACCTCGACAAGGCGACCACGCTCGACCGGATCGGCGCCCACCAGGCCGGCGAACTCCAGGAACTGCGCCAGGCCCTGCGCGAACTCGCCCAGGAACGCGCCGAGGCCACCGGTGCCCTCGCCGAACTGGAGAAGAGCCGCACCGCCGTCGCCGCCCACAAGCACACCGTCGAGCGGAAACTGGCGCAGGCCCGGCGGCTGCTCAACTCCCTGACCCGCTCCGAGCGCGACGCCTACGACCGGGCGTCCCGCTCCGGCGGCGACGGCGTCCTGCCCGGCCGCGACGACCTGCTGTCCGGCCCCGGCGGCGGCCCGGCCGCCTCCGGGCGCGCGGCGGCCGCCCTCGCCGCCGCCCGCTCCGCCCTCGGACGCCCCTACGTCTGGGGCGCGAGCGGCCCCTCGGGGTTCGACTGCTCCGGCCTGATGCAGTGGTCGTACGCACAGGCCGGGGTGCATCTGCCGCGCACCTCGCAGGAACAGCGCTACGCCGGCCGGCAGGTCCCGCTCTCCCAGGCCCGCCCCGGCGACCTCGTGGTCTACCGCTCCGACGCCAGCCACGTGGCGATGTACGTGGGCGGCGGCCGGGTGATCCACGCCCCCTACCCGGGCGCCCCCGTGCGCTACGACCCCGTGCACATGCTGCCGGTCTCGTCGGTCACCAGGGTCTGACGCCGCCCCCGGGCAGCCGTACGATCGGGAAATGGCTGGTCGATGGCGGGTGCCGGGAACGTCGGTGGCGGCGGCGTCCCTGTTGCTCGCGTCCCTGACGGCATGCGGCGGGCACTCCGCGACCAACACCGCCCGCGACCAGGTGCAACGACTGCTCGACACCCGGGCCGCCGCGGTGCTCCACCACGACCCGGCGGCGTACGCCACCACCGGCACCCGGGCCCCGTACGCCGGACTCGGCGCCGTGCCGTTCACCGCCTGGTCCTACCGTGTGACCGCCCTGCGCCGCAGCGGCGACCGCGCCACCGCCGACGCCGACCTGAGCTACCGGGTGACCGGCTACGACACGGCCCCCGTCACCGTCGCGCGCACCCTGACCCTGTCCACCACCGCCGACGGGAAGTGGTACGTCGACTCCGACCGGCCCGCGCACAGCTCGGTCCAGCAGCTGTGGGACCAGGGGACCGTGTCGGTGGTCCGGGGCCGCAGCAGCATCGTCCTCGGCGTCGGGCAGAGCGCGGGCACGCTGCGCGGCTACGCCGGTCTGGCCGACCACGCGGTGCCCGCCGTGTCGGACGCCTGGGGCACGGAGTGGAGCCGCCGGGTCGTCGTCCTCGTCCCCGGCTCGCTGGACGGCATGGCGGCGCTGCTCGGCTCGCCCGCCGACGACTACCGCGGCATCGCCGCCGTCACCACCGGCGAGGCGGGCGGCGGCGGTCGGGCACCGGCCGACCGGGTGGTCATCAACCCCGACGCGTACAGCCTGCTCGGCCCCCTCGGCAGACAGGTCGTCCTCACCCACGAGACCACGCACGTCGCCACCCGCACCCACACCGACGCCGCCACCCCGCTGTGGCTGTCCGAGGGCTACGCCGACTGGGTCGGCTACCGGCGCTCCGGGCGCACCCCGGAGCAGGCGGCACCGGAACTCCAGCACGCCGTGGCCGCCGGACACGTGCCCGCCGCGCTGCCGACCGACAAGGACTTCGGCTTCGCCGAGGACGCCACCCGGCTCGCCCAGGCCTACGAGAGCGGCTGGCTCGCCTGCCGGATGATCGCCGCCCACTGGGGCGAGGACCGGCTGGACGCCTTCTACCGGGCCGTCGGCGCCCACGAGCGACGGCCCGGCGCGGTCGAGGAAGCGCTCCACACGGTGCTGGGCACGACCCTGGAGGGCTTCACCGCGCGGTGGCGGGAGTACGTGCGGGCGCAGCTGGGCTGAGCGGGCGGTGGTGCGTCAGGGGGAGGCGTCAGGGGCGGGACAAGGGGAACGGGACAAGGGGACGGGGGACAGGACAGCGGGATTGGATAAGGTCTGCGGCGATGCACAAGACCCTCGTCGTGACCAACGACTTCCCGCCCCGCCCCGGCGGCATCCAGGCGTTCCTGCACAACATGGCGCTGCGCCTGGAGCCCGAGCGGCTCGTCGTCTACGCCTCCACCTGGAAGCGGAGCGCGGAGGGCGTCCGGGCGACGGCCGCCTTCGACGCGGAGCAGCCCTTCACCGTCGTACGAGACCGTACGACGATGCTGCTGCCCACCCCGGACGCCACCCGGCGCGCGGCCGGACTGCTGCGGGAGCACGGCTGCACGTCCGTCTGGTTCGGCGCGGCGGCCCCGCTCGGACTGATGGCGCCCGCGCTGCGCAGGGCCGGCGCCGAGCGGCTGGTGGCCACCACCCACGGCCACGAGGCCGGCTGGGCCCAACTGCCCGCGGCACGGCAACTGCTGCGCCGCGTCGGGGAGTCCACGGACACGATCACCTACCTCGGCGAGTACACCCGCTCCCGGATCGCCGCCGCGCTGACCCCCGGCGCCGCCTCGCGGATGGTGCGGCTCCCACCGGGCGTGGACGAGAAGACCTTCCACCCGGGATCGGGCGGCCACGAGCTACGGGCCCGGCTCGGCCTCGCCGGCCGGCCGGTGGTCGTGTGCGTCTCCCGGCTGGTCCGGCGCAAGGGCCAGGACACCCTGATCCGGTCGATGCCCGCGATCCTGGCCGCCGAGCCGGACGCGGTGCTGCTGATCGTCGGCGGCGGGCCGTACGAGAAGGACCTGCGCAGGCTGGCGCGGGAGACCGGGGTGGCCGCGTCCGTCCGGTTCACCGGCCCGGTGCCCTGGAGCGAACTGCCCGCCCACTACGGCGCCGGTGACGTCTTCGCCATGCCCTGCCGCACCCGACGCGGCGGCCTCGACGTCGAGGGCCTCGGCATCGTCTACCTGGAGGCCTCCGCCACCGGCCTCCCCGTCGTCGCCGGTGACTCCGGCGGCGCACCCGACGCCGTACTCGACGGCGAGACCGGCTGGGTGGTGCGCGGCGACGCCCCCGAGGAGACCGCCGACCGCATCACCACCCTCCTGGGCGACCCGGAACTACGCCGGCGCATGGGAGAGCGGGGCCGCCGCTGGATCGAGGAGAAGTGGCGCTGGGACCTACTGGCGGAACGGCTCGAGGAGCTGCTCTGAGGCCTGTCCGGCGGATGGGCGAACCTCTGGAGCCCGCCCCCCTCGCGAACTACTTCGCGTAGATCGCCTCGATCTCGTCCGCGTAGTCCTTCGCCACCACGTTCCGCTTCAGCTTCAGGGACGGGGTGAGGTGTCCCGATTCCTCGGTGAACTGGTCGGGCAGGACACGGAACTTGCGCACGGACTCCGCCTTCGACACCGCGGCGTTGCCGTCGTCGACCGCGCTCTGGATCGCCGCGAGCAGATCCGCATCCTCGCACAGCGACGCCGCCGTGGACCCCGCGGGCTTGCCGTGCTCGGCGCACCAGCGGCCCAGGAACTCCTCGTCGAGCGTGACCAGCGCGCCCACGAACGGCCGCCCGTCACCCACCACCATGCACTCCGCGACCAGCGCGTGCGCGCGGATGCGGTCCTCGATCACGGCCGGCGCGACGTTCTTGCCGCCCGCGGTGACGATGATCTCCTTCTTACGGCCGGTGATGCGCAGGTAGCCGTCCTCGTCGAGGGTGCCGATGTCCCCGGTGTGGAACCAGCCGTCGGCCAGCGCCTCGGCGGTGGCGGCCGGGTTGTTCCAGTACTCCTTGAACAGGTGCTCGCCGTGCAGCAGCACCTCCCCGTCGTCCGCGATCCGGATGACCGAGCCGGGCAGCGGCTGCCCGACCGTGCCGATCTTCGGCCGGTCCCACGGGTTGAACGCGGTGGCCGCGCACGACTCGGTCAGCCCGTAGCCCTCCAGGACCGTGAACCCGATGCCGCGGAAGAAGTGGCCGAGGCGCTCGCCGAGCGGGGCGCCCCCGGAGATGGCGTACTCGCCGCGCCCGCCGAGGACCGCGCGCAGCTTGCTGTAGACCAGCTTGTCGAACACCTTGTGCCTGAGCTTGAGGCCGAACGACGGGCCGGCCGCGCTGTCCAGCGCCCTGCTGTAGGCGATCGCCGTGTCCGCCGCCCGGTCGAAGATCTTCCCCTTGCCGTCCGCCTGCGCCTTGGCGCGCGCCGAGTTGTAGACCTTCTCGAACACCCGCGGGACGCCCAGTATCAGCGTCGGGCGGAACGCGGCCAGCTCGTCGGTGAGGTTCTTGATGTCCGGGACGCAGCCCAGCCGGATCGGCGCCATCATCGGCGCGATCTGCACCAGCCGGCCGAAGACGTGCGCGAGGGGGAGGAACAGCAGCACCGAGCACTCGCCGGTGCGGAACAGCGGACGCAGTCGTTCCACCACGTTGCCGCACTCGGCGAAGAAGCTGCGGTGGGAGAGCACGCACCCCTTGGGGCGGCCCGTGGTGCCGCTGGTGTAGACGATGGTCGCCGGGTCGTCGGCCTTGGCCAGCGAACCGCGCTCCTCCACCGTGGCGTCGCTGATCCCCTGGCCCGCCAGGCCCAGCTCCGCGACCGCGCCCGCCTCGATCTGCCATACGTTCTTCAGCGCGGGCAGGCTCTCGCGCACCGACTCCACGGCGGCGGCGTGGGTGTCCGTCTCCACCAGGCAGGCCGTCGCGCCCGAGTCGCCGAGGATCCACCGCACCTGCTCCGGCGAGCTGGTCTCGTACACCGGCACGGTGACGGCGCCCGCGCTCCAGATCGCGAAGTCCAGCAGCGTCCACTCGTAGCGCGTACGCGACATCAGGCCCACCCGGTCGCCCGGCTGGACGCCGCAGGCGATGAGGCCCTTGGCGGCGGTGTGCACCTCGGTGAGGAAGTCCCGCGCGGTGACGTCCTGCCAGACGCCTCCCGCCTTGCGGGCGATCACGGCGACCTCGGGATGCTGCGCGGCGTTTCTGCGGACGATGTCGGTCAGATTCCCGTCCGTGGGGACCTCGTACAAAGCCGGAAGGCTGAACTCGCGCAAGACTGCTGCTCCTCATAGGGCGCCGGCGCCACGACGTTGTGTGATGCGACGGTGCGGTCCAAGGCTCGGTGGGGTGCCCAGGGGCTTCGCCAAGGAGCCGCTTCGGGCCCGGTGGTTGAAATCCAGAGCACGACTGGACTGCCCGGAGGTTACCCGTCGGTATGGCTTTTTCGACAGGGGGTCCCCGTGAGATGTTCGCTGCGTCACACGATGGGTGTTTCCTCGCGCACAGTAGTCGACCCGCTGAACGACTGGCCAGTAACCGCAGGTCCGACCGCCACTGTTCACCGCATACCCTTTGTCTCCATGGCACCCACACCAGTCCGTCGCAGCGGTACACGTGTCCATGTGGTCAGCGACGTGCACGGCAACGCCCGTGACCTGGCCCGAGCCGGCGAGGGTGCCGACGCCCTGATCTGCCTCGGCGACCTCATCCTCTTCCTCGACTACGCCGACCACTCGCGCGGCATCTTCCCCGACCTGTTCGGCGTGGAGAACGCCGACCGCATCGTCGAGCTGCGCACCGCCCGCCGCTTCACCGAGGCCCGCGAACTCGGCGCCCGGCTGTGGGCGGGCCTGGACGGCGAACGCACCCAGGTCGTCGAAGAGGCCGTGCGCAAGCAGTACGCCGAACTCTTCGCCGCCTTCCCCACCCCGACGTACGCGACCTACGGCAACGTCGACATGCCGCCGCTGTGGCCCGAGTACGTCCGCGAGGGCACCACCGTCCTCGACGGCCAACGCGTCGAGATCGGCGGCCGCGTCTTCGGCTTCGTCGGCGGCGGCCTGCGCACCCCCATGAGGACGCCGTTCGAGATCAGCGACGAGGAGTACGCCGCGAAGATAGAGGCGGTCGGCGAGGTCGACGTGCTGTGCACCCACATCCCGCCCGACGTGCCCGAACTCGTCTACGACACCGTCGCCCGCCGCTTCGAACGCGGCAGCCGCGCCCTGCTCGACGCCATCCGCCGCACCCGCCCCCGCTACGCCCTGTTCGGCCACGTCCACCAGCCGCTGGTCCGCCGCATGCGCGTCGGCGCCACCGAGTGCGTGAACGTGGGCCACTTCGCGCGCACCGGCACCCCCTGGGCCCTCCAGTGGTGACAGCGGCCCCCGGCGGGCGGCGGCCCCCGGCGCGCGCAACTGGCCCTCACGCGGCGGCGGTGGCCCCCCGGACGCGGCTTCGCGCCATGTCCCCAGGCGGGGGTGGCGTCCGCCGTTCGGCTGCGCGGTAGCCTTCACGCTGCACACACGTGCGCACGACGACCGACTTCCGGCCCGCATCTGGAGGAGCCACGGCGATGGCGGAACACACCAGCTCGAGCATCACGATCGAGGCGGCCCCCGCCGACGTCATGGGGGTGATCGCCGACTTCGCCCGCTACCCCGACTGGACCGGCGAGGTCAAGGAGGCCGAGGTCCTCAGGACCGACGACCGCGGCCGCGCCGAGCAGGTCCGCCTCGTCATGGACGCGGGCGCCATCAAGGACGACCAGACCCTCGCCTACACCTGGACCGGTGACGACGAGGTCTCCTGGACCCTGGTCAAGTCCCAGATGCTGCGCTCACTCGACGGCACCTACCTGCTCAGGCCGGCCGGCGCGGGCGCCACCGAGGTGACCTACCGCCTCACCGTCGACGTCAAGATCCCCATGCTCGGCATGATCAAGCGCAAGGCCGAGAAGGTCGTCATCGACCGCGCCCTGGCGGGACTGAAGAAGCGGGTGGAGTCGGGCGAGTAGGCGGCGGGTGGCGCCGGGCGAGCAGGAGGCCCGGCCGCGGGCGTCCGTGCGGCGGAGCGCGAAGGTAGCGTTCACCCCCATGCGCACCCTGCTGATCACCGGCCCGGGCGGTTCCGGTCGCACCACCGTGGCCGCCGCCACCGCGATCGCCGCCGCCCGCGAGGGCACCCGCACCCTCGTCCTCAGCGCCGACCGCACCGACACCCTCGGCGCGGCCCTGGGGGTGCCCACCGGCGCGCGGCCCGGGCCGGCCGCACCGGACCTGACCGCCTGGCGTCCCGACGCCGCGGCCGGCTTCCGCGCCGACCTCGCCGCCTTCCAGGACCGCGCGGCAAGCGTCCTCGACCTCCTCGGGGCCTCCCGCCTCGACGCCGAGGAGGTCACCCCGCTGCCCGGCGCCGAGGAACTCGCCCTGCTGCGCGCGCTGCGCGACGCCGCCCTCTCCGAGCGCTTCGAGCTGCTGGTCGTCGACCTGCCGCCCGCCCCGCAGGCCCTCGCCCTGCTCGCCCTGCCCGCCGAACTCCGCCGCTACCTGCGCCGCCTCCTGCCGGCCGAACGGCAGGCCGCCCGCGCCCTGCGCCCGGTCCTGGGCCGCCTCGCCGGCGTCCCCATGCCCGCCGACTGGCTCTACGAGACGGCGGGCCGCTGGGACGTCGAGCTGGCCGCGGTCGAGGCCGTCGTCGCCGCCCCGGGCACCGCCGTCCGCCTGGTGGCCGAGCCCGGCCCGGCCGGCACCGACGCCGTCCGCGCCACCGCCCTCGGCCTGGCCGTGCGCGCCCTGCCCGTCGAGTCCCTGGTCGCCTCCCGTGTGCTGCCCGACACCCCGGCCGACTCCTGGCTGACCGGCCTGGCCGCCCAGCAGCGCAAGGCGCTGGAGGAGTGGCAGGAGACGTACACCGTCCACCCGGCCGCCCACCTGGGCCGGGACCCGCGCGGCCCCGACGACGTCACCGCCCTCGCCGTCCCCGCGGCCGGCCCCGCCCCCGCCGCCGTCGAGTGGCCCGTCGAGGACCGGCTGGCCGAGGACGGCGTCCTGGTGTGGCACATCCCGCTGCCCGGAGCCCTGCGTGACGAACTGGACCTCGTGCGGCGCGGCGACGAACTCGTGCTCACCGCGGGCGCCTTCCGCCGCATCGTGGCACTGCCCTCGGCGCTGCGCCGGTGCGCCGTGGACGGCGCCGCCCTGCGCGAGGGAGCACTGCGCATCCGGTTCGCGCCGGACCCGGCGCTCTGGCCGCGCGACAGGTGAACCAGGGACCCCGGTCGGGTAACGTCGGAAGGACGAACCGTAGTCAGGAGCCCGCCATGAGCGAAGAGCGCCCACCGTCCGACGACGCCGCGCGGGACGACGCCGCTCAGGAGCAGACCGCCGGCCGTGGCAGTGCACCCGGTGCGGACGGGACCCGCCAGCAGGGGGAGCGGCGGACGGCCGACGAGGGGCAGTGGCGGGCCGCCGACGCCGACGCGTGGGCCACGGCCTGCGCCGAGGACCTGGAGGCGGAGAAGGCCCGGCGCCGCACGCAGTACGGGCCGCCGCCGGGTTCGGCCGCCGAGGAGCTGCGCAAACTCGTCGACACCGTCGCCGACAGACTGTCCTCGCTGCGCTCGCCGCTGCTCGGCGCGGTCGCCGGACCCGCCGCCCAGCAGATGGTGCGGCAGGTCGTGCAGCAGGCCAAGGCGGCCGTGGAACCGGTGCTGGAGCGCAACCCGGACGTCATCGACCACCTCGCGGCGGCCGGCGGCGAACTGCTCGCCGCCTACCGCTCCGCCGTCGAGGCCCAGGAACGCCACTGGACGTCCCGTACGGGCGGCGCCGAGGACGGCTGGAGCGGCGCCGGCCCGAAGGACGGACCGCGGGACCGCCCGCACGGCGCCCCGAAGAGCACCGACGGCCGACGGGACCGGGGCGAGGGCACCGGCGGCGGGGAGCGCATCGACTTGGACTGACCCCATGCTCGGGTACGGTTGGCCGTAGCGGGGCTCGACCGGAACTGAGGGATTCATGGGACTCACCATCGGCGTCGACATCGGCGGCACGAAGATCGCGGCCGGCGTGGTCGACGAGGAAGGCAACATCCTCTCGACCTTCAAGGTGCCGACCCCCACCACGCCCGAGGCCATCGTGGACGCCATCGCCTCGGCGGTGGAGGGCGCACGCGCGGGGCACGACATCGTCGGTGTGGGCATCGGCGCCGCCGGATACGTCAACCGGCAGCGCTCCACCGTCTACTTCGCGCCCAACATCGACTGGCGCCAGGAGCCGCTCAAGGAGAAGGTCGAGGCGCGCGTCGGCCTCCCGGTCGTCGTGGAGAACGACGCGAACGCCGCGGCCTGGGGCGAGTACAGGTTCGGCGCCGGCAAGGGCCACCGCAACGTCATCTGCATCACGCTCGGCACCGGCCTCGGCGGCGGCATCATCATCGGCAACAAGCTGCGCCGCGGCCACTTCGGCGTGGCCGCCGAGTTCGGGCACATCCGGATGGTCCCGGACGGCCTGCTGTGCGGCTGCGGTTCGCAGGGCTGCTGGGAGCAGTACGCCTCCGGGCGCGCCCTCGTGCGGTACGCCAAGCAGCGCGCCAACGCCACCCCGGAGCGCGCCGAGGTGCTGCTCGCCCTCGGCGACGGGACCCCGGACGGCATCGAGGGCAAGCACATCTCCATGGCCGCCCGCCAGGGCTGCCCGGTCGCCGTCGACTCCTACCGCGAGCTGGCCCGCTGGGCCGGCGCGGGCCTGGCCGACCTCGCGTCCCTGTTCGACCCGTCCGCCTTCATCGTCGGCGGCGGCCTCTCCGACGAGGGCGACCTGGTCCTCGACCCGATCCGCAAGTCGTACAAGCGGTGGCTGGTCGGCGGCAACTGGCGTCCGGTCGCCGACGTGATCGCCGCCCAGCTCGGCAACAAGGCCGGTCTGGTGGGCGCGGCCGACCTGGCCCGGGAGCCCGACCCGGTCATGTGAGGCACCTGCCGCCGTGAGCGCCCACCGTCCCCTCCGCCCGGGCCGGTGGGCGCCGTCGTACGGAACCGTCGTACGGAACCGGCGTACGGAACGGCGTGGGGAAGCGTCGTACGGAACCGGCGTACGGAACGGCGTGGGGAAGCGTCGTACGGAACCGGCGTACGGGCCGGTCGGGGCCGCCGCACACGGGGCGTACCCGGGGTGCCCGGGGCCTCAGCCCGACCGCCGTGCCGAAGCGGTCCCGTCCCCGCGTATGTTGATCGTCATGCAGCTGCCCAACTCCCGCACCGAACCCGACGGTTCCGCCGTCGTCCGCGTCCTGAGCCTGAACATCCGGTCGATGCGGGACGACACCGCCGCCCTCGCCCGGGTCATCAGCGCCTGCGCGCCCGATCTCGTCCTCCTCCAGGAGGCGCCCCGCTTCTTCCGCTGGCGCAAGAAGCTGGCGCGGCTGGCGGCGGCCTCGGACCTGGTGGTCCTCACCGGCGGCGGGACGGCGGCGGGACCGGCGGTGCTCTGTTCCCTCCGGGCCACCGTCGAGCGCACCGAGGACGTCCTGCTGCCGCTCACACCGGGCCAGCACCGGCGCGGCTTCGCCACGGCGGTGGTCCGCTTCGGGGGTGCCCGGCTCGGCGTGCTCGGCTGCCACCTCTCGCTCGACCAGGACGAGCGGTACGCGCAGAGCGGCCTGCTCCTGGACCGGCTGGCCGGGATGGGCGTGCCGCACGCGGTCGCGGGCGGCGACCTGAACGAGGGACCGGAGGGCCCCGCCTTCCGCCGGCTGGCCGGCACGCTCCAGGACGGCTGGGCCACGGCGCCCTGGGGCGGGGAGCGCACCTGGTCGTCGCGCGACCCGCACCGGCGCATCGACGCGGTCTTCGCGACGCACGGCGTCGAGATCCTCGGCTGCGGGGTGCCGCAGGGGCTCGTCGGAGTGACGGACGCGGACCTGAGGGCGGGCACGGACCACCTCCCGGTCCTGGCGGCCCTACGGGTCCCGGCAGACGCGTGACCCCTGCCGTCGGCCCCGGCCCGGGGCGGACCGGGGTGGGCTACACCACGGCGCCGCGGCCCGGGTCGTCGTCGTCCTCGTCGCCCGGGTTCATGCGGGCCACCAGCGTCGCGACGCCGCCGACGAAGCCGCCGATGCCGAGCGTCGTCAGCCACCAGGTCATGTCCCAGCCCAGCAGGACGGCCAGCAGGAGCAGGACGGGGCCGCCGATCACCCCCAGCCACGCGAACTTCGCGGTCGCGTCCGCGTCCGGCAGCGGCGGCGGCTCCGGCGGGACGAAGTGGCCCTCGTCGTCCGTGCCGAAGTCGTCGTCGGACGGCTCGTCGGGCGCGTAGTCGCGCGGGCCCGTGCCCGGCGAGGCGACGCCCGGCGCGAAGGAGACCGAGCCGCCCAGCGTCCTGGCCGGGTTCGGCTCCCCGCGGCCGGCACCGTCCGTGCCGTCGGCGTTCGGCGGTTCCGGCAGCAGCAGGTCCTCGATGGGCTTGAACGGCTTGGCCCCCGGCGGGTCCGGCGGCTCCTGGCCGTACCCGGCGACGATCGCGGCCCACGCGGCCTCCTCGTCGAGCGCCACCCCGTCACCGCCGTGACCGGTGTGACCACCGGGGCCTGAGGGGCCGGTGGAACCTGAGGGACCAGTGGCCGCGGAGGCCCCGGAGGATTCGGCGGCACCGGTGGAAGCGCCGGGACCGACCGGATCGACGGACCCCGCGGTAGCGGCCGCGTCGGCCGCCGTGACCGGCTCGACGGGCGGCACGGGCTGCACCGGTTCCACGGGCTGTACGGGCGGCGCCGGGTCCGCATGCCGATCGGACTGCGCGGGCTCCACCGGCTGCGCGGTCTCGGCCGGCTGCCCGGGCTGCGCGGGTCGCCCGGGCTCGCCCGGTTCACGGCCCTCGCGGCTCTCGCGGTCGGAGTCGTGCTCAGCCACCTGCGGCCGTCCCTTCCTTGCCGACACTGGGTGCGATCCGGCCGATGAAGGCGAGGCTCTCCTCGAAGATCCGGTCCGCGTCGTGGTCCAACGTCGCGACGTGGTAGCTCTGTTCCAGCAGGACCTCCGTGACGTCCACGGAGGAGACCCGGCCGAGGATCCGCGCCGAGTCGGCCGGCGGCACCACGTGGTCCTGCGGGCTGCGCAGGAGCAGCAGCGGCTGCGTGACCTGCGGAAGCTCCCCGTCCACCCGGCGGAAGAAGGTCCGCAGCGAGTGCGCGCAGTGCAGCGGCACCCGGTCGTAGCCCAGTTCCGCGCTGCCCTCCTTCGCGATGTCGCTGGCGATCCCCTTCGCCGTGCGCACCAGGTGCCGGGCCACGGGCAGCGCGTACGCGGACAGGCCGTGCACCTTGTTGGCCGGGTTGACCACCACGACCCCGGCGACCGCGTCCCCGTGCCGGGCCGCGAGGCGCAGCGCCAGCGCCCCGCCCATGGACAGCCCGGCCACGAACACCTGCGCGCACCGCTCGCTCAGGGCGCGCAGTTCGCGGTCCACCTCCGCGTACCAGTCCTGCCAGCCGGTGAGCTGCATGTCCTCCCAGCGGGTGCCGTGCCCGGGCAGCAGCGGGAGGGAGACCGTCAGGCCGCGCTCGGCCAGGTGATCGGCCCAGGGGCGCAGCGACTGGGGGGAACCGGTGAAGCCGTGGCAGAGGAGGACGCCGACCTCCCCGCCCTCGTGGCGGAACGGCTCGGCTCCGGGGAGGACCGGCACGTCGGTCTCCTGTTCGTGAAGTGGGCTGGGCACGTCGATGACAGGTGTGCGCGGGGCAGGGTGGTGCGCCTGCGGCACACGGCCGCCGATCGCAGGTACTTCACCGTACGCGACGGCACTGACACCGACCAGGGCCGCAGGCGCCTTCCGCGTCGCCCCGGGTTATGGTCTGAGCGACACACACGGGAGGCAGTCGGTTGTTCTACGGCACGATGAAGGTCGCCATCGGGGGGCCGCTGAAGCTCGCCTTCAGGCCCTGGGTGGAGGGCGCGGAGAACATTCCGGCCGAGGGCCCCGCCATTCTGGCCAGCAATCACCTCTCGTTCTCGGACTCGTTCTTCCTGCCTGCGGTGCTCGACCGCAAGGTCACGTTCATCGCCAAGGCCGAGTACTTCACCACGCCCGGCGTGAAGGGGCGGCTGACCGCCGCGTTCTTCAAGGGCGTCGGCCAGCTTCCCGTGGACCGCTCCGGCGCGCGCGGCGCGGGCGAGGCGGCGGTGAGGAGCGGCATAGAGGTGCTGGAGCGCGGTGAGTTGTTCGGCATCTACCCCGAGGGCACCCGCTCGCCCGACGGCCGCCTCTACCGCGGCAAGCCGGGCGGCCTGGCCCGGGTGGCGCTGGCCACCGGGGCGCCGGTCATCCCCGTCGCCATGATCGACACGGAGAAGATCCAGCCGCCCGGGAAGGTCGTCCCCAAGCTGATGCGCCCCGGCATCAGGATCGGCAGGGCCCTCGACTTCAGCCGCTACCAGGGCATGGAGCACGACCGCTTCGTCCTGCGCGCCGTGACCGACGAGGTCATGTACGAGATCATGAAGCTCTCCGGCCAGGAGTACGTCGACATCTACGCGACCGCGGCCAAGCGGCAGATCGCGGAGGCGGCGAAGGCCGAGAAGGAAGCGGAGAAGGCCGGGAAGGCCGAGAAGGAAGCCGGGAAAGAGGCGGAGAGGGCGGAGAAGGCGGCGCAGGCCGCTGCCGCGGAAGGCGGCCCCGCGGCCGGCGAGGACCGCGCCGAGCGGGAGACGGGCGCGCAGTAGCCCCCGCCGGGGGGCGGGGACGGAACGGGGACCGGGGGGGCATGGCCAGGCGCGAGCGCGTCATGAGGATGTCGGTCGAGCAGCCGCTGTGGCGGGCGCTCGCCGGCTACCGGGTGCTGACCCTGTTCTACGCGGCCGGCCTGTTCGCCACCGCCTACGGCCGCTTCCCCCGCCCCGGGGTCGCCATCGCCTACTACTGCGTGCTGTTCGTGTGGACGCTGGCCACCCTGCCCAGGGTCGCGAGCGCCGCGCACTGCACCAAGCGCTTCCTCGCCGCCGACCTGGCGCTGGCGGTGGGCGGCATCCTGCTCACCCCGCTCGCGGACGCGCACGCGCGGATCGCGGACGGCGGCCCGACGCTGCCGTCGATATGGACGGCCGGTTCCGTCCTCGCCTTCGCCGTCAAGGGCGGCTGGCGCTGGGCCGCCGTGGCCTCCACCGCCGTCGCCCTCGCCAACCTGGTCGAGCGCGGCACCCCGGCCCGCGACACCGTGCACAACGTGATGCTGGTCTGGGTCGCCTCCATCGCCATCGGCTACGTCGTCGAGGTGGCCCGCGCCTCCGAACGCACTCTGGCCCGCGCCCTGGAGATCGAGGCGGCGACCAGGGAACGCGAGCGGCTGGCCCGCGACATCCACGACGGAGTGCTCCAGGTGCTCGCCATGGTGCAGCGGCGCGGCGCGGTCATCGGCGGCGAGGCGGCGGAGCTGGGCCGGTTGGCGGGTGAGCAGGAGGTGGCGCTGCGCACCCTCGTCTCCGGCGGGCTGGTGCCCGTCTCGCGGGTCTCCGAGAGCGCGGCCGACGGCGCGGTCGTCCGGGTCGTCGAGGACGACGGGTACGACGGGTACGACGCGTACGACGGGGAGCGGGGCGAGGAGCCCGTCGACCTGCGCGCGCTGCTCGCCCCGTACGCCGGTTCCCGTACCGCGCTGGCCGAGCCGGGCGCCCCGGTGCCGCTGCCGGCCGCTGTGGCCCGGCAGGTGGCCGCGGCGGTCGGGGCAGCGCTGGACAACGTCCGGCACCACGTGGGCGAGGACGCGCGGGCCTGGATCCTGGTGGAGGACGAGCCGGACGCGGTGCTGGTGACGGTCCGGGACGAGGGGCCGGGCATCCCCGAGGGGCGGCTCGCGCAGGCCGAGGGCGAGGGCAGGCTCGGTGTGGCCCAGTCGATCCGGGGCCGGCTGCGTGACGTCGGCGGCACCGCCGAGCTGATCTCGGTGCCCGGGCAGGGCACGGAAGTCGAACTGAACGTACCGAAGCGGGCGAAGCCGGCACGGGGGAAGACGGAGAGCCGATGAGCGCACAGCAGGAACCGATCAGGGTGATGGTGGTCGACGACCACCCCATGTGGCGGGACGCCGTCGCCCGTGACCTGGCCGGGTCCGGGATCGAGGTGGTCGCCACCGCGGGGGACGGCGAGCAGGCGGTGCGCCGGGCCAAGGCCGCGGCGCCCGACGTGCTCGTGCTCGACCTCAACCTGCCCGCGAAGCCCGGCGCCCAGGTCTGCAAGGAACTCGTCGCGCACAACCCGGCGTTGCGGGTGCTGGTGCTCTCCGCGAGCGGTGAGCACGCCGACGTGCTGGAGGCCGTGAAGTCGGGGGCGACCGGCTACCTGCTGAAGTCGGCCTCGACGCAGGAACTGCTGGACGCCGTGCGCCGGACCGCCGTCGGTGACCCGGTGTTCACCCCCGGTCTGGCCGGGCTGGTCCTCGGCGAGTACCGGCGCCTGGCCGCCGAACCCGTGGCCGCCGACGCCGCGGCCGGCAGCGGCCCGAAGGCCCCACGCCTCACGGAGCGTGAGACGGAGGTGCTGCGCCTGGTCGCCAAGGGCCTGAGCTACAAGCAGATCGCCGAACGCCTGGTCATCTCGCACCGCACCGTCCAGAACCATGTGCAGAACACCCTCGGCAAGCTCCAGTTGCACAACCGGGTGGAACTGGTCCGGTACGCCATCGAACGCGGACTCGACGGCGAGTAAACCGCCGTACCCGGCCCACCCACTCTTTCGAGTGGATTTGCCGTGATCAACTACCGGACAATCCACAGGAATTGACTTTTCCGCCCATGTCGGAGTGACGTGGGTCACCATTAACGTGCCCTTCACCAGGCAACCGTGGCGAAGGGACATTTCCATGCGCGTCGGAGTACTGACCGGTGGCGGCGACTGCCCCGGGCTCAACGCCGTCATCCGGGGTGTCGTCCGCAAGGGCGTCCAGGAGTACGGCTACGACTTCGTCGGCTTCCGGGACGGCTGGCGCGGCCCCCTGGAGAACGACACCGTCCGCCTCGACATCCCCGCCGTCCGCGGCATCCTGCCGCGCGGCGGCACCATCCTCGGCTCCTCGCGCACCAACCCGCTCAAGCAGGAGGGCGGCATCCGGCGCATCAAGGACAACCTCGCCAAGCAGGAGGTCGAGGCGCTCATCGCGATCGGCGGCGAGGACACCCTGGGGGTGGCCGCGCGGCTGAGCGACGAGTACGGCGTGCCCTGCGTCGGCGTGCCCAAGACCATCGACAACGACCTGTCGGCCACCGACTACACCTTCGGCTTCGACACCGCCGTCGGCATCGCCACCGAGGCGATCGACCGGCTGCACACCACCGCAGAGTCCCACATGCGGGTCCTGGTCTGCGAGGTGATGGGCCGTCACGCGGGCTGGATCGCCCTGCACTCCGGCCTCGCCGGCGGCGCGAACGTCATCCTCGTCCCCGAGCAGCGCTTCGACGTCGACCAGGTCTGCGCCTGGATCACCTCCCGCTTCCGGGCCTCCTACGCCCCGATCGTGGTCGTCGCCGAGGGCGCCATGCCCAAGGACGGCCAGATGGTGCTCAAGGACGGGTCGCTGGACTCCTTCGGGCACGTCCGCCTCTCCGGGGTCGGCGAGTGGCTGGCCAAGGAGATCGAGAAGCGCACCGGCAAGGAGGCGCGGACCACCGTCCTCGGGCACATCCAGCGCGGCGGCACGCCCAGCGCCTTCGACCGCTGGCTCGCCACCCGGTTCGGCCTGCACGCCGTCGACTGCGTCCACGACGGCGACTTCGGCAAGATGGTCGCCCTGCGCGGCACCGACATCGTCCGCGTCCCGATCGCCGAGGCCACCGCCAAGCTGAAGACCGTGGACCCGAAGCTGTACGAGGAGGCCGGGGTCTTCTTCGGCTGACCGCACGGCAGCGGGGGGCCGGTCGCGCGGGGGGTGAGCCGTATGTCCCCGTACATCCCCGTATATTCGGCTCATACCCCACCAGAACGGGAGTCGCCGTGGAGATCCTGGCCTTCGGAGTGCAGGCCGACGAGAAGCCCCTGATCGAGCACGCGTTCCGGGACCACCAGGAGGTCCGCTGCCTGGACGTCTTCCTCAACGAGGACACCGCGCCCATCGCCGCCGGCTACGAGATCGTCTCCACCAGCGTCAACGCCGGACTCGGCGCCCGCGTCCTGGAGACCCTCGCGGCCGGCGGCACCCGGCTGGTCGCCCAGCGCTCCACCGGCTTCAACAACATCGACCTGCACGCCGCCGAACGGCTCGGCATGACGGTCGCCCGGGTCTCGTTCTACTCGCCCTACGCCGTCGCCGAGTTCGCCTGGACGCTCGCCCTCGCGGTCAACCGGCGCATCGTGCGCGCCTCCACCCGCACCCGCGACTTCGACTTCCGGCTCGACGGGCTGATGGGCCGCGACCTGCACGGCCGCACCGCCGGAGTGCTCGGCACCGGCAAGATCGGCGAGGCGTTCGCCCGGATCGCCCACGGCTTCGGCATGCGGCTGCTGGGCTGGGACATCGCCGAGAACCCCGCCTGCATGGAACTCGGCATGACGTACGTCCACAAGGACCAGCTCCTCGCCGAGTCCGACCTGGTCTCCCTGCACGTGCCGCTGATGCCCCAGACCCAGCACCTCATCGACGCGGACGCCCTGAAGGCGATGAAGGACGACGCGATCCTGGTGAACTCCAGCCGCGGCGGCCTCGTCGACACCGCGGCCCTCGTCACCGAACTGCGCGAGGGCCGCTTCACCGGCGTCGGCCTGGACGTCTACGAGTCCGAGGCGGGTCTGTTCTTCCTCGACAAGTCCCTGGAGGCCATCGAGGACGACATCCTGGCCCGCCTGGTCACCTTCCCCAACGTCCTGGTCACCTCCCACCAGGCGTACTACACCGAGGACGCCCTGCGGCAGATCGTCAACGCCACCGTGCGCAACGTCCTGGACTACAGGGCGGGCCGCCGCTCGGAGAACGTGCTGGTCCCGCGCAGCTGACCCACCAGGCCCGTCACGATCGACGCCCCGTTCAGCGTCAGCACCGACTCCGGGTGGAACTGCACCGACGCGAACCCGCTCCCCGGCGCGCCCGCGACCCCGCGCAGCGCGTGCACCTCACCGTTCGTGCCGCGGCTCACCTCGATGCCGTGCGCGGCCAGCTCGGCGTGGGCCTCGTCGTCGCAGCGTGCCACGAAGCTGTTGTAGAAGCCGACCGTCTCCGGCCGCCCGAACAGGTCGACCGTCGTCTGCGCACCCTGGTACGGCACCTCCTTGCGGACGATCTCCAGGCCCAGCTCGGCCGCGATCAGCTCGTGCCCGAGGCAGACGCCGAGCACGCCGTGCCGGTGCGCGGCGATCACCTCGGCGGTCAGTGCGCGCAGCATCCGCATCTTCGGGTCGTCCAGGTCGGACGGGTCGCCGGGGCCGGGCCCGAGCACGACCGGTCCCTCGTGCGCGAGGACGGCCGCGCGCAGCCCGGCCTCGTCGTAGCGGCGGACGGTGACCTCAAGACCCGAGGACCGCAGGACGTGCGCGAGCATCGCGGTGAACGTGTCCTCGCCGTCCACCACCAGCGCGTGCCCCGACAGCACGTCCGACGTCTCCTGCATCCGCAGCCAGAACGGAGCCAGCGAGGCCCGCCGCCCGTCCAGCGCCGCCCGCACCCGCGGGTCGTCGGCGAGGCGCGGCCGCTCCCCCTCCGCCCGCGGCCGGGCGGGCCCTACGCCCAGGGCGGCCAGCACACCCGCCGCCTTCGCATGGGTCTCGGCCACCTCGCCCGCCGGGTCGGAGCCGCGCACCAGCGTCGCGCCGACCGGGACCCGCAGCCGCCCGGCCGCGTCGATGTCGGCGGTGCGGATCAGGATGGGGGAGTCCAGGGTCTGCGCGCCGCCCGCGTCCCGGCCGAGCAGGGCCAGGGCGCCCGCGTAGTAGCCGCGCCCGCCGACCTCGTGGCGTTCGATGACCCGGCAGGCGTTCTGCACCGGCGATCCGGTGACGGTCGCCGCGAACATGGTCTTTCTGAGCACCTCGCGCACGTCCAGCGAGGACCGGCCGCGCAGTTCGTACTCGGTGTGCGCGAGGTGCGCCATCTCCTTCAGCCGGGGCCCGACCACGACCCCGCCCATGTCGCCGACGGTGCACATCATCTTCAGTTCCTCGTCGACGACCATCGACAGCTCCTCGATCTCCTTGCCGTCGGCGAGGAAACCGAGCAGGTGCTCGGGGGTCGGCCCCTCGGCGGGGTAGCGGTACGTGCCGCTGATCGGGTTCATGACGACCGTGCCGCCGGACATCCGCACATGCACCTCGGGGCTCGCGCCCACCAGCGTGCGCCCACCCGTCTCCCACCCCCGCCCTTCCAAGGAAGGCCCTTCGGGCCCCTTCCGGTCTCCGGTGTGCACGACGAACGTCCAGTACGCCCCCCGCTCACCCTCAAGGAGCCGCCGGAACAGCGCCAGCGCGTCGGCCCGTCCGAAGCCCGGGATCCCGCCCTCGTACGTCCGCCGGATCACGAAGTTGGCGCCCTCGCCCGTGCCGATCTCCTCACGCAGCACCCGCCCGACGATCCGCGCGTACTCCTCGTCAGAGACGTCGAAACCGCCGCCCTCGACGCGGACGTCGTGCGCGGGCAGCTGCGCCAGCGCCTCGGCGAGCGGAAGGGTGTACGTCTCCTCGGGGATCAGCACCGTCAGCGGGGTGCCGTCGTCGCGGACGTCGAAGCCCCGTTCACGGATCTGCCGGAACGGGACCAGGGCCAGCCCCTCCTCGGGCAGGTCGGCCAGGCGCTCGCACGTGGACACCGGGCCGAGGAGCACCTCGACCAGGTCGTGGTCGTGTCCGGGCGTGCGGCGCCTGAGCAGGGCGAAGGGGCGGTCGTCGTGCAGGAGCCGTGCCAGGTCCGGGTCCATGGGTCCTCTTCCGTCGATGAGAGTGACCACCGCCGCGATCACTGTCGTGATCGATGCCGTGATCGATGTCGGTGAGGAACGACCCCGAAAACGCCGAAGGCCGCCCCTCGGGCGGCCTTCGCGAAGTCTGGATACGCGCAGTCAGCGGGCCGCCGGAGAAGCGGTCCACCACCAGTTCTGGATCTGGATCGAGTGCGCGAACATGCCCCGCACCCTACCGCACCCGGCCCGCGCGGGTCGCCCGGACGCACCACACGCCGGTTTCCCCCGGGCACGGGAGGTGGAAGGAGGGCGGGCGTCCGAGCCCCGCCGACCGAGGAGCCCGCCATCCGCGCACCACGCCCGCCCCGGCCCCACCCGCGCCCCTCCCGCCCGTACCGCCGCACGCCCCGCGTCCTGGCCTTCCTGTCCGGGCTGACCGCCTGCACCGCCCTCGCCACAGGCGTTCCGGCCGCCGCCGGCACCGCGTCCGGTGGCCCGCCCAGTGGGCCGTCCGGCGGCGCGACCAGGACCGTCGCCTACCGCGGCCACACCTTCACCGTCCCCGCCGACTGGGAGGTCGTCGACCTCGCCGCGCACCCCTCGGCCTGCGTCCGCTTCGACCGGCACGCCGTCTACCTGGGCGACCCGGGCGGGACCCAGGACTGCCCGGCCCGGGTCACCGGCAGCACCGAGGCGCTGTGGGTGCGGCCGGCCACCGCGGCGAAGGCCGCCGTCACCGAGAACCGCACCGCACACCTCTTCCACGCCACGGCGGCGGCCGACGGGATCGCCGTCACGGCCCCCTACCGCGACGACCGGGCCACGGTCGAACGCGTGCTGGACAGCGCGGGGCTGCCCGTCTCCGCCGCGCGCTCCGAGACCGCGGACCCCGCCGTGTCCGTCCCGGCCCTGCCCGCCGACGCCACCGCCCACCGGGGGAAGGGCTTCGACACCTGTACGGCGCCGGGCCAGAGCGCCATGGACGCCTGGAAGGCCGGCTCGCCCTACGGCGCCGTCGGCATCTACATCGGCGGCGTCAACCGCGGCTGCGCCCAGGCGAACCTCACCGCCGACTGGGTGCGCACCCAGTACGCCAAGGGCTGGCGCCTCCTCCCGCTCTACGTCGGCCCGCAGCCGGCCGCCGACGCCGGGAGCTGCACCGCCGGCTGCGCCGCCATCACCGACCCGGCGGCCCAGGGGAAGGCCGCCGCCGACGACGCCGTCGCCCAGGCCGGCGCGCTCGGGCTGGGCAAGGGCTCGGTGCTCTACAACGACCTGGAGCAGTACACGCCCGGCGCCGCCCTCACCGCCCGCGTCCTCGGCTACCTGGAGGCCTGGACCGGCCGGCTGCACGAGCTGGGCTACCGCTCCGGGGCGTACGGCAGCGTCTCCTCCCTGGTCGCCGACCTGGTCGGCAACGCCACCAGGACCACCCTGCCGGACGTGATCCACTTCGCGCGCTGGAACGACGAGGCCGTCACCACCGACGCGGCCCTGCCCGCCGCCCTGTGGACCGACGGGCAGCGCGTCCACCAGTACGCGGGGGACCGGACCGAGACGTACGGCGGCTCGAAGATCAACGTCGACCGGAACCAGCTGGACGTCGGGACCGGCGCGTGAGGGCGGCCGGAAGGCCGGGGCCCGCCTGAGACGGCGCGATCCGGTCCCCGCCGGGTGCCGGCTCCCCGGGACCCGGTGTCCCACAGTCTGGGCATGGGGCCGGCACCGCGCACGCAGCCCGTAGGCTGGGGGCGTGAACCCAAACGCCTCCATCATCGACATGAACACCTGGCGAGACCTCCCGGCGGCCCAGCAGCCGGAGTATCCGGACCAGGGCGCTCTCCGTAAGGTGATCACCGAGTTGGAGAGCTTCCCGCCGCTCGTCTTCGCCGGGGAGTGCGACAACCTGCGCGCCCGGATGGCGGCCGTCGCCAAGGGAGAGGCGTTCCTCCTCCAGGGCGGCGACTGCGCCGAGGCGTTCGACGCGGTGTCCGCCGACGACATCAGGGCCAAGCTCAAGACGCTCCTGCAGATGGGCGCCGTGCTGACGTACGCCGCCTCGGTGCCGGTGGTGAAGGTCGGCCGGATCGCCGGCCAGTACTCCAAGCCGCGCTCCAAGCCGACCGAGACCCGCGACGGCGTGACCCTGCCGACCTACCGCGGCGACTCCGTCAACGGCTTCGACTTCACCGAGGCCGCCCGCGTCCCCGACCCGGAGCGGCTGAAGCGGATGTACCACGCCTCGGCCTCCACGCTGAACCTGGTGCGCGCCTTCACCACCGGCGGCTACGCCGACCTGCGCCAGGTGCACGCCTGGAACCAGGACTTCGTGAAGTCGTCCCCCTCCGGCCAGCGCTACGAGCAGCTCGCCCGCGAGATCGACAACGCGCTGAACTTCATGCGGGCCTGCGGCACCGACCCGGAGGAGTTCAAGACCGTCGAGTTCTTCTCCTCGCACGAGGCGCTGCTGCTCGACTACGAGACGGCGCTCACCCGCGTCGACTCGCGCACCGGACAGCTCTACGACGTCTCCGGGCACATGGTGTGGATCGGCGAGCGCACCCGGCAGCTGGACCACGCGCACATCGAGTTCGCCTCGAAGATCCGCAACCCGATCGGCGTGAAGCTCGGTCCGACCACGACGGCCGAGGAGGCGCTGCAGTACATCGAGCGCTTGGACCCGGACCGAGAGCCCGGCCGGCTGACCTTCGTCGTCCGCATGGGCGCCGACAAGGTCCGCGACAAGCTGCCCGAGCTGGTCGAGAAGGTCACCGCCTCGGGCGCGACCGTGGCCTGGGTGACCGACCCGATGCACGGCAACACCTTCGAGGCGGCCTCCGGGCACAAGACCCGCCGCTTCGACGACGTGCTCGACGAGGTCAAGGGCTTCTTCGAGGTACACAAGGAACTGGGCACGCACCCCGGCGGCATCCACGTCGAGCTGACCGGTGACGACGTCACCGAGTGCGTGGGCGGCGGCGACGAGATCTTCGTCGACGACCTGCACCAGCGCTACGAGACGGCCTGCGACCCGCGGCTCAACCGCAGCCAGTCCCTTGACCTGGCCTTCCTCGTCGCGGAGATGTACCGCGACCAGTGAGGCATCGGGCCGCATGAAGGGGTGGGGCGCGGATCACACACGGTCCGCGCCCCACCCACTTTCACAGGCCTGGAGCGGCGGGTAAGGTTAGGTTTGCCTCACCGAGAAGTCGGGGCGGCACCACTGATCGATCCCGGCGGGAGGTGAGCGAAGCGTGTACGTCTGCAGTTGCTTCGGCATCACCGAGCAGCAGGTCAAGCAGCACGCGGAGAGCGGCGCCTGCACGCCCCGCCAGATCGCCTCGGCCTGCAAGGCGGGCACGGACTGCGGTGGCTGCGTCCGCCGCATCCAGGCGCTGCTCGGCCGGGGCGCCTGCCCGCGCCGTGAACTGATCGAGCGCCGCGCCCCGGCCCTCGCCCGGCTCGCCCCGCAGGCCGACGGCGCCGCCCCCGAGGAACTGGGCGACGCCGCCTGAGCAACCCGTCCGGCCGCGTGGCCCCGTCAGTGGGCGGAGAAGCCGCTGGTGCCGGGGCCCGACGAGTCCGGCTGGCTCTGCTCGATGACCGTCGAGAGGTACAGCGCCTCGCCCAGCTTGTCGACCAGTTCCAGCTGGGTGTCCAGGTAGTCGATGTGGTGTTCCTCGTCGGCCAGGATCGCCTCGAAGACGTTGGCCGACGTGATGTCGCCCTTGTCGCGCATGACCTCCACGCCGCGGCGCAGCCGGTCGATGGCCTCCACCTCGATCTGCCGGTCGGCCCGGAACATCTCGGTCACCGTCTGCCCGACCTGCACGTGGAAGAGCCGCTGGTAGTTGGGCAGGCCGTCGAGCAGCAGGATGCGGTCGGTGAGGATCTCCGCATGCCGCATCTCGTCGAACGACTCGGCCCGGGTGTACTCGGCGAGCTTGGACCACCCCTTGTGGTCCTGGAGCTTGGCGTGCAGGAAGTACTGGTTGATCGCGGTCAGCTCGGCGGTGAGCTGCTCGTTGAGCAGTTCGATGACCTCGGGGTCGCCTTGCATGCGGAGAACTCCTTCTGCGCTGACGGGCCTGACTGGGACGATTTGGGCCGGTACGGTCCGATAGCGCCGCATGATTGCACCGGCACCTACAGTCGTCCAGTAAGTGCACGCTTATGCGAGTTGTCCGAATGAATGCGGGGCTGGTCATGTGCACCCCGCCCGGTCTGTCAGGATGGAGGCATGGGTCAGCCGGTGGAACGCTCGTCTGGGGAGGCGTCGGGAGCAGCGCGGGGAGCGGCGGCACAGCCGGAGCTTCCGCCGGGGCAGCGGCTGCAGCGCGGCTGGCCGGTCACCCACTACGGGCCGGTGCCCAAGTTCCGCCCCGAGCGCTGGGACTTCCGGGTCTTCGGCGCCACCGCCGACGGCGAGAAGCACTGCTGGACCCACGAGGAGTTCACGGCCCTGCCGTACACCACGCGCGTCGCCGACCTGCACTGCGTGACGAAGTTCAGCATGCTCGGCGCCGAGTGGGGCGGCATCCCGGCCCGTACGATCCTGGACATCGCGCCGCCCGCGCCGGACGTCACCCATGTGATGGTCTGGGCGGAGTACGGCTTCAGCTCCAACCTGCGCCTCGCGGACTTCACGGCCGGGACCACCCTCTTCGCCACCCACAAGGACGGCGAACTGCTCACCGCCGAGCACGGCTTCCCGCTCCGCCTGATCGTCCCCCACCTGTACGCCTGGAAGGGCCCCAAGTGGGTCCGGGGTGTGGAGTACATGACCACGGACCGCCGTGGCTTCTGGGAGGAACGCGGATACCACAACATCGGCGACCCCTGGAAGGAACAGCGCTACTCCTACCAGGAGGAAGCCGGGGACGGCCCGGGGCTGTGAGGCTGGCTCCGGCTCAGCCGTCCCTGAGCCGCTTCAGGCGGGCCACGTCCGCCGCGTGCCCCTCCTTGCCGCCGGGCGTCTCGATGACCAGCGGCACGCCCGCGGTCGCCGGGTGCGCCATCAGGGCGCGGAACGGATCCTCGCCGATGTGGCCCGCGCCGATGTTCTCGTGCCGGTCCTTGTGGGCACCCGCCACGTCCTTGGAGTCGTTGGCGTGGATGAGCCTCAGCCGTCCCTCGCCGACGGTGCCCACCAGCAGGTCGAGCGTCTGGCGCATCCCGTCCGGGCCGGTCAGGTCGTGCCCGGCGGCGAAGATGTGGCAGGTGTCCAGGCACACGCCCAGCTTCGGATGGGCGTCCAGCGCCTCGAAGTACGGTCCGAAGTCCCAGGTGCGCGAGCACAGCGACGCGCCCTGGCCCGCGGTCGACTCCAGGAGCAGGTACGGGTCGTCGTCGTGGGTCAGCTCGTCGAGCAGCGGCAGCATGTGCTCCCGTACCTGCTTCAGCGCCACCCCCCGGTCCCGGCCGCCGGTGGCGCTCCCGGTGTGCACGACGACGCCCAGCGCGCCGATCTCCCGCCCGCGCCGCAGAGAGTGCCGCAGCGAGTGGACCGAGCGCTCCACGGTCGCCTCGGTGTGCGAGCCGAAGTTGATCAGGTAGGGCGCGTGGACGTAGGCCGGGACGGACTCCTCGGCGCAGGCCGCGCGGAACGCCTCGTCCTGGCGCGGGTCACCGTCCGGCGTCGCCCAGCCGCGCGGGTTGGCGACGAAGACCTGCACCGTCTCGGCCCCCAGCTCACGGGCGTAGGACAGGCCGACGCGGTGGAGGCCGCCGGCCACCGGCACGTGGCCGCCGACCGGATTGCGGAGGGCGACCGGATCGCGGACGGCGCCGGGCCGGGAGGGGGAAGCGGGGGACGGCTGACTGCTCACCCGTTCAGGGTGTCACGACGGCCCGCGGCCGGTGGCGGCGGGCCGTCGTGATCCCCGTCTCGTCATCTGATGGTGATCTTGATGGTGGACCCCTTCGGCGCCTGCTCGCCACCCTCCACCGACTGCTTCTTCACGGTGTCGCCGAACAGCCCGAGGAACCCGCGGTCCTCCTCGGCCTGGAAGCCGGCGTCCCGCAGTGCCTTCTTCGCGTCGTCGACGCTGTCGCCCGTCACGTCCGGGACCTCGACCATCTCCGGGCCCTTGGACAGCGTCAGCGTGACCGTCTCGCCCTCGGCCGCCTTGCCGTCGGCCGCCGGGGTCTGCCGGGCGACCTGGCCCTTGTCGAACCCGGAGTTGACCTGCTCGGAGGCGACCGTCACCTTCAGGCCCGCGTCCTCCAGGTCGGACTTCGCCTGGTCCAGGTCCTCACCCGTGACGTCCGGGACGTCCACCGGGCGGCCCTTGCTGACCACGAGCGCTATCGCGGAGCCCGCGTGCCGCGCGGTGCCCGGGTCGGGGTTCGTGCTGATCACCGAGCCCGCGGTGACGTCCTCGCTGAACGCGCGGCTCACCATGCCCGGCTCCAGCCCGGCCTTCTTCAGCAGGCCCTGGGCCGCGCCCAGCGGGCGGCCCTTCAGGTCCGGCACCTTCACGGTCTCCGGGCCGTCGGAGACGGTGAGGGTCACCCCGTCGTGGCTGCGGATCCGGGCGCCCGCGGCCGGGTCGGTGCTGATGACCGTGCCGCGCCTCACGGTGTCGCTGTAGGCGTGCTCGACGGCCTTGACGTCGAGACCGGCCTTCCCGAGCCGTGCCCGGGCCTGCGTCTCGGTCTTCGCCAGCAGCGGCGGCACCTTCGTGAACTGGCCGGAGTTGATGTACCACACGCCACCGCCGACACCGAGGACCAGCAGGACGGCGGCGACCACGGTCAGCACCAGCCGCCGGGGCCGCCGCCCCGGACGCCGGGCCGCGAGGGCCGCGGGCGCCTCCAGGCGGCTGGTGCGGTGGAGCGCGGCCCCGGTCGCGGCGGCCTCGTCGTCCTCGTCGACGGGCAGCGGGCGCGGCACCGTCAGCGCGCGCGGGATCACGCTCGTACGGTCCTGGGCGTTGTCGTGCCCGGCGCTGCGGGCCTGCGACGGCAGGGCGTCCAGCTGCTGCGCGGTGAGCGCCGCGCGGGCCTCGCGGACCCGGGCGAGCAGCGCCACCGCGTCGTGCGGGCGGACGTCCGGGGTGCGCGCGGTGGCCGCCGCGACCAGCTCGTCCAGCGCGAACGGCAGTCCGGGGACGGTGGCGGACGGGGCCGGCACGTCCTCGTGCAGGTGCTGGTACAGCACCTGGGCGGGGCTGTCGCCCTGGTGGGGCTTGCCACCGGTGAGCATCTCGTACAGCACGACACCGCACGCGTACACGTCGACCCGGGGATCGGCGGTGCCCTGCTTGATCTGCTCGGGGGCGAGGTAGGAGACGGTCCCGAGGACGGCGCCGGTGGTGCTGGTGACCGAGTCCACGGCCCGGACCAGTCCGAAGTCGGCGACCTTGACCCGGCCGTCGTCCCCTATCAGGACGTTCTCCGGCTTCATGTCCCGGTGCACGAACCCGGCGCGGTGCGCCGCGCCGAGCGCCGCGAGCACCGGCTCCAGGATGTCCAGCGCGGCCCGCGGCTGGAGCGCCCCGCGCTCGCGCAGCACGTCACGCAGCGTGCAGCCGGCGATGTACTCCATGGCCAGGTAGACGTACGACCCGTCGGTGCCCTGGTCGAAGACCTGCACCACGTTCGGGTGGTCCAGGCGGGCCACCGACTTGGCCTCCCGTATGAACCGCTCCACGAACGAACCGTCGGCCGCGAGCGCGGGGTGCATCACCTTGAGCGCGAGAACGCGGTCCAGGCGGGTGTCCAGGCCCCGGTAGACCGTGGCCATCCCGCCGACGGCGATCCGCGCGTCGACGCGATACCGGCCGTCGAGCACCTGCCCGACGAGAGGGTCCTGAAGGGTCGTATCCACGCAGGGGAGTCTACGAGCCGCCACGGACACCCGAGCCGCCTGGCGGGCCCGCACCCCGGGACTGCAGCCGAGCTGTGACGCTTCCCACGCGCGCGGGCGCCGAGCGGGGAGCGCACGCGGGGCGCACGGGCCTGGCCCGGGTCACGGGCGGGGCCCGGACGGGGATCACGGGTGGCCCGGCCGGGGCCTACGGAGGGCCACCGGGGTCCACGGGTGGCCCCACCGGGGTCCACGAGTGGCCTCGGCCTGGCTTCGTGCGTGGGCTCGGCCCCCCGGTTCGGCGGGCGTGCTCGCTCCGGGCCCTCGCGCTCCCCCGGCCGGGCTCCGGACCCGGGCCCGCTCCCATTCCGAGCGCGTGCGCGCTCCGGGCCCTCGGGCTCCCTCGGCCGGGCAGGACGCGGGCTCGGTCGGGGTACGGACGCGCCTCCGACCGTGCTTCGGGCAGGGGGCGCGTCCGTCTTCACGCGTGGGGCCGGCCCGGTTCCGCGGGCGGGCTGGCTCCAATCCCACCCGTGCCCTCGGCCGGGCTTCGGACGCGGGGTCGGGCCGGGCACGCACGCGGGCCCGGCCGGATTCCGGACGCGGGCCCCGCCCCGCTTCAGAAGGCCGGGCGTTCCGGGTCCAGGTCGGCCAGGCCGTCCGCCGGGGAGGACGCCTGGGCGAAGTGCCGCCGGGGGATGCGGCCCGCCAGCCGGGCCAGGCGACCGGCCGTCACCGCGTGCCGCATCGCCTCGGCCATGAGCGCCGGTTCCTGCGCCCGCGTCACCGCCGAGGCGAGCATCACGCCCGCGCAGCCCAGCTCCATGGCCAGCGCCGCGTCCGAGGCCGTGCCGGCGCCCGCGTCCAGGATCACCGGCACGCGCGCGTGCTCCACGATCAGCTGGAAGTTGTGCGGGTTGCGGATCCCGAGCCCGGACCCGATCGGCGAGCCCAGCGGCATGATCGCGGCGCAGCCGACGTCCTCCAGCTTCCGGGCGAGCACGGGGTCGTCGTTGGTGTAGGGCAGCACCGTGAAGCCGTCGTCGACCAGCGTCTCCGCCGCGTCCAGCAGTTCGATGGGGTCGGGCAGCAGCGTGCGCTCGTCGGCGATGACCTCCAGTTTGACCAGGTCGGTGCCGAGCGCCTCCCGGGCGAGGCGGGCGGTGAGGACCGCCTCGCCGGCCGTGAAGCAGCCCGCGGTGTTGGGCAGCACCCGGATGCCGAGCTTTTCCAGCACGGACAGCACGGAGCCGTGCACGGAAGGGTCCACCCGGCGCATCGCGACCGTGGTCAGCTCCGTGCCGGAGGCCACCAGCGACCGTTCGAGGACGTCCAGGCTGGGCGCACCGCCGGTGCCCATGATCAGCCGGGACGTGAAGGACGTACCACCGAGGACGAAGGGGTCGTCGGCCATGGGTCAGCCTCCTTGGACGGCGGTGAGGATTTCGACGCGGTCGCCCTCGGTCAGGGCGGTGGCGGGCCACCGGTCGCGCGGGACGACGGTCTCGTTGAGGGCGGCGGCCACCCCGGAGGGCGCCGCGGTCAGGGCCCGTACGACGGTGTCCAGGGCCGTGCCGGGCGCGAACTCGCGCGGCTCGCCGTTGACGGAGATGCGGACGGGGAGGGTCATGCGGACTGCTCCGTGAGGGCGGCGGCGCGAAAGCGCCGCGGGGTGAAGGGACGGGCCTCGTCCGGCAGCTCGCCGGTCGTCAGCACGTGGGCCATGACGTCACCGGTCACCGGCGTGAGCAGCACGCCGTTGCGGTAGTGGCCGGTCGCCACAAGGAGCCCGTCCAGACCGGTCGGGCCGAGCAGCGGCGCGTTGTCGGGGGAGCCGGGGCGCAGCCCGGCCCGGGTCTCGGTCAGCGGCAGCTCGGTGATGCCGGGCACCAGCTCGTGCGCGTCGCGCAGCAGCTCGTAGACGCCGCCCGCCGTCACCGTGGTGTCCCAGCCCAGCTCCTCGCTGGTGGCCCCGACGACCAGTTCGCCGCTGAGCCGCGGCACCAGGTAGAGGTGGCCGCCGCGCACCACGGCCCGCACCGTGCGGCTCAGGAACGGCGCGTACCGCTTCGGCACGGTCAGCCGCAGCACCTGCCCCTTCACCGGCCGCACCGGCGGCAGCAGCTCGTCCGGCACCCCCGCGAGGCGTCCGCTGAGGCTGCCGGCGGCCAGCACCACCTGCTCGGCGCCGAGCGCGGTGCCGTCGCGCAGCACGCAGCCCGTGGCCCGCTCCCGCTCGACGGTGAGCCGCTCGGCCCACGCGCGGTGGAAGACGACGCCCGTGCGCTCGCAGGCGGCCACCAGGGCGGCGGCCAGCCGCCGCGGGTCGATCTGGTGGTCGCCGTCCACCCGGAGCCCGCCGCGCACGCCCGGCGCGAGCATCGGCTCCAGGCGCCGGCACTCGCGCCCCGACAGCCATTCCGACTCCAGGCCGGAGCGCTGTTGCAGGGCGTGCAGTTCCCGCAGGTGGGCGCGGTCGTCGGCGTCCAGCGCCACGGCGAGCGTCCCGCACCTGCGGTAACCGAGGTCGAGGCCGGTCAGCTCGGTCAGCTCGGCCGCGAACGCCGGGTAGCGGCGGGCCGATGCCAGGTTCAGGCCGAGCAGGGTCTCCTCGCCGTAGTGCAGTTCCGTGACGGCGGCCAGCATCCCGGCCGCCACCTGCGCGGCACCGCCGCCCGGCTCCGGATCCACCACGGCCGTGGCCAGCCCGCTGCGGGCCGCGCGCCAGGCGGTCACGAGCCCGATGATCCCGCCCCCGACGACGAGGACGTCTGACGTACGTGGCAACGACATGGGCGTCCAGCCCCTCCCTTCGCCGGCATGACCCGGATCAGGTTCGTACGGTCGGAGGCCGCCAGCCTCCCTCTCAGCCCGGTGCGTCCGGGCTCCCGCGAGTGCTTGTACGGTGGCCACCCTAGCCCCTGGAGCAGCGCTTTTGTAAGGGAGCCTCCTGTATGCCGCCCTCGCTGGACGGTCTCGTCCTCGCCCCCGTCACCGACCAGGCCCCCGGCCAGGTGGGAACCCGCACCCGCTTCACCTACCACGAGCGGGGCGGTGAGATCTGGGCCGAGTACGCGGGCGGTGACGTCGTCCGCGGTCATCTGGTGGGCACCCGGGCGGGCGACCGGCTCGACTTCCGGTACGTCCAGCTCAAGCACGACGGCACCACCTCCTCGGGGCACTGCGTCTCGACGGTCGTCGAACTCCCCGACGGACGGGTGCGGTTGGAGGAGACGTGGGAGTGGGAGTCGCAGGCCGGGAGCGGCACGAGCGTGGTGGAACAGGTGGGCGGGTGACGTCCGCGGGCATGGCGTCGGCGGTGGTGGCGTCGGCGGCCGTGGCGTTCACGGGCGTGGCCCCGGGGGACGGGGCGTCGGCGGACGAGGCGTCGGCGGGCGTTGTGGAGCACGTCACTCCGCACGCCCCCTGACTGACAAAACGTCAGGTGACTATGGTGATCAGGTGAGCGAGCAGACGCAGGAACAGGGCACGGCCCAGCCGCGGCGCGTGGTCGTCGTCGGCGCGGGCATGGCCGGAGTGCAGACCGCGGTCGCCCTGCGCGAGCAGGGCTTCACCGGCACCGTCGTCCTGATCGGCGCCGAACCCCACCAGCCCTACGACCGGCCGCCGCTGTCCAAGGCCGTCCTGCTCGGCAAGGCCGAGGGGTCCGCCTTCGACGTCGACTTCGAGGCGCTCGGCCTGGAGCTGCGGCTCGGCTGCGAGGCCCTGGCCGTGCGCCTCGAAGCCCATGTGCTCGACACCTCCGAGGGACCCGTCCCGTACGACGTGCTGGTCCTCGCCACGGGCGCGGAGCCGATGCGGCTGCCCGGCGCCGAGGACGTCCCGGGCGTGCACCTGCTGCGCACCCTGGACGACGCCGAACGGCTGCGGCCGGTCCTCGCCGAGCAGCACGACGTCGTCGTGGTCGGCGCGGGCTGGATCGGCGCCGAGTTCGCCACGGCCGCCCGCGAGGCGGGCTGCGCCGTGACGGTCGTGGAGGCCGCCGACCGGCCGCTGGCGGGCGTCCTGCCCGCCGAGGTGGCCGCCCCGATGACCGCCTGGTACGCCGACAGCGGTACCGAGCTGCGCACCCACGCGCGCGTGGCGCGCGTCGAGCCCGGCGCGGTCGTGCTCGACGACGGGGCACGGCTGCCCGCGGGCGCCGTCGTCGTCGGCATCGGCGCCCGCCCCGCGACCGCCTGGCTGGCGGGCTCCGGCATCGAGCTGGGCGAGCGCGGAGAGGTGCTCGCCGACGACCACCTGCGCGCCGGCGCGGCGGACGTGTACGCGGTCGGCGACTGCGCCTCCTTCCCGTCGGGCCGGTACGGCGAGCGCCTGCTGGTCCACCACTGGGACAACGCGCTCCAGGGCCCGCGTACGGTCGCCGCCAACGTGATCGGCCTGACCCCGGCCGTCTACGACCCGGTGCCGTACTTCTGGTCCGAGCAGTTCGGCCGCTTCGTGCAGTACGCCGGACACCACACCTCGGCCGACACCACCGTCTGGCGCGGCGACCCCTCCGGCCCCGCCTGGACGGTCTGCTGGCTGCGCGGCAGCCGCCTGGTCGCCCTGTTGGCGGTAGGCCGGCCGCGGGATCTCGCGCAGGGCAGACGGCTCATCGAGGCGGGCGCGGCGATGGATCCCGCGCTGCTGGCCGACCCGTCACGGCCGCTGAAGGCGGCCACCGCCTAGCGAAGCGCACCGAACGGCCTCCGCCCAGGTGGGCGGGGTCGGCTTCCGAGTGTCAGTGGCAGATGGCACGCTTGGTTCCGTGACCGAGATTGACGCGAAGACCGATGCGCTCGTCCCCGCCTGGCTGACCCTGCCCGACATCGCCGAGAAGCTCGGCGTCGAGGTGACGCGTGTGCGGCAGCTGGTCAAGGAGGGCCAGCTCATCGCCGTACGCCGTGGTGAGAACCGCGCGCTGCACGTCCCCGCCGCCTTCATCGACGAGGACAAGGTCGTCAAGGGCCTGTCCGGGACCCTGACGCTCCTGCGGGACGACGGCTTCACGGTCGAAGAGATGATCGAGTGGCTCTTCACCCCCGACCCGACCCTGCCCGGCACCCCGGCCCAGGCCCTGAGCGAGAATCGCGGCACGGAGGTGAAGCGCCGCGCCCAGGCGCTCGCCGTCTGACCCCGGGCGCACTGACAGGGCGGCCCGCTGTCCGGGCCGCCCGCTGCCCGGACTGAACCATCCGTCCGGCGTACGGGCCGCGGTCGTTCCCGGCCGAGGCAGGCCGAGGCAGGCGCAGACCGGCCGAGACCGGCCCAGGCGCTCCGAAGCCGTGGCCCGTACGCCTTCGACACACCGCAACCGATCCCAGGGGGACCCCGTATGTCCGACACCGCCGCAGCCGCCGCCCGCGCCCGCCTGGCCGACGCGCGCCTGTACCTGTGCACGGACGCCCGCAGGGACCGGGGCGACCTGCCCGAGTTCCTCGACGCGGTCCTCGCGGGCGGCGTCGACATCGTGCAACTGCGCGACAAGGGCATGGAGGCCGGGGAGGAGCTGGAGCACCTGGAGGTGTTCGCCGACGCCTGCGCCCGCCACGGCAGACTGCTCGCGGTCAACGACCGCGCGGACGTCGCCCACGCCGCCCGCGCGGACGTGCTGCACCTGGGCCAGGGCGACCTGCCCGTCCCCGCGGCGCGCGCGATACTCGGCGACGACGTCCTGATCGGCCGCTCCACCCATGCCGAGTCCGAGGCCGCCGCTGCCGCCGAGCAGGACGGCGTCGACTACTTCTGCACGGGCCCCTGCTGGCCCACCCCGACCAAGCCCGGCCGCCACGCGCCGGGTCTCGACCTGGTCCGGCACACCGCCGCCCTCGGCACCGACCGGCCCTGGTTCGCCATCGGCGGCATCGACCTCGGCAACCTGGACCAGGTGCTGGAGGCCGGCGCCCGACGCGTCGTCGTGGTCCGGGCGATCACCGAGGCCGGCGACCCCGGCGCGGCGGCGGCGGAGTTCGCGAAGCGTCTGCGGCAGGCGTGACCGGCCCGGCGGTACGGGAACCCAGGGCCGCCGTTCGGCGGGGAGCCGTGTCAGGCCCTCCCGGCGGTAGGGGCCGTCCGGCGAGCCGATGGGCCGAAGTGTCCAAGGAGTGGACAACAAGTCGGCAAATCGGGCAAAACACCGACATCCGGTTGGGGGACCGCCACACCCTGGCTAACCTGCGGGTATGGCCCTCGGCACCGCATCCACCAGGTCGGACCACGCCCCTACCGTCCGCGACATGCTCGCGACCGGCAAGACGACGTATTCGTTCGAGTTCTACGCCCCCAAGACTCCGAAGGGCGAGCGGAACCTGTGGAACGCGCTGCGCCGGGTCGAGGCCGTGGCGCCCGACTTCGTCTCCGTGACCTACGGCGCGGGCGGCTCCACCCGCGCCGGCACCGTCAAGGCGACGGAGGCCATCGCGTCGGACACCACCCTCACCCCGATCGCGCACCTCACCGCCGTCGACCACTCCGTGGCCGACCTGCGCAACATCATCGGGCAGTACGCCGACGCCGGGATCCGCAACATGCTGGCCCTGCGCGGCGATCCGCCCGGCGACCCGATGGGCGAGTGGGTGCCGCACCCCCGCGGTCTGCGGTACGCCGCCGAACTCGTCGAACTGATCAAGACCTCCGGTGACTTCTGCGTCGGCGTCGCGGCCTTCCCCGCGATGCACCCGCGCTCCGCCGACTGGGACGCCGACGTCCGTCACTTCGTCGACAAGTGCCGCGCGGGCGCCGACTACGCCATCACACAGATGTTCTTCCACCCGGAGGACTACCTGCGGCTGCGCGACCGGGTCGCCGCCGCGGGCTGCGAGACACCCATCATCCCCGAGGTCATGCCGATCGCCGGCGCCAAGACGCTCGCACGGATCCCGTCGCTCACCAACGCGGCCTTCCCGGACGCCCTCAAAGACCGGATCCTCGCAGCGAAGGACGATCCGGCCGCTGTACGCTCCATTGGCATCGAGTTCGCCACCGAGTTCTGCGCGCGGCTGCTGGCCGAAGGAGTGCCCGGGCTGCACTTCATCACGCTCAACAACTCCACGGCGACGCTGGAAATCTACGAGAACCTGGGCCTGCACCACCCACCGCGGGCCTAGACCGGTCGCTCCCCTGTACGACACACTGCGGAGCGACCACTGGGAGAGGGGCGTACATGGGCTGGGCGGTCCTCTACATCGCGTTCGGCATCGTCGCGTTGTGGTTGCTCGGCGAAGTGCTGTTGCAGTACAAGGCGCGCCTGCGCTGGCGGCTGCTCGCCTTCGGCGGTTTCCTCTGCGTGGTGCTCGGTGTCCTCATGCCGTCCGTTCTGGTGATCGCGCTGGGCGCGATCACCTTCGCGGTCGGGCAGACCTACGTGACGCTCTCCTTCCGCCGCGGCTTCGTCGCGGGCTGGGCGGTCAGGCAGCCGAGTGCCGCCGAAGGCACCAAGCGCCGCCGCGGCAGGCCCGGCCGCAAGGCCCCGGGCTCCGACGCCACCGGTCCCGAAGCCGCCGACGACGCGCCCGCCGAAGCGGCCGGCCCGGACGGCGCGCCCGGTCGTCCCGCACCCGAGGACCTGGCCTTCGGACGCGATGACGACGAACCGGACGACGTCTTCACTCCCGTCCGCCCCCTGGAGCCCACGGCCGCCGAGTCCACCGCCGTGTACGCGCCGCAGCCCCTGCCGGACGACACCGGCTCCTACGGCGTCTACGGTGACTTCGGCGGCGAGCCCGGCCGGCCCGGCCAGTCCGACGGGACCGCCCCGGACCCGTACGCGACCGCCGCCCAGGGCTCCGACGCGGGCTACGGGTACGACTACTCCGGGTACGGACAGCAGGGTTACGGCTACGACGGCACGGGCCAGCAGCAGTACGCCGCCTACTCGGACCCGTACATCGGGACCCAGACCTATGACGGCGCCGCCTACACCGGCGGCTACGGCCAGCAGGACTACGGCACCCAGGACCCGTACGCGACGGGCGGTTACGGCGGTGAGACCCCGGCCGGCGGTGTGTGGGTACCGCAGCAGCGCAGCGACGATCCCGCCTACGGCGGTGAACTCCCCGGGGAGCAGACGTACCCGTACCAGGGCAGCGGGCAGGGCGCCAACGGGCAGGGCGGGAACGCCCAGGGGCACGGCCAGGCGCAGCACGGCGCGGGCTTCGACGAGCAGTACCGTTTCTGAACCCGGCTCACCCATTCTGAACCCGGCTCACCGTTTTCGCGGCGGGCTCACTGCGAGCCGCGGAACTCCGGTCCCTCCACGACGAGTCCGGCCACCAGCGCACCCGACATCCCGGCGTGCGGCAGCCCGCCCCCGGGGTGCGACCAGCCGCCCACGGTGTAAAGGCCCTCGGTCCGGGTCGAGTTCGCCGGGTGCAGCAGCCGTCCGCCTGCCGAGGCCAGCGCGGGTGCGGGCACGGCTCCGCCCTTGGCGCCGGTCTCCCGCTCGATGTCGGCGGGGGTGCGCACCTCGTGCCACAGCAGCCGGTCGCGCAGTCCCGGCACGGCGCGGGCGGCAGCGGTGATCATCCGCTCGGCCAGCGCTTCCGCGGACTCCTGGCCGGCAGCCGCCGATCCGCCTGCCGTTCTGCCCGCCGGGACGGTGGCCGTGAGCGTGACCGTCTCGTGGGCGGAGTCGGGGACGAGGCTCGGGTCTCCGGGACGCAGCACCGTGACGGTAGGGGCCGTCGCGGCCGGCCCCGAGGCCGTGCCGAACAGGCCGTCCCACTCGGCCTCGCGGTCCAGCGCGTGCACCACGGTCCGGTGGGCCGTCCCCTCCGGGCGGCCGCCGCGCAGCGCCAGGAGCACGGTCAGCCGGCTCGGCATGTCCCGCCGCGGCGGCACCGCCCCCTCGCCCCGCGGCACCGCCCCGGCGTCGAAACCGCTCGGCGTCCCGGGCGCCGCACCGGCCACCACGTACTCCGCGTCAGCCGTGCCCCCGCCGGCGAACTCCACGCCCGCCACGCGGCCGTCCTTCTCGACGATCCCCGCGACCTCGGTGCCGAAGACGAACTCGACCCTGCGGGCCACGCACCGCTCGTACACCGCCCGCGCCAGTTCCCGCAGACCGCCGCGGACGTACCAGACGCCGAAGGCGTGCTCCATGTACGGCAGCACCGCGGCGCTCGCCGGAGCGGTCCTGGGATCGAGGCCGTACGCGAGCGCGTGGCTCTCCAGGAGGGCGGCGAGACGCGGATCGCGCAGCTCCCAGGCGCCGATCTCGGCGAGCGTGCCGGCCCGCCGGGTGCGCAGCAGACGCTTGTGCGGGAGCGCCGGATAGGGCTCCCGCTCGGCGAGCACGGGCCAGTTGGGCCACAGCGGTTCTTCGAGGAGCGGCCGGCGGGTGCGGTCCCAGGCCTCGCGCGCCCGCACCAGGAAGTCGCCCCAGCGCTGCCCGGCGCCCGCGCCGAGCGCCTCGTCCAGGGCCGCGACGACACCCGCGCGTGAGGCGTTCGGCAGCGAGACCTCGGTGCCGTCCGCGAAGACGTGCCGTGCGGCGGGATCGACCTGGACCAGCTCGACGCGGTTCTCCAGGGGCTCCTTGCCGGTCTTCACGAACAGATCTCGGTAGACCGCGGGCAGCGGGAGCAGGCCGGGGCCGGTGTCGAAGGCGAAGCCGTCCCGTTCGAAGCGGCGCACCGCTCCGCCGTACGTCTCCGTCCGCTCGTACACCGTCACCCGGTGGCCCGCGACGGCCAGCCGGGCAGCCGCCGCCAGCGCGCCCATCCCGGCGCCGATCACCGCAATCCCTGCCATGCCCGCGACTTTATCGACCACCACTGACAATCCCCGCCGCGGGGCCGTGACCAGCGGCTTTCCGCTGCCTCGCGGTGACGGCGGGCGGGTGACCAGGAACGTGTACGCAGGGCTGAGTACCTGTACCTAGGCGGCGAGATGAGTACGTACGCGGATGGGGCGTGCCCCGCGCGGACGAGAGAGTGGAGCCACGGGAAGGGGCACGGCGCCGGTACCGCCGACACGGGGCGGCGGAACGGCGCCGCCCTGGACCGGGGCGCGGGGGACGGGGGAGTACGGCAGAGCGCCGGTGCGGGACGGCCCACGGGGGACGTGGCCGTTCCGCACCGGCGCTTCCGCCGCTCCCGGCGCTCGCGTGCGGGCCTCAGCGCGGGCCGCTCACCCTGCCCTGCAGGAGCCGGGACAGCGCGGAGTGGACGTCGTCCAGCGACCGTTGCGGCTGGAACGCCTTCCAGTCCAGGGCGGCCACCAGCACCATGCCCACCAGTGCGGCGGCGGTCAGCGGCACGTCGATCTCCTCGCTGAACTCGCCGCTCGTCACCCCCTCGCGCAGGACGCCCTCGACGACCGCGACCGCCTGCTGCCGGACCACCATGAGCGTGGACTGCCAGGCCCGGTTGGTGCGCCACAGCTCGGCGACGTACAGCTGCGTGAAGGCGGGATACCGGTCGATGAAGACGAGCCCGGCGCGGATCATGGCGTCCAGCGCGTCGACCCGGCCGCCGCCCTCCCGTGCCGCGCCCTCGGCCGCCTCGCGGAGGGAGGCGGTGAGCAGCCCCACGCCGTGCCGCAGCAACTCCTCGAAGAGGACCGACTTGCTCGCGAAGTTGTAGTAGACCGTGCCCTTGGCGACTCCGGCCCGCTCGGCGATCTCGTCCACCGTGGTGGCGGAGAAGCCCTGCTCGGCGATGAGCGTGACGGCCGCCTCGTAGAGCCTTTGGCGGGTGGCCTCGCGGCGGGTACGGCCGCCCGGCGTGGCGCTGCTGCTTTCCATGGCCCCGATTGTCACAGGAGCGGTCCGCCCGGCGAGCGGCGCCACCGGCCGCGGCGGACGCGGACCGCGTCACGGCCGCGGCCGTCTGGACGAGCGGGGCAAAAGACCAGGTCAGAACGGATTGTCAGTGGCATACCTCACGATGGGCACATACGGCACCCGTGCCGTGACCCAGACGACAGGAGGTTCGTCATGGCCAACTCGTCCGCAGCCGCCGCCCGTCGGCGCCGCGCCACCGGCCCTGCCCCCTCACTGACCGGCCCGGCGAGCGACGTGCACCCCGTGCTCCGCCGGGCCACGGCCCCGCCGGCCGCCCTCGACCTGCTCGCCCAGGCCCGCGCCGGGCTCGAAGAGGCCGCCGTCCTCCCCACGCCGAACGAGCGCTACGCGACGGCCCACCTCGCCGCCCTGCGCACCGCGGCCGCCGTCCTCGCCGCCCGGGGCCGCCCGGAGACGAACCCCCGGCGGCGCGCGCGGATACGCAGCGCCTGGGAGGTGCTCCCGGAGATCGCTCCCGAACTGACCGAGTGGAGCGCGCTGTTCGCCTCGGGTGCCCGCCGCCGCGCCCTGGCCGAGGCCGGAATCCAAGGTGCCGCCGGCCGCCGGGACGCCGACGACCTGATGCGGGACGTGGCGATGTTCCTCCGCCTCGTCGAGCGGATGCTGGTCCTCCAGCCGGTCCTGCCGCCGCCCCGCCCCGCAGACACGGAGCGGGGCCCACGGCCACGGGCCGACGGAACACGTGGCGGTGGCATACGTGGCGATGGCATACCCGGCGGCATAGCCGGCGGCACACCTGGCGGTGGCAACCCCGGCGGTGGCACCCCGGCCGGAGGCAGGGCGGACCACGACGGCATGCCGGACGCGGGCTGAGCCGCGCCCCCACGCCCCGTGCGGCGCCCCGCGCCCGTCGCGGCCCGCCGTGCGGCGCCGCGGAGGCGAGGGGCGGAGCGGGCGGTACAGGCAATAGGGTGGAACCCGCCTGAAGCCTTCCCACCTCCCGTCTTCCGGGTGGCCGGGAAGGCAGCCCGATCGCTCCGCCATGTCTGAGGCGGTGCCGCCGCGAGGAGTCAACTACCGTGTCGGACCCGATGCGCCCGCCCGTCTCCCACCACCACTCCCGACCGACGTCGTCGCTGCGCTCCGACCCCTCGCGTTCCCGCGCCTCGCTGCGGACCGCCGTGGTCTGGGAGGTCCTGCAGGACGCCCTGGACCGGCGGGCCAAGGCGACGGGCCGCGCGGCACTGGACGTCCTCGACACCGGCGGCGGCAGCGGCAACTTCGCCGTGCCCCTCGCCCGCCTCGGCCACCGCGTCACCGTTGTCGACCCCAGCCCCAACGCGCTCTTCGCGCTGGAGCGCCGCGCCGCCGAGGCCGGGGCGGCCGACCGGGTGCGCGGCGTGCAGGGCGATGTGCACGGCCTCTTCGACGTGGTCGAGCGCGGCGGCTACGACGCGGTGCTCTGCCACGGCGTCCTGGAGTACGTCGACGACCCGGCCGAGGGCGTGCGCAACGCCGCCGCCGCGCTGCGCGCCGAGGGGGTGTTCAGCCTGCTCGCCGCCGGTCTCGGCGGTGCCGTGCTCGCACGGGCGCTGGCCGGCCACTTCAAGGAGGCCCGGCAGGCCCTCGGCGACCCGGACGGGCGCTGGGGCGCGAGCGACCCCGTGCCGCGCCGCTTCACCGCCGAGCAGCTCACCGCCCTCGTCGGGCAGGCGGGCCTGACGGTCGGCGCGGTGCACGGCGTACGGGTCTTCGCGGACCTCGTGCCGGGGGTGCTGGTGGACACCGAGCCGGGGGCGCTGGACGCGCTGCTCCAGCTGGAGGCGGCGGCGGCCGAACTGCCGGCGTTCCACTCCGTGGCCACGCAGCTGCACGTGCTCGGCGAGACCCGGGGTGCCGCGGAGGCCTGAGCGGGCCCCTGGGGCAGGCCACCGACCGGTGTCCTGGCGGCGCATGGAGTGTGCCACAGGCCCCCCGATCCAGGTCCGGGCGCCGTATGATCGAGGGAGACCATCCGGCATGACGGGTCGGCCGCCGGGGAATGGAAGCCTCAGCGAGTCGGCTTCGCCGTGGCGGATCCGGTTGGCCAATTGGCGCAGAGGGGCGGGTTTCACGGGGGCGATTCCCTGCCTATCCTGAAGGGACCCCCCAGGTCGCCCCGGCGACTGCACGATGAGGAGGACTCCGTGCCGCTCTCTGAGCACGAGCAGCGCATGCTCGAGCAGATGGAGCGAGCGCTGTACGCCGAAGATCCCAAGTTCGCGTCGGCGCTCGAGGGAAGCGGGCTGCGTACGTACACCCGGCGGCGGGTCTACCAGGCGGTCGCGGGCTTCCTCGTAGGTATCGCGCTTCTCATGGCAGGTGTGATCGCCCAGTACCCGTGGGTGAGTGTGGTCGGCTTCCTGGTGATGCTGGGATGCGCGCTGCTGGCCGTGACCGGGTGGCGCAAGGCCCCCAAGCCGGGTGAGCAGCCCGCCGGTGGCCCGCCCGCCCGCCGTCAGGTCGGCGCCAAGCGCTCCATGATGGACCGCATCGAACAGCGCTGGCAGCGCCGCCGCGACGAACAGGGGCGCTAGCTGCGGAGATCCGCCCAGCGGTACCTCCCGACATCTGAACCATGTGCGAGGGGCCGGCCACGAGAAGTGGTCGGCCCCTCGCACATGACTGTGGTCTCAGCCCCGCTGCCGCGACGGCCGGCGCAGTACCGGGCGCAGACCCGTCACGCGGGACCGCAGGGCCGCCCACCGGGCAGAGAAGGCCCAGGTCAGCCGGGCGGCCGAGCGGGGCGCGAGCGCGGCCCGCAACCGGGCGCCCCGCGACGCGGTGCCACGCAGTCCCGCGACGACCCGGCGGACGTCCTCGGCTAGCCCCGGCATCGGCCGGGGGCTCGGGGCGTAGAGCACCTGCTCCAGGGCGTCGGCCAGCCGGTGCGCCGAGGCCGCGGCCGGCGGGTCGAGCCGGCCGAGCCGGACGATCCGCGCCGCCGTCTTGCGGGGCGTCTGCGACTCGTCCGGGAAGATCCCGAAGTCCCAGGCGGTGTCGGTCATTTCCTGCCAGACGGCGAGCCGGTGGGCCGGTGCGCCGGCCTCCCCGCGCCCGTGCGCACCGAGCCGGACCGCTCTCCTGCGTGTGCGCCACAGCAAGGGCGAGAGCAGGAGGACGACGACGACCAGCCCGCCCAGCGCCCACCCCGCGACCGCGTACCACTTCGGACCGTCGCCGCCGGTGGGCAGCGCGGCCTGCGCGGACGGGCTCGGGCATTCCTGCAGCTTCTTCATCTGCGGTGTGCAGTCGGTGGTCGTCGACGGCGCGGCCGAGGGCCGTGAGCTGGCCTGCGGGGAGGGCACCGCGGGGTTCGGCAGCGTCGTGTTCGCAGGGTCCGACTCGGTGTACTGCGGGACCGTGCCGCGCGTCGGCGTCGGCTCGAAGCGGGTCCAGCCGACGCCCTCGAAGTACAGCTCGGGCCAGGCGTGCGCGTCCTTCAGGCCCACCAGGACGGTGCCGTCGCCCCCCGGGGTCCCGGGTGCGAAGCCCACCGCCACCCGGGCGGGGATGCCGAGCGTGCGGGCCATCGCCGCCATCGCGAAGGAGAAGTGGACGCAGAAGCCCCGCTTGTCCTTCAGGAAGCGCGAGATCGCCTCGGAGCCGGTACCCGCCTCGACCTGGGTGTCGTACTGGAAACCCCCGTCGAACGCGAACCAGTCCTGGAGTTTCACCGCCTGCTCGTAGTGGTTCGCCGCGCCCGCGGTGACCGCGCGCGCGGTGTTCGCCACCACGCCGGGCAGCGCCTTGGGCACTTTGGTGTACTCGCGCTTCACGACCGCCGGAGGCTCTCCGGCGGTGGCGAGCTGCTCCGCGGAGGGCTGCACCTCCAGGCTCTTGACCTGGTAGGTCAGGCCACGCGTGTTCTGCCCGTGGTCGCCGACCAGCGTCATGCCCACGGGTTCGTAGCGCCAGCTGCCGTCGATCCGCACACCGCTCGGCGGGTACGGCATCGGCAGCCAGTCCTGGGCGTACCAGTCGGCCGCCGCGATCGACGTGGTGATCTCCGTGCGCCGCACGGCGCCGTCCAGTCCGGACGGGGCGGGGAACGGGTCGGGCACGCCGACGATGTGCCGCTGGGAGGGCTTCCACGTGGTGCCGTCGAAGTCGTCCAGGGACACGATGCGCAGATACAGGTCGGAGGCGTCCGCGGAGTTGGTGCGCAGGGTCAGGACCGTGCGGTCCTCGTCGACGTTCAGGCTGTCGCGCAGCGACACCAGCGGGTTGACCGCGGAGATCGTGCCGCCGCCCCCGATGCCCGAGCCGGCCCCGGCCCCGGCCGCGTCCAGCAGCCCGCCGCGCATGCCGGGCAGGGCGAGCGGCACCACCAGGGCGACGCCCAGCGCCACCGCGCCGATCCGGCGGCCGGTGCGGATCGGTGCCAGCGCGGCGCCCGGCTCCCCGGCCCCCGCGCGCGAGGCGCCGCTGAACACCCGGCCCCACTGCGAGAGCCGGTCCCGGCCCTCGACCAGCAGCAGCATCAGGTAGCCGGCGGCGGCGAGGAGGAACCACAGCCACGCCGAGCCCCCGTCGGACAGTCCCGCGGCCACGGAGTACAGCGCGAGCAGCGGCAGCCCCGCGGGGGCCGCGCTGCGCAGGGTCACCGCGAGGGTGTCCACGATCAGCCCGATCACCAGGACACCGCCGATGAGCATCAGCCGGATGCCGTCGGACAGCGGTGCCGGGATCGCGTACCGTCCGACGTCCTGGCCGCCCTGGCGCAGCAGGTCGGCCAGGTGCCGGAAGGCGGCCGGGCCGGGGAGCAGCCCGGCGAGGGCCTGGGCCCGTGCGAAGACCAGAGTCAGCAGCAGCAGGGTGACCAGGGCCTGCGCCGCCACGGTGAGCGGTCGCGCCAGCGGCACCCGCCGGGCGGCCACGCCGACGCCGGACTGCACCGCGAGCATCAGCGACGCCTGCACGATCCACGTGGCGGGGGATACCAGCGGCAGCAACGCGCACGCCGCCATCAGCGTGGCCGCCGCGGCGCACAGCGCCAACCGTGTCCGTCCGCTCATCCCCGCACCTTCCCCTGGCCCACCGGGCCCGTCACACCACTCGTGCCCCCGCTCCACTCCACCCGTCCCGGCCCCCGCCCCGCGAACCGGCCAACACTCAGCCCGCACCGCCCGCGCCCCGCGCACCCACCGTCACCTGCCGCGCCCCCGCCCCGCCGGGCCCAGGGACCGCTGAACCCCGGCCGGCGAGGAGCGGCCCGGGGCCTCTCGACACGGTCCCGGCGACCGCCCTGCCGCCGGCAGCCCCCGGCATCGCGCCGCGCCTTCCGGAACCGGACCGCTCGGCCGGCCGTCTCGACCGGCACCGCTCCGCCGAACGCTGTGATCGGTAGCGCTCCGCCGGATACCGCGATCCGAACCGCTCCGCCGGCTGCCCCGCTCATACGGGGGGCCCTCCCCCCGGGGCCGCCCGGTGCGCCGCGCCCGGGGCCGCCGCGCGCACGCCGGCCTTGCCGTGGCTCCCCGTACCGCTCGCTCCCGGGCCCGGCGCGGACGTCGTCGCGAAGCCGGGCCGGCCCGGCACGCCGGCGCCCGTGCGTGCCTGGTCCGCGTGGCGCCAGGTCTCTTCCAGCGAGGCGCCCCGCGGCACGCCCACGGCGGTCCAGCCCGCGTCCCGCAGCATCCGCAGCCGTTCCTCGGCGCGGTCGGCGGGACCGCCGGGCGCGTCGGCCGCTTCCCGGTTCCACGCCTCGCTGTCCAGCACGAAGGCGACCGCGCCCCCGCTGCGCTGCCGCATCTTGGCGACCATCGTGGCCTGCGCCTCGTCGAGGTCGCCGAGGAAGGCCACCAGCAGTCCCTCGTTGCCACCGCGCAGCACGTCGTACGCGCGCGACAGCCCCGCCCCCTCCGAGTGGTCGATCACGGCGAGGGTGTCCATGAGCAGCCCGGCCGCGTCCGCCGACTCCTGGCCGGAGCCCGCGAACCCGTCGGATCCCTCGCCCGGCACACAGCTGCCGGTGTCCGTCAGCAGCCGTACCGAGAAGCCGCGCTCCAGCATGTGCACGAGCACGGAGGCGGCCCCGGACACGGCCCACTCGAAGGCCGAGTCGGGGCCCGCGCCCCGGTAGGCGAGCGCGCGGGTGTCCAGGAGCACCGTGCAGCGGGCCCGCTGCGGCTGCTCCTCGCGGCGCACCATCAGCTCGCCGTAGCGCGCGGTGGAACGCCAGTGCACACGGCGCAGGTCGTCGCCGTGGCGGTACCCGCGCGGGATCACGTCGTCCTCGCCGGCCAGTGTCAGGGAACGCTGCCGTCCGTCGCCGTACCCCTTGGCCTCGCCGCCCAGCCGCACCGGCGGCAGCGGCTCCACGCGCGGGACGACCGTGAGGGTGTCGTACGTCGAGAAGGAGCGGGTCAGTTCGCACATCCCGAACGGGTCGGTCAGCCGCAGTTGCAGCGGCCCCAGCGGATAGCGGCCCCGCAGGTCGGAGCGGACCCGGTAGGACACCTCGCGGCGGCCGCCCGGCTCCACGCGGTCGAGCACGAAGCGGGGGCGCGGCCCGAGGACGTAGGGCACCCGGTCCTGGAGCATCAGCAGGCCCGTGGGCAGGCGGGAGACGTTGTCCATCCGCAGGTGCACGCGGGCCTCGGAGCCAGCGGGCACGCGCGCGGGGGAGAGACGGCGGCTGCCCGTGACCCGGTGGCGCGTGCGGTGGAGGACGGCCGCGCAGACCAGGGGCAGCACCGCCAGCAGCAGCCCGACACGGAGCAGTTCGGCCTGTCCCAGGATGTACGCGCAGACGGCCGCCGCCACTCCGGCGGCCAGGAAGGAGCGCCCGCGGGTGGTGAGACCCGTCAGCGCGGTGCGCACGCCGCCGCGTCCGCCGTGCTCGTCCTCCGCGCGGGTGGCCCCCGCGTCCGTCATCACAGCCTCCGCGGCTGCTGCCGGCCGAACTCCGGCGTGGTGTTGCCCATGCCGAGGCCGCCGCCCGCCTGGGCCGCCGCCGGTACCGGCGTGTGCTGCAGGATCTCCTCGACGACCTGCTCGGCCGTCCGCCGGTTGAGCTGCGCCTGCGCGGTGGGCAGCAGACGGTGGGCCAGGACCGCGACGGCGAGCGCCTGCACGTCGTCCGGCAGCGCGTACTCCCGCCCGCTCAGGGCGGCGGAGGCCTTCGCCGCGCGCAGCAGGTGCAGCGTCGCGCGCGGGGAGGCGCCGAGTCTGAGGTCGGGGTGGGTCCGGGTGGCGGCGACCAGGTCGACCGCGTACCGCTGCACCGCCTTGGCGACGTGCACCGAACGGACCGCCTCGACGAGCTTCACGACGTCGTGCGCGTGCGCCACCGGCTGGAGGTCGTCCAGCGGGCTGACCCCGCCGTGCACGTCCAGCATCTGCAACTCGGCCTCCGGGCTGGGGTAGCCGATGGACACCCGGGCCATGAAGCGGTCGCGCTGGGCCTCGGGCAGCGGGTAGGTGCCCTCCATCTCGACCGGGTTCTGCGTGGCCACCACCATGAAGGGGCTGGGCAGTTCGTAGGTCTCCCCGTCGATGGTGACCTGGCGCTCCTCCATGGACTCCAGGAGCGCCGACTGGGTCTTCGGCGAGGCGCGGTTGATCTCGTCGCCGATCACGATCTGCGCGAAGATGGCGCCCGGTTTGAACTCGAAGTCCCGGCGCTGCTGGTCCCAGATGGACACACCGGTGATGTCCGAGGGCAGCAGGTCGGGGGTGAACTGGATCCGCCGCACCGAGCAGTCGATGGACCGCGCCAGCGCCTTGGCGAGCATCGTCTTGCCCACTCCGGGGACGTCCTCGATCAGGAGGTGCCCCTCGGCGAGCAGCACGGTCAGCGAGAGCCGTACGACCTCGGGCTTGCCCTCGATCACTCCCTCCACCGAACTGCGGACGCGCTCCACAGTGGCGGTCAGATCTTCCCCCACGCTCGATCTCACTCGCGCGGGGGCGCCCCCATGGCTCGCTCGCTCGTCATAGGTCGTCACCCGGCCCTCCTCGGCCCTTCCCCGCGCCCGTCGCCGAGCGGGGGATTCCCCAACTTTCCGGGCCGGCCTCCCGCTGCGCGGACCGGGCCCACCCCGAACACGGACACCGCGCCGGAACGGTTCCGTGCGATGTCACACCCCGCATTCTTGCCGCCGTTACCGATTCGTGTCACTCGCCTGTGGACAACTGGCCGCGATATTCGGGTTCTACGACTTTTCGCCGGGGACGACCAAGGGCCCGCTCGGGGCCGCGCCGGAGTGCCGACGACCGGCCTTGTGCAGGTGGCGGCGGTGCCGGGGAGCCGGACCGCGGGCGGGCACGGAGGTCACGCGGGGTCGATCTCGCGCAGCCGGCCAGTCCTGACGTCGAACACGAATCCGCGTACGTCGTCGGTGTGCAGCAGGAACGGCGAGGTGCGCACGCGCTGCATCGACTGCCGCACGTCCTGGTCGGCGTCCTTGAAGGCCTCCACGGCCCAGGACGGACGCTGCCCGACCTCCATCTCCAGGTCGTGCCGGAACTCCTCGGTGATGGTCTGCATGCCGCAACCCGTGTGGTGGATGAGCACCACGCTGCGCGTGCCGAGGGCGCGCTGGCTGATGGCCAGCGAGCGGATCACGTCGTCGGTGACCACGCCGCCCGCGTTGCGCAGGGTGTGACAGTCGCCGAGCCGCAGGCCGAGCGCAGCGTGCAGGTCGAGGCGGGCGTCCATGCAGGCCACGACCGCGACCTGGAGCACGGGCCGGGCGTCCATGCCGGGGTCGGTGAACGCGTCGGCGTAGGTGCCGTTGGCCGCGACGAGGCGGTCGATGACGGAGCGGTCCGTGGCGGCGTCCTCGGAGTTGGCGGGAACTGATGCGGAAGTCGTCATACTCATGACGTTACTGGGCGTGCGCGCTCCGGTCGCGTCGTGGGAGGGGACAAAGAACACCACAGTGGCGTCGTGTGAGCGAATCCACACACAGCGCGAGCCGCCTCCGTGCGGGTGAATCCTTCCGCGAGCCCGTGTCCCCGCACTCCGGCGGGCGACGCGCAGGCCGGTTGATTGACCGGGCGACAGGGTGGACTAAAGTGACGCGAAGCGGGAGGCGTGGCGCTCCCTGCTGTACTGCATTCCCGGAGACCTCGCACACACCCGAACGGTCTCCCCACGTGCGCGGCGCGTACGTACGGCTCGGCTCCCTCCCGCTCCCGGTCGGCTGACGCTTCCGGCGCCGGCAGGGCACCGTCGTCTCGCGAGCGGTCGGGGACCCGGCGGTGCGTGCGGGGCGCGCCGGACCTGAGAGGGCCCCTTGAGCGACAGCCGACACGTCCCCGTGATGCTCCAGCGGTGCCTGGACCTCCTGGCACCCGCCCTTGAGCGGCCGGGAGCGGTGGTCGTCGACTGCACCCTCGGCCTCGGCGGACACAGCGAGGCGCTGCTCGCCCGCTTCCCCGAGGCCCGTCTCGTCGCCCTCGACCGCGACAAGGAGGCGCTGCGCCTGTCCGGTGAGCGCCTCGCCCCCTTCGGCGAGCGGGCCACCCTGGTGCACGCCGTCTACGACGAACTGCCCGACGTCCTCGCCCGGCTCCGCCTGCCGCGCGTCCAGGGCGTCCTGTTCGACCTCGGTGTCTCCTCGATGCAGCTCGACGAGGCCGACCGCGGCTTCGCCTACGCCCAGGACGCGCCCCTGGACATGCGCATGGACCAGTCCACCGGGATCAGTGCCGCCGAGGTCCTCAACACCTACCCGGCGGGTGAACTCGTGCGCATCCTGCGGGCGTACGGCGAGGAGAAGCAGGCCAAGCGGATCGTGGCCGCCGTGGTGCGCGAGCGCGAGAAGGAGCCCTTCACCAACAGCGCCCGCCTGGTGGAGCTGATCCGCGACGCCCTGCCCCAGGCTGCCAAGCGCACCGGCGGCAACCCGGCCAAACGCACCTTCCAGGCGCTGCGCATCGAGGTCAACGGCGAACTCTCCGTCCTGGAGCGGGCGGTCCCGGCCGCGGTGAAGGCCCTCGACGTCGGCGGACGGATCGCCGTACTGTCGTACCAGTCGCTCGAAGACCGCCTGGTCAAGCAGGTCTTCGCGGCCGGTGCGGCCACGACGGCGCCGCCCGGACTGCCGGTCGTCCCCGAGCGCTACCAGCCCCGGCTCAAGCTGCTCACGCGCGGTGCCGAACTTCCCAGCGAGGAAGAGATCGCCGCGAACCGGCGGGCGGCACCGGCCCGGCTGCGCGGGGCCGAGCGCATCCGGGAGGACGCCGAGTGAGCCAGGGGGACCAGTGAGCAGCAAACCCGAGCCGAGGGGCCGTGCCGCCCGGCTGGCGCGGCTCCTGCCGGTGAAGGGGCAGCAGGCGGCCCGCGCCCCCTTCGTCCTGCTCGTCGTGCTGCTCCTGGGCGGCGGCCTCATCGGGCTGCTGGTGCTGAACTCGGCGCTCAGCGAGGGCGCGTTCCAGATGGACGACCTGAAGAAGGACACCAAGAACCTCACCGACGAGGAGCAGGGCCTCCAGCGGGACATCGACTCCTACTCCGCCCCGGACGCCCTCCAGCGCCGCGCCCTCCAACTGGGCATGGTGCCCGGCGGCGACCCGGCCTTCCTGAACCCGGACGGCACCGTCAAGGGCGTCCCCTCGGCCGCCGAGCAGGCCTTCGTGCAGGACCTGCCCGTGTCCGTACGGCCGCCCGAGACCCTGACGGCGAGCGACCCCGACCTGCCCGCGTCCGCCGCCGGCGCCGCCACCCCGGCCCCGGGGCAGACCGGCCCCGCGCAGACCCTGCCCCTCACGGGCCCCGCCGGCGCGGCCACCGACGCCCCCGCGGGCGACCCGGCCGCCATGACCGCCCCCCAGCCCGCGACGACCCCGACCCCCGGCAGGTGACGGAAGTGTCCGACAGGGAACCGCCGCGCCGCCGCGTGCCCGGACCCGCCAGGCCCGCCCGCCCCGGCGGCGGCCGGCCCCGCCCCGGCCCCGGCGCCCGTCCGGCCCGCCGCCCCAGCTCCACCTGGCGGCCCCCGCCGGTGCGCGTCCTGCGCCTGGGCAGCCCGCGCCCCAGGCTGCGCATGGTCGCCCTCGCGCTGACCGTGGTGATGCTCGTCTTCGTGGTGCGGCTGCTCCAGGTGCAGGCCGTCGACGCGAGCGCCTACGCCGCCAAGGCCGACGCGAACCGCTACGTGGTCCACACCATCGCCGCCGAGCGCGGCGACATCACCGACCGCAACGGCGTGGCCCTCGCCAGCAGCGTGGACGCCGAGGACATCACGGCCGACCCGACCCTGTTCACCCGCGAGGCCCTGAAGGTCGGCGACGGCCCCGAACAGGCCGCCGCGCTGCTCGCCCCGATCCTCGGCCAGGACCAGGCCGGTCTCGCGAAGAAGCTGCGGACGCCGAACACGCGGTACGTGCTGCTGGCCCGCCGTCAGACACCGCAGGTGTGGACCCAGATCAAGGACCTGAAGGCCGCGCTCGCCAAGAAGGCGCAGACGGACAAGTCGACCGTCAACGTCCTCGCCGGAGTGCTCTCCCAGACCAGCACCCAGCGCGTGTACCCGGGCGGCGACCTCGCCGCCGCGCTCCTCGGCTGGGTCGACGCCGAGGGCAAGGGCGGCGGAGGCATCGAGCGGCAGCTGGACAAGCAGCTGTCCGGCAAGCCCGGCAAGATCCGCTACACCCAGTCCGGCGGCCGGGAGGTGCCCACCGCGGGCTCCAGCGGGACGCCGGCCGTGCCGGGCACCGACGTCGAGCTGACCATCGACCGCGACATCCAGTGGGCCGCGCAGAACGCCATCACCGAGCAGGTGCGCAAGTCCCAGGCGGACCGCGGTTACGTGATCGTGCAGGACACCCGGACCGGCCAGATCCTCGCCATGGCGAACTCCCCGGGCTTCGACCCGGGCGACCTGGCCCACGCCGACCCGGCCGCGCTCGGCAACGCCGCCGTCCAGGACGCCTTCGAGCCCGGCTCCACCGCCAAGGTCATGTCGATGGCCGCCGTACTGGAGAAGCACGCGGCCACACCGCTCACGCACGTCGTCGTGCCCAACCGGCTGCACCGCGGCGACCGGCTCTTCCAGGACGACGTCGACCACGACACCTGGTACCTCACGCTCAACGGCGTGCTCGCCAAGTCCAGCAACATCGGCACCATCCTGGCCACCGGCCGGCTCGGCCCGACGCAGCCGGAGGCCAACAAGGTCCTCTACTCCTACCTGCGCAAGTTCGGCATCGGCAGCTACACCGGCACCGGTCTCCCCGGCGAGACGAAGGGCATCCTGGCGCCGCCCGAGAAGTGGTCCACTTCGCAGCAGTACACGATCCCGTTCGGCCAGGGCTTCTCCATCAACGCCTTGCAGGCGGCGTCCATCTACTCGACGATCGCCAACGGCGGGGTCCGGATCCAGCCGTCCCTGGTGCGCGGCACCAAGGGCCCCGACGGCCGTTTCAGCCCCGCCGCCGAGCCCGGCAAGCGCCGGGTCGTGAGCGCGCAGACGGCGAAGGAACTGGCGCAGATGCTGGAGTCCGTCGTCGACGACGAGCAGGGCACCGGCCTGAAGGCGCGCATCCCCGGCTACCGCGTCGCCGGCAAGACGGGTACGGCCAACCGTGTGGATCCGGCCACCGGCAGATACCGCGGCTACACGTCGTCCTTCGCCGGGTTCGCGCCCGCCGACAACCCCCGCGTCACCGTCTACTGCGCGATCCAGAACGCCACCAAGGGCAGCTACTACGGCGGCCAGATCTGCGGTCCGATCTACAAGCAGGTCATGGCGTTCGCGCTGAAGACGCTGCAGGTGCCGCCGACCGGTGCGCAGGCCGCCAACCTGCCCGTCGACTTCAAGCCCTGACCCCGAGCGCCCCCACGGCCCCGACCGGCACCGCAGCACCCGCCGGAGCCCGTACCACCGGAACAGAACCACCAGGAACCAGCCCGTGACAACGATCACCCCGGAACCCGGGAACCGCCCGGAGCCCGCGCCCTCGCTTCGCCCGCAGGCGGGTACGCCCGGTACGCTCACCGCCGTGCCACACCCTGATCAGTCCCAAACCACCCAGAAGGGCGCTTCCGTGACATATCCGGGGCCGCCGCGGCCGGTCCAGGTCTTCGCCGTCACCCTCGCGGAGCTGGCCGGTCAGCTGGGTACCGCGCAGCCGGACAGCACCGCCGAGGTCACGGGCATCACCCACGACTCGCGCGCCGTGCGCCCCGGCGACCTGTACGCCGCCCTGCCCGGAGCCCGCGCGCACGGCGCCGACTTCGTCACCCAGGCGGCGAGCCTGGGCGCCGTCGCCGTGCTCACCGACCCGGCCGGCGCCGAGCGCGCCGCCGCGACCGGACTGCCGGTCCTGGCCGTCGAGGACCCGCGCGCGCGGATGGGCGAGCTGGCCGCAACGATCTACGGCCGGCCCGGCCGCGACCTGCTCCAGATCGGCATCACCGGCACCTCCGGCAAGACCACCACCGCCTACCTCGTCGAGGGCGGCCTGAAGACCGCGAAGTCCACCGGGCTGATCGGCACGGTGGAGATGCGCATCGGCGAGGAGCGCATCAAGTCCGAGCGGACCACCCCCGAGGCCACGGACCTCCAGGCCCTGTTCGCCGTCATGCGCGAGCGCGGTGTCGAGGCGGTCGCCATGGAGGTCTCCAGCCACGCCCTGGTGCTCGGCCGGGTCGACGGCTGCGTCTTCGACATCGCCGTCTTCACCAACCTCAGCCCGGAGCACATGGAGTTCCACTCCGGCATGGAGGACTACTTCCAGGCCAAGGCGCAGCTCTTCACGCCCGCCCGCAGCAGGCTCGGAGTGGTCAACCACGACGACGAGTACGGCCGCAGGCTCGTGCGGGAGGCCGGCGTCCCGGTCGTCACCTTCTCCGCCGAGGGCCACCCGGACGCCGACTGGCGCGCCGAGGACGTCCAGGTCGGACCGATGGACTCCACGTTCACCGTGATCGGCCCCGAGGGCCGGCGGATCGCCGCCAGGTCCCCGATCGCGGGCCCCTTCAACGTCGCCAACACCCTCGCCGCCATCGTCGCGCTGGCCGCCGCGGGCCTCGATGCGCAGAGCGCCGCCGACGGCATCGCCGCCGTCCCGGGCGTGCCGGGCCGCCTGGAGCGCGTCGACGCCGGGCAGCCCTACCTCGCGGTCGTCGACTACGCGCACAAGACGGACGCCGTCGAGTCGGTCCTCAAGGCCCTGCGCAAGGTCACCAAGGGGCACCTGCACGTGGTGCTCGGCTGCGGCGGTGACCGGGACACCACCAAACGCGTCCCGATGGGCGCCGCCGTGGCCCGGCTCGCCGACACCGCCGTCCTGACCAGCGACAACCCGCGTTCCGAGGACCCGCTCGCGATCCTCGCCACCATGCTCCAGGGCGCCGCCTCGGTGCCCGCGCACGAGCGCGGCGAGGTGCTCCTGTTCGAGGACCGGGCCGCCGCGATCTCGGCCGCCGTCGGCCGCGCGCGGCCCGGGGACACGGTCCTGATCGCGGGCAAGGGCCACGAGCAGGGCCAGGACATCGCGGGCGTGATCCGCCCCTTCGACGATCGTGAGGTCCTGCGCGAAGCAATCCGGAACACCCAGGGATGAACGCCCGGGACAGCCAGGGATGAACGCCCGTAAGACCCAGGGACGACCGTCCGAACGGCCCGGGGATCGAAAATCCAGAAGACCCAGAGGATGAACTTGTGATCGCCCTCTCCCTCGCCGAGATCGCAGCAGTCGTCGGCGGGCAGACGCACGACATACCGGATCCGTCCGTCCAGGTGACCGGACCCGTGGTCCGGGACTCCCGGGAGGCGGTGCCCGGCAGCCTCTTCGTCGCCTTCGCCGGCGAGCGCGTGGACGGCCACGACTTCGCCGCGGCCGTCGTCGAGGCCGGCGCGGTCGCCGTGCTGGCCGCCCGCCCCGTCGGCGTGCCCGCGATCGTGGTCGAGGACGTCCAGGCCGCCCTCGCCGCCCTCGCCCGCCACGTCGTGACCCGGCTCGGCGCGACCCTCGTCGCCCTGACCGGCTCCGCGGGCAAGACCAGCACCAAGGACCTGATCGCCCAGGTGCTGCGGCGCAAGGCCCCGACCGTGTTCACGCCCGGCTCGCTCAACAACGAGATCGGGCTGCCGCTGACCGCCCTGAGCGCCACCGAGGAGACGAAGTTCCTCGTGCTGGAGATGGGCGCCCGCGGCATCGGCCACATCAGGTACCTCACCGAACTGACCCCGCCGAGGGTGGGCCTCGTGCTCAACGTCGGCAGCGCCCACATCGGCGAGTTCGGCGGCCGGGAGCAGATCGCCCAGGCGAAGGGCGAACTGGTCGAGAGCCTGCCGCCGGCCGCGGAGGGCGGGGTGGCGGTCCTCAACGCCGACGACCCGTTGGTCCGGGCCATGGCCTCCCGTACGAAGGCGAAGGTGCTCCTTTTCGGAGAGTCCGACGAAGCGGACGTACGCGCCGAGAACGTGAGACTCACGGACAGCGGACAGCCTTCCTTCAGCCTTCACACACCCTCCGGTGCATGCGATGTGACCATGCGCCTGTACGGTGAGCACCACGTGTCGAACGCGCTCGCCGCGGCCGCCGTCGCCCATGAGCTGGGCATGTCCGCAACCGAGATCGCCACCGCGCTCTCCGAGGCGGGCTCCCTCTCCCGCTGGCGGATGGAGGTCACCGAGCGCCCGGACGGCGTGACCGTCGTCAACGACGCCTACAACGCCAACCCGGAGTCCATGCGGGCCGCCCTGCGCGCGCTCGCGGCGATGGGCCGGGGGCGGCGGACCTGGGCGGTGCTCGGCGAGATGGCCGAGCTCGGGGACGAGGCGCTCGCCGAGCACGACGCGGTCGGACGGCTCGCCGTCCGGCTCAACGTCAGCAAGCTCGTCGCGGTCGGGGGCAGGGAAGCGTCCTGGCTGCAACTGGGCGCATACAACGAGGGTTCGTGGGGTGAGGAGTCGGTGCACGTGTCCGACGCACAGGCGGCGATCGACCTGTTGCGCAGCGAGTTGCGCCCGGGGGACGTCGTGCTCGTGAAGGCGTCCCGTTCGGTCGGTCTGGAGAGCGTTGCCCAGGCGCTCGTCGAGACCGGTGCCGAGGGTGAGGTCGCCGCCCGATGATGAACCAGATCCTGTTCGCGGGAGTCATCGGCCTCTTCCTGACGCTGGTCGGCACTCCGCTGCTGATCAAGCTGCTGGCCCGCAAGGGCTACGGCCAGTACATCCGCGACGACGGCCCGCGCGAGCACGCCAGCAAGCGCGGGACGCCGACCATGGGCGGCATCGCCTTCATCCTGGCGACGGTCGCCGCCTACTTCCTGTCCAAGGTGATCACGGGCAAGCCGCCGACCTACTCCGGTCTGCTGGTGCTGGGCCTCATGGTCGGCATGGGCATGGTCGGCTTCCTCGACGACTACATCAAGATCGTCAAGCGCCGTTCGCTGGGTCTGCGCGCCAAGGCGAAGATGGCCGGCCAGCTGATCGTCGGCATCGGCTTCGCGGTCCTGTCGCTGATGTTCTCCGACAACCGCGGCAACACCCCCGCCTCCACCAAGCTGTCGTTCATCACCGACTTCGGCTGGACGATCGGCCCAGTGCTGTTCGTGATCTGGGCGCTGTTCATGATCCTCGCGATGTCGAACGGCGTGAACCTCACCGACGGCCTGGACGGCCTGGCCACCGGCGCCTCCGTCCTCGTCTTCGGTGCCTACACCTTCATCGGCGTCTGGCAGTTCCAGGAGTCGTGCGCCAACGCGATGACCCTGACCAACCCCAACGCCTGTTACGAGGTGCGCGATCCGCTCGACCTCGCGGTCGTCGCCTCCGCGCTGATGGGTGCCTGCCTCGGCTTCCTGTGGTGGAACACCTCACCGGCCAAGATCTTCATGGGCGACACCGGTTCGCTCGCGCTCGGCGGCGTGCTCGCGGGCCTGGCCATCTGCTCCCGCACCGAGCTGCTGCTCGCGTTGCTGGGCGGCCTGTTCGTGCTCATCACCATGTCGGTGGTCATCCAGGTCGGCTCCTTCCGGCTCACCGGGAAGCGCGTCTTCCGGATGGCGCCACTCCAGCACCACTTCGAACTCAAGGGCTGGTCCGAAGTGCTCGTCGTGGTCCGATTCTGGATCATCCAGGGCATCTGTGTGATCGTCGGACTCGGCCTCTTCTACGCGGGATGGGCAGCGGACAAGTGACCGACTGGCAGGGGAAGAACGTCACCGTCGCCGGACTCGGAGTCTCCGGGATCCCGGCGGCCAAGGTCCTGCACGGCCTCGGCGCGCACGTCACCGTCGTCAACGACGGCGACGACGAGCGCGCCCGCGCGCAGGCCGCCGAACTGGCGGCCCTGGGCGTCACCGTGCGCCTCGGCGACGGCGACACCCTGCCCGACGGCACCGAACTGATCGTCACCGCGCCCGGCTGGAAGCCGGACAAGCCGCTGTTCCAGGCGGCCGGGAAGGCCGGCGTCCCGGTCTGGGGGGACGTCGAACTCGCCTGGCGGCTGCGCGGCCTCGACGGCCGGGAACCGGCCCCGTGGCTGGCCGTCACCGGCACCAACGGCAAGACCACCACCGTGCAGATGCTCGCCTCCATCCTCACGGCGGCGGGCCTGCGCACGGCGGCGGTCGGCAACATCGGCGTCTCCCTGCTGGACGCCGTCCTCGGCGAGGAGCGCTACGACGTCCTCGCCGTCGAGCTGTCCAGCTACCAGTTGCACTGGGCGCCCTCGCTGCGCGCCCACTCCGCCGCCGTCCTCAACCTCGCCCCGGACCACCTCGACTGGCACGGCTCCATGGAGGCCTACGCCGCCGACAAGGGCCGTATCTACGAGGGCAACCGCGTCGCCTGCGTCTACAACGTCGCCGACCCGGCCACCGAGGACCTGGTGCGCGCCGCCGACGTCGAAGAGGGCTGCCGCGCCGTCGGCTTCACGCTCGGCACGCCCGGACCCTCCCAACTCGGCGTCGTGGAGGGCATCCTGGTCGACCGGGCCTTCGTCGAGAACCGGCACAAGAACGCCCAGGAGCTGGCGGAGGTCTCCGACGTCCGCCCGCCCGCCCCGCACAACATCGCCAACGCCCTTGCCGCGGCGGCCCTCGCGCGCGCCTACGGCGTGCCCGCGACGGCCGTGCGGGACGGACTTCGGGCCTTCACCCCGGACGCCCACCGCATCGCGCACGTGGCCGACGTCGACGGCGTCGCCTACGTGGACGACTCCAAGGCCACCAACACCCACGCGGCCGAAGCCTCGTTGGGGGCATATGAGTCGATCGTATGGATTGCGGGCGGCCTGGCGAAGGGTGCGGAGTTCGACGAGCTGGTCGCGCGTTCGGCGAAGCGGATGCGCGGCGCCGTCCTCATCGGCGCCGATCGCGCGCTGATCCGTGACGCCCTGACGCGACACGCGCCCCAGGTCCCCGTCGTCGACCTCGACCGGACCGACACTGGGGCGATGCTCCAGGCTGTCCAGGAGGCGCGGCGGCTCGCCCGGCCCGGCGACACGGTGCTGCTCGCCCCGGCCTGCGCCTCCATGGACATGTTCGCCAACTACAACCAGCGTGGTGACGCGTTCGCGGAGGCCGTTCGCGAACTCGGCGCCCGCTGACCCCGGCCGCCCCCGCTGCCGGGCGACCTTGGGAGGGACGCGTGGGACCCGCGAACCGAGCCGGACGTAGGGTCTGTCCGGCGGATCATGTCGCAGCTCAGCGACGGTGCGTGTCAGCCCGCGTGAGCGGGGCTCGGTGCGTGCGGCCGCACGGCGGAGGAGGAAGTCCTGGTGGAGCCACGGCGACCGTCGACAACGCCGCTGGGGGACCCCCCCTGCTCGAAGGGCTCGGGGCAGGGCGTGGCAGGCCCCGCAGCTGCGGCGTGATCCGCCGGACAGGACCTGGGCGGCCGACGGACGGCGGAGGCGGAGATGCCCGGTAGCCCCGGCGGCCGGGCGGGCCGGCCGCCCGTGCGACGCACCGCCCAGCGGCCCGCCGCCGCCCGCCCCGGCCGCGACAACGCCGTCCGCACCCTCGTCACCCGCGCCCGCAAGGCGTGGGACCGGCCGCTCACCGCGTACTACCTGATCCTCGGCGGCAGCTCGCTGATCACCGTGCTCGGCCTGGTGATGGTCTACTCGGCCTCCCAGGTCACCGCGTTGCAGATGGCGCTGCCCGGCTCGTACTTCTTCCGCAAGCAACTGCTCGCGGCGGTGATCGGCGCCGGACTCCTGCTCGCCGCCGCGCGCATGCCCGTGAAACTGCACCGGGCGCTGGCCTACCCGATCCTGGCGGGCGCGGTGTTCCTGATGGCGCTGGTGCAGGTGCCGGGGATAGGGATGTCGGTCAACGGCAACCAGAACTGGATCTCCCTGGGCGGCTCCTTCCAGATCCAGCCCAGCGAGATCGGCAAGCTGGCGCTGGTGCTCTGGGCCGCCGACCTGATCGCGCGCAAGCAGGAGAAGCGGCTGCTCACGCAGTGGAAGCACATGCTCGTACCGCTCGTCCCGGTCGGCTTCATGCTGCTCGGGCTCATCATGCTCGGCGGCGACATGGGCACCGCGATCATCCTCACCGCCATCCTGTTCGGCCTGCTGTGGCTGGCGGGCGCGCCCACCCGCCTCTTCGTGGGCGTGCTCTCGGTCGCCGGCCTGATCGGGCTGGTCCTCATCAAGACCAGCCCCAACCGCCTGGACCGGTTCGCGTGCGTCGGTTCCGGTGACGTGTCCAAGTGCTGGCAGGCCGTGCACGGCATCTACGCCCTGGCCTCCGGCGGATTCTTCGGTTCCGGCCTCGGCGCGAGTGTGGAAAAATGGGGGCAACTCCCTGAGGCCCACACCGACTTCATCTTCGCCGTGACCGGTGAGGAACTGGGCCTGGCGGGAACACTGTCGGTGCTCGCCCTGTTCGCGGCTCTAGGCTATGCGGGCATCCGCGTGGCCGGACGCACGGAGGATCCCTTCGTGAGGTACGCCGCGGGAGGCGTGACCACCTGGATCATCGCGCAGGCGGTGATCAACATCGGTGCGGTGCTCGGCCTGCTGCCGATCGCCGGTGTCCCGCTCCCGCTGTTCTCCTACGGAGGATCCGCCCTGCTGCCGACGATGTTCGCCATCGGGCTGCTGATCGCCTTCGCGCGTGACGAGCCCGCCGCGCGGGCGGCACTTGCCATGCGGCAACCTCGCTTTGGTAGAAAGCGTGCGTCAGGCTCCGCGGCCGGCCGGAGAACCGGCCGGAAGCCCGATCGGGCCTTCGGCCGGATTCCCGGCCGGGAGTCCGCCGGCGGATCCGGCCGTGGCTCGGGCCGGCGATCCGGGGCAGGATCGGGGCAGGGGTCCGGTCAGGGGCCCAGCAGATGGAACACGATGCGACGGCGCGCCTCGGCGGCGCGTTCGTCCGGAGAGCGGTGAATTTCGGTGCATGTCGTACTCGCCGGCGGAGGTACCGCGGGCCACATCGAGCCCGCGCTCGCCCTCGCGGACGCCCTGCGCAGGCAGGACCCGACCGTGGGGATCACGGCCCTGGGCACGGAGCGGGGCCTTGAGACCCGGCTCGTCCCGGAGCGCGGCTACGAGCTGGCGCTGATCCCGGCGGTCCCGCTGCCGCGCAAGCCCACGCCCGAGCTGATCACCGTCCCGGGCCGGCTGCGCGGCACGATCAGGGCCGCCGAGCAGATCCTGGAACGCACCAAGGCCGACGCCGTGGTCGGCTTCGGCGGCTACGTCGCCCTGCCCGGCTACCTCGCCGCCAAGCGGCGCGGTGTGCCCATCGTGATCCACGAGGCCAACGCCCGCCCGGGCCTGGCCAACAAGATCGGCTCGCGCTACGCCGCCCAGGTCGCCGTCTCCACCCCGGACAGCAAGCTGCGCGGCGCCCGCTACATCGGCATCCCGCTGCGCCGGGCGATCGCCACCCTGGACCGGGCCGCCGTGCGTCCCGAGGCCCGCGCTGCGTTCGGGCTCGACCCCAACCTGCCCACGCTGCTGGTCACCGGCGGCTCGCAGGGCGCCCGCCGGCTCAACGAGGTGGTCCAGCAGGTCGCGCCCTGGCTGCAGCAGGCGGGCATCCAGATCCTGCACGCCGTCGGCCCGAAGAACGAACTGCCGCGCGTGCACCAGATGCCGGGTATGCCCCCCTACATCCCGGTAAGTTATCTGGACCGGATGGACCTCGCGTACGCCGCGGCCGACATGATGCTCTGCCGCGCGGGCGCGATGACCGTCGCCGAACTCTCCGCCGTCGGGCTCCCGGCCGCCTATGTCCCGCTGCCCATCGGCAACGGCGAACAGCGACTGAACGCCCAGCCGGTGGTCAAGGCGGGCGGCGGACTGCTGGTCGACGACGCGGACCTCACCCCGGAGTGGGTGCAGCAGCAGGTCCTGCCCGTGCTCGCCGATCCGCACCGGCTGTACCAGATGTCCCGTGCCGCCGGTGAGTTCGGCCGCCGGGACGCCGACGACCTGCTCGTCGGCATGGTGTACGAGGCCATCGCCTCGCGCCGTTAGGACCATATGGACGAAGGGGTTTGAGAGCGTGGCCGGACGGACGACCGCCGAACGCGGTGAACGCCAGCAGGAGTCGTCCGGCCCGCCCCGGATCCGTCGGCTGCGGCGGCCCCCTCTTCGTACGATCGTCATCCTGGGCCTGGCCGTGGTCCTGCTCGGCGGCGGGACCCTCTGGGTCCTGTACGGCTCGGCGTGGACCCGGGTGGAGCGGGTATCCGTCTCCGGCACCCGGGCGTTGACCCCCGCACAGGTGCGCTCGGCCGCGGCCGTCCCGGTGGGCGATCCGCTCATTTCCGTCGACACCGCCGCGGTCGCGGCCCGGCTGCGCCGTCAATTGCCCCGAATTGACTCGGTTGCCGTCGTTCGTTCATGGCCGCACGGAATCGAGCTGAAAGTGGTCGAGCGGACCGCGGTCATGGTGGAGGAAAAGGGCGGAAAGTTCGTCGAAGTGGACGCCCGGGGCGTCCGGTTCGCCACGGTCGCGCAGGCGCCGAAAGGCGTGCCCGTCCTCGAATTGTCCCTTTCCCGCTCGGCCTCCGCGGCCGCGAGCCTGCGGCGCTTCGGCGAGGCCCGCCTGGTGCGCGAGGCCGTCACGGTCGCCGGGCGCATCCCGGCCGCGGTCTCCCACCAGACCCGGGCCGTCAAGGTCCGTACCTACGACGACATCTCGCTGGAGTTGAGCGGGGGCCGGACGGTGGTGTGGGGCAGCGGCGAGGGCGGCGCCGAGAAGGCCCGCGCGCTCACCGCGCTGATGAAAGCCTCGCCGGGCGCCCGGCACTTCGACGTCAGCGTCCCCATCGCGCCTGCGTCATCGGGCAGTTGACGGGTATACGCGCAGGCCATGACCCTGGTTGGGCACCGCTATGCCTGATCACATAGGGTGAAAAGAAAAACGGGAGGTTCGGCGTGTTCGTTGAACGGGCGCCACTTGTCGACTTAGTGTCCTGTTCAGAAGACTTCAAGGAACAGGCACACTGGTAACCCTAAACTTCAGGGTTAGGGTTCGGGTCGGCGTTACGGACCGTCCCATTCGGCATCAGCCGTCGCGGCGCGGACAGCGCGCAACGACGGCGACGTAATTCGAGGCGAGAGGCCTTCGACGTGGCAGCACCGCAGAACTACCTCGCAGTCATCAAGGTCATCGGTGTCGGCGGCGGTGGTGTCAATGCCATCAACCGGATGATCGAAGTCGGTCTCAAGGGCGTCGAGTTCATCGCCATCAACACCGACGCGCAGGCGCTGTTGATGAGCGACGCCGACGTCAAGCTGGACGTCGGCCGCGAACTGACCCGCGGACTTGGCGCCGGCGCCAACCCGGCCGTCGGCCGCAAGGCCGCCGAGGACCACCGCGAAGAGATCGAAGAGGTCCTCAAGGGGGCCGACATGGTCTTCGTGACGGCCGGTGAAGGCGGCGGCACCGGCACCGGCGGCGCGCCGGTCGTGGCCAACATCGCGCGCTCCCTGGGCGCCCTCACCATCGGCGTGGTCACGCGCCCGTTCACCTTCGAGGGGCGGCGCCGGGCCAACCAGGCCGAGGACGGCATCGCCGAACTCCGCGAAGAGGTCGACACCCTCATCGTCATCCCCAACGACCGGCTGCTGTCCATCTCGGACCGCCAGGTCAGCGTGCTCGACGCGTTCAAGTCCGCGGACCAGGTGCTGCTGTCCGGTGTGCAGGGCATCACCGACCTGATCACCACCCCCGGCCTGATCAACCTGGACTTCGCCGACGTCAAGTCGGTCATGTCCGAGGCGGGTTCCGCCCTCATGGGCATCGGCTCGGCGCGCGGCGACGACCGCGCGGTGGCCGCCGCCGAGATGGCGATCTCCTCCCCGCTGCTCGAAGCCTCCATCGACGGCGCCCGCGGGGTGCTGCTCTCCATCTCCGGCGGCTCCGACCTCGGTCTGTTCGAGATCAACGAGGCCGCCCAGCTGGTCAGCGAAGCCGCCCACCCCGAGGCCAACATCATCTTCGGCGCGGTCATCGACGACGCCCTCGGCGACGAGGTGCGGGTGACCGTTATCGCGGCCGGCTTCGACGGCGGCCAGCCCCCGGCCCGCCGGGACAACGTCCTCGGTTCGGCGGCCTCGTCCTCGTCGTCCGCCTCGTCCTCCGCGCGCCGCGAGGACTCCGCGCAGGTACGGCAGCCCGAGAACCGCCCGACCTTCGGCTCGCTCGGCAGCGTGAAGCCGAAGGAGGAGCCGGAGCCGGTCGCGCCGGAGCCGCTGAGCGACCTCACCCCGCCGCCGGCCCCGCCGGCGCCGCGGACCTACACCGACAGCGCGGCCGAGGAACTGGACGTGCCGGACTTCCTGAAGTGATAGGACAGCGCGACACCGTGAACGGCGCGCACTTCGCCTTCACCGACCGGTGGGGCGGGGTGAGCGCCGTTCCGTACGAGGAGCTGAACCTGGGCGGCGCGGTCGGCGACGACCCGGCCGCCGTGGGGACCAACCGCGAACTGGCCGCCAAGTCCCTGGGACTGGACCCGGCCCGGGTGGTCTGGATGAACCAGGTGCACGGCGCGGAGGTGGCGGTCGTCGACGGACCGTGGGACGCCGCGGCCGGCATCCCCTGCGTCGACGCGCTCGTCACCACCCGGCGGGGTATCGCCCTCGCCGTCCTCACCGCCGACTGCACGCCGGTGCTGCTCGCCGACCCGGGTGCCGGGATCGTCGCCGCGGCCCACGCGGGGCGGCCCGGGATGGTGGCCGGGGTGGTGCCCGCCGCCGTGCGGGCCATGGTGGAACTCGGCGCCGACCCGGCCCGGATCGCCGCCCGTACCGGACCGGCGGTGTGCGGCCGCTGCTACGAAGTGCCCGAGGCGATGCGCGCGGAGGTGGGCGCCATCGAGCCGGCGGCGTACGCCGAGACGAGTTGGGGTACGCCGGCGCTCGACGTGAGCGCCGGGGTGCACGCGCAACTCGAACGCCTGGGCGTGCACGACCGGGAGCAGTCGCCGGTGTGCACGCGTGAGTCGCACGACCACTTCTCCTACCGCCGCGACCGCACCACCGGTCGGCTCGCGGGCTATGTCTGGCTGGACTGATGAGGCATGACGGAACGTAAGGACGAACTGGCCGGGAACCTGGCGAGGGTTCAGGAGCGCATCGCCGCCGCGTGCGCCGCCGCGGGACGCCCGCGCGAAGAGGTGACCCTCATCGTGGTCACCAAGACCTACCCGGCGGCGGACGTGCGGATGCTGGCCGACCTCGGAGTGCGGCACGTCGCCGAGAACCGCGACCAGGACGCGGCACCGAAGGCCGCTGAATGTTCGGATTTGCCCTTGAGTTGGCATTTTGTCGGTCAACTTCAGACCAACAAGGTGCGGTCCGTCGTCGGTTACGCGGACGTCGTGCAGTCGGTGGACCGCTCCCGGCTGGTCACGGCGCTCTCCAGGGAGGCCGTGCGCGCGGAGCGCGAACTGGGGTGCCTCATCCAGGTCGCGCTGGACGCCGGGGAGAGCGGCCGGGGCGAGAGAGGCGGCGTGGCCCCGGGCGGGACCGAGGAGTTGGCCGACCGGATCGCGGACGCCGAAGGGCTGCGGCTCGACGGGCTGATGACCGTCGCCCCGCTGACCGGGGAGTACGCCGGACGCCAACAGGCCGCCTTCGAACGGCTCATGGATTTGTCGACCTACCTGCGCCGGACCCATCCGGCTGCCACCATGGTCTCGGCAGGGATGAGCGCGGACCTCGAGCAGGCCGTGGCCGCCGGAGCGACACATGTGCGCGTCGGCACCGCGGTACTCGGAGTCCGCCCCAGGCTCGGGTAACGTCGCCAAGAAGTCGGACCACAGCAGAAAATATGGTCAATACCGCCGAAGAAGGCGCAACGACCTCGTGGATCGCGGGGACTTGGCGGTCGTCAGTCGATCCACCACAGAGCGGAGGACTCAGAGCATGGCCGGCGCGATGCGCAAGATGGCGGTCTACCTCGGCCTCGTGGAGGACGATGGGTACGACGGCCGGGGTTTCGACCCCGATGACGACTTCGAACCCGAACTCGACCCGGAGCCCGAGCGGGACCGCCGACGGCACGAACCGTCGCACCAGCCGCACGGAACACATCAGCCCCAAAGGGATGAACCGGTGCGCGTGGTGCAGCCTCCGGCGCCACGTGAACCTGTGTCCCATTCCGCTTCGCTCCCGGCGGAATCGCCTCGTCCGGCGCGCATCGCGCCCGTGGCATCCATCACACAAGAACGCGCGAGCCTGGAGAAGAACGCACCGGTGATCATGCCCAAGGTCGTGTCCGAACGTGAGCCGTACCGGATCACCACACTTCACCCCCGGACCTACAACGAGGCCCGTACCATCGGGGAACACTTCCGTGAAGGCACCCCGGTGATCATGAATCTGACGGAGATGGACGACACCGACGCGAAGCGACTTGTCGACTTTGCCGCCGGTCTGGTGTTCGGTCTTCACGGCAGCATCGAGCGGGTGACACAGAAGGTGTTTCTGTTGTCGCCTGCTAACGTCGATGTCACGGCGGAGGACAAGGCCCGCATCGCAGAGGGCGGGTTCTTCAACCAGAGCTGAGACGCACCACCGGAAAACAGGCACGGAACAGGGGAGAGGGAAGCACCGATCATGGGCGTGGCCATGGAGGTTCTCTACATCGCGCTGATGGTGTTCCTCATCGTGCTGATCTTCCGTCTGGTCATGGATTACGTGTTCCAGTTCGCCCGCTCGTGGCAACCCGGCAAGGCGATGGTGGTCGTTCTTGAGGCCACCTACACTGTCACCGATCCACCGTTGAAGCTTCTGCGGCGGTTCATCCCGCCGCTGCGTCTCGGGGGCGTGGCGCTCGACCTGTCCTTCTTCGTCCTGATGATCATCGTCTACATCCTGATCTACATCGTGGGGAACCTCGCGACGTGAATGTGGACGATACGGTCTTGCCGACTGCCGATGACTACGTTGAGGTGAAGAGATGCCGTTGACCCCCGAGGACGTGCGGAACAAGCAGTTCACGACCGTCCGCCTCCGAGAAGGCTATGACGAGGACGAGGTCGATGCCTTCCTCGACGAGGTCGAGGCCGAGCTGACCCGCCTGCTCCGGGAGAACGAGGACCTGCGCGCCAAGCTGGCCGCCGCCACCCGGGCCGCCGCGCAGAACCAGCAGAACATGCGCAAGCCCCCGGAGCAGCAGGACCAGCAGCACCCGCAGCAGGGTCCCGGCGGCCCCGGCATGCCCCAGCAGGGCGGCATGCCCCAGCAGGGCGGGATGCCCCAGCAGGGCGGCATGCCGCAGCAGGGCATGCGAGGTCCCGGCGCTCCGGTGCCCGCCGGCATATCGGGCCCGCCGCAGCAGCAGATGGGCGGCCCCATGGGTGGCCCGCCCCAGCTGCCGAGCGGTGCCCCGCAGCTGCCCGCCGGCCCCGGCGGACAGGGCCCGCAGGGCCCCGGCCCGATGGGTCAGGGTCCCGGCCCGATGGGTCAGGGCCCCGGTCCGATGCAGGGCCAGATGGGTCCGGGTCCGATGGGCGGCCCGAACCCCATGGGCGGTCCCGGCCCGATGGGTCAGGGTCCCGGTGGCGACAGCGCCGCGCGCGTCCTGTCGCTGGCCCAGCAGACCGCCGACCAGGCGATCGCCGAGGCCCGTTCCGAGGCCAACAAGATCGTCGGCGAGGCCCGTTCGCGCGCCGAGGGTCTTGAGCGTGACGCCCGTGCCAAGGCCGACGCCCTGGAGCGGGACGCGCAGGAGAAGCACCGCGTCGCGATGGGCTCGCTGGAGTCCGCCCGCGCCACGCTGGAGCGCAAGGTCGAGGACCTGCGCGGCTTCGAGCGCGAGTACCGCACGCGACTGAAGTCGTACCTGGAGTCGCAGCTGCGCCAGCTGGAGACCCAGGCCGACGACTCGCTGGCCCCGCCGCGCACCCCCGCGGCCGCGTCGCTGCCGCCGTCCCCGGCGCCCTCGATGGCCCCGGCCGGCGCGAGCGCCCCGTCCTACGGCGGCAACCAGTCGATGGGCGGCGCGCCCAGCCCGTCCGGTCCGTCCTACGGCGGCCAGCAGCAGATGTCCCCGGCGATGACCCAGCCGATGGCACCGGTACGTCCGCAGGGCCCGTCCCCCATGGGCCAGGCGCCGTCCCCGATGCGCGGCTTCCTGATCGACGAGGACGACAACTGAGGGCCCCCTGAGGGGTTCCTGAGAGAGAAGCAAGGCGTCGGCAGCCTGAGAGAACGGCCCCGGAGGATCTCCTCCGGGGCCGTTCTCGTGCGCGGATGCGTTTTTTGGGGGCGCGGGGAACTGCGCGAAAGGGGGTCTGGAGGCGAAGCCCCCAGGGACGGGAAGGGCAGGGCGGCGGGGGCGAGAACCCTCTGCAGGCCACCCCCGCCGCACCCGCCCGTGAGGGCTACGCCTTGCGCAGGCGGAACGTCAGCGACAGGCCCTCGTCGACGAACGCGTCACCGTACGTGCCGTCCGCCTCGCCCTGCGCGAAGTCCGTCGCCAGGACCTCCTCGGCGATGAGCCCGGAGTGCTCCGACAGCGCCGCGATGACCGCCGGGTCCGTGGACACCCACCGCAGGGCGATCCGGTCCGCGACGTCGAGACCGCTGTTCTTGCGCGCCTCCTGGATCAGCCGGATCGCGTCGCGCGCCAGGCCGGCCTGGCGCAGCTCCTCCGTGATCTCCAGGTCCAGCGCCACCGTCGCACCCGAGTCGGACGCCACCGACCAGCCCTCGCGCGGAGTCTCCGTGATGATCACCTCGTCCGGAGCGAGCGTGACCGTCTCGCCGTCGACCTCCACCGACGCCGTGCCCTCGCGCAGCGCCAGCGAAAGCGCCGCCGCGTCGGCCCCGGCGATCGCCTTCGCCACGTCCTGGACGCGCTTGCCGAACCGCTTGCCCAGCGCACGGAAGTTGGCCTTCGCGGTGGTGTCCACCAGCGAACCGCCGACCTCGCTCAGCGACGCCAGCGAGGAGACGTTCAGCTCCTCCGTGATCTGCGCGTGCAGTTCGCGGTCCAGGGTGTCGAAGCCCGCCACCGCGACCAGCGCACGCGACAGCGGCTGACGGGTCTTGACGCCGGACTCCGCGCGCGTGGCCCGGCCCAGTTCCACGAGGCGCCGCACCAGCACCATCTGCTGGGACAGTTGCGGGTCGATGGCCGCCAGGTCGGCCTCGGGCCAGGCGGCGAGGTGCACCGACTCCGGGGCGCCGGGGGTGACCGGCACGACCAGGTCCTGCCAGACCCGCTCGGTGATGAACGGGGTCAGCGGGGCCATCAGCTTCGTCACCGTCTCGACGACCTCGTGCAGCGTGCGCAGCGCGGCCTTGTCGCCCTGCCAGAAGCGGCGGCGCGAGCGGCGGACGTACCAGTTGGACAGGTCGTCGACGAACGCGGAGAGCAGCTTGCCGGCACGCTGCGTGTCGTACGCCTCAAGGGCCTGCGTGACCTGGTCGGTCAGCGCGTGCAGCTCACTGAGCAGCCAGCGGTCCAGGACCGGGCGGTCGGCCGGGGCCGGGTCGGCCTCGCTCGGTGCCCAGTTCGACGTACGGGCGTACAGCGCCTGGAAGGCGACCGTGTTCCAGTACGTCAGGAGCGTCTTGCGGACGACCTCCTGGATGGTGCCGTGGCCGACGCGGCGGGCCGCCCACGGCGAGCCGCCGGCCGCCATGAACCAGCGCACCGCGTCCGCGCCGTGCTGGTCCATCAGCGGGATCGGCTGCAGGATGTTGCCCAGGTGCTTGGACATCTTGCGGCCGTCCTCGGCGAGGATGTGACCCAGGCACACGACGTTCTCGTAGGACGACTTGTCGAACACCAGCGTGCCGATGGCCATCAGCGTGTAGAACCAGCCGCGGGTCTGGTCGATCGCCTCGGAGATGAACTGCGCCGGGTAGCGGCTCTCGAACAGCTCCTTGTTCTTGTACGGGTATCCCCACTGCGCGAACGGCATCGAACCCGAGTCGTACCAGGCGTCGATGACCTCCGGCACGCGCGTGGCCGTCGCCTGGCAGCCCTCCTGCGGGCAGGTGAAGGTGACGTCGTCGATGAACGGGCGGTGCGGGTCCAGGCCGGACTGGTCGGTGCCGGTCAGCTCGGTCAGCTCCGCGCGGGAGCCCACGCAGGTGAGGTGGCCCTCCTCGCAGCGCCAGATCGGCAGCGGCGTGCCCCAGTAGCGGTTGCGGGAGAGCGCCCAGTCGATGTTGTTGTTCAGCCAGTCGCCGTACCGGCCGTGCTTGACGGTGTCCGGGAACCAGTTGGTCCTCTCGTTCTCCGCCAGCAGCCGGTCCTTGACGGCCGTGGTGCGGATGTACCAGGACGGCTGGGCGTAGTACAGCAGCGCGGTGTGGCAGCGCCAGCAGTGCGGATAGCTGTGCTCGTAGGGCAGGTGCTTGAAGAGCAGGCCGCGCTGCTGGAGGTCCTCGGTGAGCTTTTCGTCGGCCTTCTTGAAGAAGACGCCGCCGACCAGCGGGACGTCCTCCTCGAAGGTGCCGTCCGGGCGGACCGGGTTGACGACCGGCAGACCGTAGGAGCGGCACACCTTGAGGTCGTCCTCACCGAAGGCGGGGGACTGGTGGACCAGGCCCGTACCGTCCTCGGTGGTCACGTACTCGGCGTTCACCACGAAGTGCGCCGGCGCGGGGAACTCCACCAGCTCGAACGGCCGCTGGTAGGTCCAGCGCTCCATCTGCGCGCCGGTGAACGACTCGCCGGTGGCCTCCCAGCCCTCACCGAGCGCCTTGGCGAGAAGCGGCTCCGCGACGACCAGCTTCTCCTCGCCGTTCGTCGCGACGACGTAGGTCACGTCGGGGTGCGCGGCGACCGCCGTGTTGGAGACCAGGGTCCACGGGGTCGTCGTCCACACCAGGAGCGAGGCCTGGCCGGCCAGCGGTCCGGAGGTGAGCGGGAAGCGGACGTAGACGGACGGGTCGACGACCGTCTCGTAGCCCTGGGCCAGCTCGTGGTCGGACAGGCCGGTGCCGCAGCGCGGGCACCAGGGGGCGACACGGTGGTCCTGGACCAGCAGGCCCTTGGTGAAGATCTCCTTCAGCGACCACCAGACGGACTCGATGTACTCGGGGTCCATCGTGACGTAGGCGTCGTCGAGGTCGACCCAGTAGCCCATGCGGGTCGTCAGCTCGGAGAAGGCGTCGGTGTGCCGCAGCACGGACTCGCGGCACTTGTCGTTGAAGGCCGCGATGCCGTACGCCTCGATGTCCTTCTTGCCGCTGAAGCCCAGCTCCTTCTCGACCGCCAGCTCCACGGGCAGGCCGTGGCAGTCCCAGCCGGCCTTGCGCGCCACGTGGTAGCCGCGCATGGTGCGGAAGCGGGGGAAGACGTCCTTGAAGACGCGCGCCTCGATGTGGTGGGCGCCCGGCATGCCGTTGGCGGTGGGCGGGCCCTCGTAGAACACCCACTCGGGGCGGCCCTCGGACTGCTCCAGGCTCTTGGCGAAGACTTTCTGCTCGCGCCAGAAGTCGAGCACCGCGTGTTCGAGCGCGGGCAGGTCGACCTGGGCGGGCACCTGGCGGTACTGCGGCTGCGTATTCAACGAGCTTCCTCCGGCGGATGTGCTGCCTTCCGTCGGAGGGACGAGAGCCATCGTGCTGCCTACGCCGTGTGCGGCGCGCTCCCGCGGTACCACCCTCCTTGGCCCCCCGGCGCGCCCCGCGCTCCGGTGAGCCCCCTCATTGGGCTCGCGATGCCGGTTCTACTTGCCCCTGGGGGCTTTCTTCCGGCGGCTCCGGGGTGATCTTCACGTCGCGCTCGCCCCCCGGGCTCACACCGTCCCCGGGTCGCTCTGGGCTGCCTACGCCGCTACTCGTCCCCATCCACGCTTCTCGCTGCGCCCAGTGTACGGCGCCCCGGGGACAGCGGCCGACCGGTTTTCGGGGCGGGCCGGGCACGGGCGGGCGGGGCGGCGGTGACCCGAACGGCTCCGGCGCGGCCGGTCGGATCGTAGGACGCGCAGCTCGTCGGATTACCCGGCGGGGAGCTGGGCACAACGCATGCATGCCGGCCGCGCGGTACGCGCGAGGCGGGCGAATCGGGCGGCGTGCCCCGTTGCCGCGGGACTGGAGTCGATTTATCGTCCCAGCACGATTCGCGAGCAAGATCACAATATGTGAAGGGGCCGCGGCCATGGTGGCGAAGAAGACCGCCGAGCAGTCGGCGTCCGGCGGATCGCGGCACCCCGGCGCCGCGACCGACCCCGCGCGCGGGGAAGCGGGTGCCGGGCGCGCCACGGACCGGCGTGCCCCGGCCCGGAAGGCCTCCGCGAGGAAGACCCCCGCGAGGAAGACCGCCCAGCCGAAGTCCCCCGAGGCGAAGCCCTCCGGCCTGGAGCCCCCCGGCCCCGAGTCCTGCGAGGCGGAGCGGCCCGGTTCGAAGCCGTCCGGGGCGAAGTCCGCCGCGCAGGGTGGGACCGGGGCCGCCGTGGGCAGGAAGAGCACGGGCAAGAAGGCGGGCGCGGCCGAGGCCGCGAAGCAGACGGGAGCCACGACGGTGGTTGCGAAGAAGACTCCTGGGACGGCCGCGGCGGCCACGACCGCCGTCCCCAAGGCACGGGTCGCCGCGGCGGTGGAACCGGGCGACCTCGCGGTACGGCCGGGCGAGGAACCGTGGACCGAGGAGGAGGCCGCCGAAGCCCGCGCGGAGCTGGAGTCCGAGATGGAGCGGCTGAGCACCGAGATCAGCTCGTCCGAGGCCGCCCTCGCCGGTCTGATGCGGGACTCCGGGGACGGCGCGGGCGACGACCAGGCGGACACCGGCACCAAGAACATCACGCGCGAGCACGAGCTGGCGCTCGCCGCCAACGCGCGTGAGACGCTCACCCAGACCGAGCGCGCCCTCGACCGCCTGGACGCGGGCACCTACGGCCTGTGCGAGAACTGCGGCAACCCGATCGGAAAGGCCCGCATGCAGGCCTTTCCGCGGGCCACCCTGTGCGTGGAGTGCAAGCAGAAGCAGGAGCGCCGCTACTGAACGGACTCCGGGGCCCTCCTGCGCACGTCGGCCCAGGGGGGTGTGCCGTAGTCTCGTCCTCAGTCAGGTACCTAGGTCGAGGGACTCACGTGGCAGAGGCGGAGCGCATCATCGGTACGCCGGACGACACCCCGGACGCGGAACGTCCCGGGCAGCAGCGGCGGCCCGACGCCGCGGCGGAGACGGCCGCCGCACCACCAGGAACGACGCCGGACGCGCCGGACGCGCAGGACGGCCCCGAAGCGGCCTTGCGCGCGGACGGGCAGCCGCGGGGCAGGCGCCGGATCGGGGTGCTGTTCGCGGTGGCCGCGGTGGCGTACGCCCTCGACCTGATCAGCAAGATCGTCGTCGTGGCCAAGCTCGAGCACCACGCGCCGGTGAAGATCATCGGCGACTGGCTCCAGCTCCAGATGATCCGCAACTCGGGAGCCGCCTTCAGCTTCGGCGAGGCGTACACGGTGATCTTCACGGTCATCGCCGCCGCCGTGATCGTGGTGATCGTCCGGCTCGCCCGCAAGCTCTACAGCCTGCCGTGGGCGTTCGCGCTCGGTCTGCTGTTCGGTGGCGCACTGGGCAACCTCACCGACCGGATCTTCCGCTCCCCGGGCGTCTTCAAGGGCGCGGTCGTCGACTTCATCTCCCCGAAGCACTTCGCCGTCTTCAACCTCGCCGACTCGGCGATCGTCTGCGGCGGCATCCTGATCGTGCTGCTCTCCTTCAGCGGCCGGGACCCGGACGGCACCGTCCACAAGGACTGAGGCTGTCCACGGGGACCGAGGGCTTCCCCGGCCACCCTGGGGGCGGGGCCGTCCACAGGGACCGGGCCGCGCGTACGGGAGTGTCCGACCCGTCCGGCATACTCGACGGGTGAGCACGCTTCCCGAGATCCGTACCCTGCCCGTGCCCGACGGCCTGGAGGGCGAGCGCGTCGACGCCGCCATCTCCCGCATGTTCGGCTTCTCCCGCACCAAGGCGGCCGAGCTGGCCGCCGCGGGCAAGGTGCTGGTCGACGGCGCGGCGGTCGGCAAGTCCGAGCGCGTGCGCGGCGGCGCCTGGCTGGAGGTCGAGATGCCGCAGGCGCCCGCGCCCGTGCAGGTCGTCGCCGAACCGGTCGAGGGCATGGAGATCGTCCACGACGACGACGACGTCGTCGTGATCGTCAAGCCGGTCGGTGTCGCCGCGCACCCCAGCCCCGGCTGGACAGGACCCACGGTCATCGGCGGACTCGCCGCCGCCGGGTACCGCATCTCGACCTCCGGCGCCGCCGAGCGCCAGGGCATCGTGCACCGCCTGGACGTCGGCACCTCCGGCCTGATGGTGGTCGCCAAGTCCGAGTACGCGTACACGTCGCTCAAGCGCCAGTTCAAGGAGCGCACGGTCGACAAGCGGTACCACACGCTGGTCCAGGGCCACCCCGACCCGACCAGCGGCACCATCGACGCGCCCATCGGCCGCCACCCGAACCACGACTACAAGTGGGCGGTCACCGCCGAGGGCAAGCCGTCCGTCACGCACTACGACCTCGTCGAGGCCTTCCGCGCCGCCTCCCTGCTCGACGTGAAGCTGGAGACCGGGCGCACCCACCAGATCCGCGTCCACATGGCCGCCCACCGCCACCCCTGCGTCGGCGACCTCACCTACGGCGCCGACCCCACCCTCGCCAAGCGGCTCAAGCTGACCCGGCAGTGGCTGCACGCCGTGCGGCTCGGCTTCGAGCACCCCGGGGACGGGCAGTGGGTGGAGTTCGCCAGCGACTACCCGGACGACCTCCAGCAAGCCCTGGACCAGGTCCGCGAGGAGACGTACGCATGACCCCGGCGCCGTACCGGACCCGGGTGGCGGAGGACCTCGCCGACCGCGAGGCCTGCTTCTCGGTGCGCAAGGAGGTCTTCGTCGTCGAGCAGGGCGTCCCGGAGGAGATCGAGTACGACGACCTGGACGCCGTGGCCCTCCACGTGCTCGCGGTCCGCGACGACGGCACGCCGCTCGGCACCGGACGGCTGCTGCACGGCGAGGCCGCCGCCGGCCGCACCGGCGGCGACGCGGCCGTCGGCTCCCTGGGACGCCTCGCCGTCACCGCCGCGGCCCGCGGGCTGGGCGTCGGCGTGGCCCTGGTGCGCGCCCTGGAGGACGCGGCCCGCGCGCGCGGCCTGACGGCGATGGACCTGCACGCCCAGACCCACGCCCTCGGCTTCTACGAGCGGCTGGGGTACGCGGCCTACGGCCCCGAGTTCCCGGACGCCGGCATCGCGCACCGGGCGATGCGGCGCGCCCTGTAGCCACTCGGCGAAGAGGCCGACGGCCCAAACGGCATGGCACGCTGGAGGCTGCCGTGTGAACGTCCGACCTCCCGGAGCGCTGAGCGTGGATCAGTTGGCCCTGTTGTTCGTCGTCCTGCTCGGGGCCGTGATCAGCGTCCCCGTCGGAGACCGGCTCGGGCTGCCCGCCCCGGTGCTCATGACGCTCCTCGGGATCGTGCTCGCGGTGCTGAACTTCGTACCGAACGTGGACATCCCGCCGGACCTGATCCTGCCCGCCCTGCTGCCGCCGCTGCTCTATGCCGCCGTACGGCGCACGTCCTGGCGGCAGTTCGCGGCGAACAGACGGCCGATCTTCCTGCTGGCCGTGGCCCTGGTGTTCGTCACGACCATCTGTGTCGCGGTCGTCGCCCACACCATCGTGCCGGGGCTGCCGCTGGCCGCGGCGGTCGCGCTCGGCGCGCTGGTCGCACCGCCCGACCCGGTCGCGGCCACCGCCGTCGCCGGACAGCTCGGCCTGCCCCGCCGCCTGGTGTCCATCCTGGAGGGCGAGGGACTGTTCAACGACGTCACCGCCATCGTGCTCTACCACGTCGCGATCGCCGCCGCCGTCAGCGGCGAGTTCTCGGCCTGGCACGCCGGACTCGACCTGGTGCTCTCCGCGGTGGTCGCCGTCGTCGTGGGCGTGGTGCTCGGCTGGGGCGCCAACAAGCTCCTCGACCTGCTGGGGGACGCCACCCTCCAGATCGGCCTGACGCTGCTCGTGCCCTACGCCTCCTACGTGCTGGCCGAGGAACTGCACGGCTCCGGGGTCCTGGCCGTGCTCACCACCGCGCTGTTCCTGGCCGAGTACGCCCACGACGCCGACGACGTGCTGAGCCGGCTGGCCGGGCACACCGTCTGGGACGTCGTCGACACCCTCGTCACCGGGGTCGCCTTCGGACTGATCGGCCTGGAGCTGCACAACGCCATCCGCACCGCCTCCGGACGCTGGGGCGAGCTGCTGGGCTGGGCCGGGGTGGTCGTCGGCGTGGTCGTGTTCGTCCGGCTGCTGTGGCTGCTGCCGGCGACCTGGCTCACCCAACGCCTGCACGCCCGGCGGGACTACGAGGAGGACATCCCCACCAGCTGGCGGGAGACCGTCGTCATGTGGTGGTCGGGGATGCGCGGCGTGGCCTCCGTGGCGCTGGCGCTCGCCATTCCCCTGAAGACGGACAGCGGCGCACCGTTCCCCGACCGGGACGAGATCGTGTTCATCGCCTTCGGGGTGATCATGGTGACGCTCGTGGTGCAGGGGCTCACCCTGCCCTGGCTGGTGAAGCGGCTCGGAGTGCGGGCCGACACCGAACGCGAGAAGGAGTTCGAGAAGGAACTGGCGGTGCGGGCGGCGCGCGCGGCCAAGCGGCGGCTCAAGGAGATCGAGACGGTCGAGGACCTGCCGGACGAGGTCTCCGAGCAGATGCTGCGCCGGGCCTTCGAGATCGGGCTGCGCATCAACCCGCAGATCGGCGACGAGGAGCGCCGGGAGGCACAGGAGAACCGGGTGCGCCGCATCAAGCGGCTGCGGCGGATCCAGGGCGAGATGCTGAGCGCGGCACGGCACGAGGTGCTGGCGGCCCGCAGCGAGCCGGGCGCCGACCCGGAGATCGTCGACCGGGTGCTGCGCCACCTCGACGTGCGCAGCCTGCGCTGACCCTCGCGGGCGGGCGTCGGGAACTAGGCTCGGGTCCATGACGCGCAACGTGGTGATCAGCGGTGGCGGTACCGGGATCGGGCTGGCCACGGCACAGGTGTTCGCGGCCGGCGGGGACCAGGTCGTGCTGCTCGGGCGGCGGGAGGAGGTACTGCGCAAGGCCGGGGTGCCGGGAGCCCTCACGTACGCCGCCGACCTCGGTGACCCGGACGGCGTGCGCGGGGCGGCCCGTTTCGTGGCCGACGAGCTGGGCGCCGTGGACGTCCTGATCCACAGCGCCGGCGGGTCGGGGCGCCTGGAACCCCGGACGGAACGGGACGACCCGCTCGACCGGGTCGCCGACGACTGGGCCCTCAACTTCCGGATCAACACGCTGACCGCCGTGCTGCTCACCGAGGCCCTCAAGCACCGGCTCGCCGAGCCCGGCGGGCGTGTGCTGTTCCTCAGCTCCATCGCCGCCTACCGGGGCTCCGGCAGCGGTGCCTACGCCGCCTCCAAGGCGGCCCTGCATCCCTACGCCCACGACCTCGCCCGCCAGTTGGGGCCGCACGGCATCACGGTGAACGTCGTCGCGCCCGGCTACATCGAGGACACCGGCTTCTTCGGCGACGCGATGGACGAGGAGCAGCGCGCGCGGCGCATCGCGGAGACCTCCGACAAGCGGGCGGGCACGCCGGGCGACGTCGCCGCCACCCTGCACTGGCTGGCCTCCCCGGCCGCCGCCCACGTCACCTCGCAGGTCATCCAGGTCAACGGTGGCGCGGAGCGCGGCCACTGAGCCCGTCCTCTCGGGGCGGCACGGCCTTTGCGGTGCTGATCCGGGGCAGCGCGTAGGGGTGTTCCTCGCACAGCCAGCGGATCATCTGCTCGCGCACCGCGACCCGCACCGTCCAGATGTCGTCGGAGTCCTTCGCGGTCACCAGCGCCCGCACCAGGACGGTGTTCGGCGTGGTGTCCGTGATCTGCACGTTGCAGGCTCGGCCGTCCCAGGCCGGGCACTCGCGCAGGATGTCCCGCAGCTTCTCGCGCATCGCGTCCAGGGGCGCCGAGTGGTCGAGGTGCCAGAAGACGGTGCCGGTCATCTGCGGGGTGCCGCGGGACCAGTTCTCGAACGGGTTGGACGTGAAGTACGAGACCGGCATGGTGATCCGGCGTTCGTCCCAGGTGCGTACGGTCAGGAAGGTCAGCGTGATCTCGTCGACGGTGCCCCACTCGCCGTCGACGACGACCGTGTCGCCGATGCGCACCATGTCGCCGAAGGCGATCTGCAGCCCGGCGAACATGTTGCTCAGCGTGGACTGCGCGGCGACCCCGGCGACGATGCCGAGGATGCCGGCCGAGGCCAGCAGCGAGGCACCGGCGGCGCGCATCGCCGGGAAGGTCAGCAGCATCGACGCGGCGGCCACCACGATGACGACGGCGGTGACCACCCGCATGATCAGCTCGACCTGGGTGCGCACCCGCCGCACCCGGGCCGGGTCCCGGTGCGCGCGGGCGCTGGCGTAGCGCGAGTACGACGTCTCGACGACGGCCGCGGCGATCCGGACGGCGAGCCAGGCGGCCGACCCGATCAGCACCAGGGTCAGCGCCCGGCCGACGCCGTCCCGGTGCTCCTTCAGGAGTTCGGCCCGGTCGTAGGAGCCTCTGAGCAGGGCGGAGCACAGGACGAGTTGGTAGGGGACGCGGGCACGGCGCAGCAGGCCCCACAGCGGTGTCTCGTGGTGCCGTTCGTCGGCCTTGCGCAGCAGCAGGTCGGTGGCCCATCCGATGACCAGGGTGAGGACGACCGAGCCGCCGATCACGATCAGCGGGCGGAGTGCGTTCTCCATGCCTGCGAACGTAACCGGCGGCGGCCGGGCACGAACATGTGTCTTCGCGCGGTTCCTGGGTAGGGCCGGGCCGGTGTGGCGAGGCTCTCGCAGACTCTCGCAGGACGTTCACATCCGGCCGGGTCCGCGCGGACGTCGTCGTACCCGGCTGGCACCATGGCCTCATGAACATCATGCTCTTCCACTCGACCCATGGGCTCGGACCCGGCGTGCGGCAGGCCGCGGACCGGCTGCGCGGCGCCGGGCACGAGGTGTGGACGCCGGATCTCTTCGAGGGCCGCACGTTCGACTCGGTCGAGGACGGGATGGCGTTCAAGGACGGCATCGGCAAGGACGAACTGCTGCGCCGGGCCGTGCTGGCCGCGGCGCCCTACTCGGAGCGCGGCCTGGTCTACGCCGGGTTCTCGCTCGGCGCCTCCATCGCCCAGACCCTCGCCCTCGGCGACGACAAGGCGCGCGGCCTGCTCCTCCTGCACGGGACGTCCGACATCGCGCCGGGCGTCCGGGCCGACGAGCTGCCCGTCCAGTTGCACGTGGCGGAACCGGACCCGTTCGAGACCGACGACTGGCTGAGCGCCTGGTACCTGCAGATGGGCCGCATCGGCGCCGACGTGGAGATCTACCGGTACGCCGGGGCCGGCCACCTCTACACCGACCCCGACCTGCCGGACTACGACGCCGAGGCCGCCGAGGCCACCTGGCGGGTGGCGCTCGGCTTCCTCGGCACCCTCGGCTGAGCCGCCGCGGCGCGGCCGCGAAGCCCTAGACGGGGTCGTACGTCCGCTCGATCCGCTGCGTGCCGCTGCGCGTGCGGTACGAACGTGCCCAGGCGGACGTCGCGTTCGCGCGGGTGCGGTCGCAGACGACGTAGTAGTCCATCTGCGCGCGCTCGGCGGTGATGTCCAGGACGCCGTAGCCGTGGCGGTCGGTGTCGACCCAGTGGACGTGCCGGTTGGCGGCCCGGATCACCGGGGCGGCCACCGCGGAGACGGTGCCCTCCGGGACCTTGGCCATGTCGTCGAGGTTGTCCGAGGTCAGTGAGGTGACCACGAACTCGGTGGCCGCCGAGGGCCACAGCGGGTAGGTCCCGGCGTCCACCGGCACGTCGTTGGCCCACGCCATGTGGATGTCCCCGGTCAGGAAGACGGTGTTGCGGATGGCGTTCGCGCGCAGGTGGCCCAGGAGTTCGCGGCGGTCGTCGGTGTAACCGCCCCAAGGCGGGGGCCGCGCTCGCGGCGCGCGCGGGCAGCGCGGCGGCGAGCGGCGCGGCCAGGACCGCGGTGGCCGCGGCGGCCTTGACGACCGTACGGCGGCGGGGGATGAGCGGGGGGCCGGAGGGCCCCGGGGTCGTCGGGAGGGGGCCGGATGATCTGTGTCGGCTGGTCACGGCCGATCAGATTACTGACGAGTACACGCGAAGAGCGGGCGAAGGGGCGAAAGTTCGCCCGCTCTTCAGCGCGGATCGGCGTGAGCCGGTGCGGACCGGCGCGGATCACAGGGGGTTCGCGCCGCTACGGGCGGCCGGATCAGCGCCTGCTGCCCGAACCGGATCCGGTCTGCTGCCTGAATCAGCCCTTCAGCGCCGCGCCGACCACCGAGTTGAAGTCCGCCACGGTCATCGGCGCGTTGTCCGAGCCGGGGGAGGTGAGCTTCTTGCCGTCCATGACCAGGCTCGGGGTGCCGCTCACCTTGTCCTTGTTGTCGTCGAAGGTCTTCGACATCGCCATGGCCCAGGCGTCGTACGTGCCGTTCTTCACGGCCGACTGGAACTTGGCGTTGCCCTTGAGCGCCGGGACGGTGTCCGCGACCTTGAGCAGGTAGCTGTCGTCCTTGAACTTGTCGTCGTTCTCGTCCGGGTGCCACTTGGCGGAGTAGAGCGCGGTCTTGTACTCCTGGAACGCCTCGGGGCTCACGTTGAGCGCGGCGCCCAGGGCGCTCAGTGCGTTCTTGGAGCCCTCGCCCTGGTCGTGGTCGTCGAGGAAGGTGCCGGAGATGTACTGCATCTTGAACTTGCCGTCGTCGAGGTCCTTCTTCAGGGTCGAGCCGACGGTCTGTTCGAACTGGGCGCAGACCGGGCAGCGCGGGTCCTCGTAGACCTTGAGGGTCTTCGCGGCGGTGGACTTGCCGAGGATCACCGTCGTGCCGTCGGTGCCCGAGGTGTTGGCGGGTGCGACGACCTTGTCGTCCTTCACCGCGTCCCAGTGGCCGGGCTTGTTCGCCTGGACCACGGCGTAGCCGATGCCGCCCGCCGCCGCCAGCACGACGACGACCGAGGCGGCGACGGTGATCTGCCGCTTGGCCTTGGCCCGCTTGGCCTCGCGCTCGCGCTCGACGCGCAGCCGCTCCCGGGCCGCCGTCTTCGCCGACTGGGTGTTCCGCTTGCTCATGGTGGTGTTCTCCTGTGGGACGCGCAGCTTCGTGCGCGGGATGCGTGGGACGTGGTGGGGGACCGGGCGGCCCGGGCCGGCCGTCGCCGCTCAGCCGAGGGCGAGCGCGAGGGCGGGGCGGCGGGCCGGGGCGGTCGGGCGCGGTGGTCCGCGTCGTCCCAGGCAGTGCACGAGGAGGCGGGCGCGCAGGGCGGTGCGGTGCGGCGCGGGGCGCGTCGGCCGGTGGACCGTGGGCCGGCGGCGGACCGTGGTCGCCGCGACCGCGATCAGCAGGGGCCGGAAGGTGGTGGCTGCCACCGCGCGCACCAGCTGGGCCAGGGCCCGCTCGCCGCGGCGCAGCCACCCGGCGGCGAGGAGGCCCACGCCGACGTGCGCGCCGAGCAGCAGCCAGGCGGTCGCCGGGTCGGCGTGGGCGAGCAGCACGGCGAGCCGGTCGGGGCCGGCGCCGGTCATCCGGGCCAGCGGGGTGCCGACGGGCGTGCGGTTGCCGCACAGGACGTCCCAGCCGACCGAGCGCAGCGGGCCGGCGAGCGGGCCGCCCGCGGTGCCGTAGCAGACGTGCTGGCCGGTGGTGAAGACGGTGTCGGCGGCCAGCTCCAGCGGGACCAGCAGGGCGGCGATCCGCCCGAAGCCGCGCTCGCGCCCGGCCAGGGCGTAGGCGAGCAGGAACACGGCGCCCGCGACCGAGGCCACCGTGTTCAGCGGCAGCGGGACCCGGGACAGCAGGACGTGCGACGCGGTGCTGAGTGTCACGACCACTGCCGTGAACAGCGCCGCGCGCACGGCTCTGAGTCGGGTCCCGGATATGTCCATAGCAGAAGGAGAGTGTGGCACGTCCGCCGGTAAGAGGCCCCTAAAGGGTCCCTGTGAGCGTCCGCCTCGTCACAGACCTGGAATCCGGCCGTTGCGGAACAGGTCGACGAAGATCCGGTGGTCCCCGCGCGCGCGTGCCCCGTACGCGTGCGCGAAGTCGACGAGCAGCGGGGCGAAACCCTCCTCGTCGGCGGCGATCGCCGCGTCGATGGCCCGCTCGGTGGAGAACGGCACCAGGGACTCGCCGGACTGGTCGTCGGCCGCCGCGTGCATGGTGGCCGTGGCCCGCCCCAGGTCGGCGACGACCTGCGCGATCTCCTCCGGGTCGTCGATGTCGTCCCAGTCCAGGTCGACGGCGTACGGCGAGACCTCCGCCACCAGCTGACCGGCGCCGTCCAGCTCGGTCCAGCCCAGCCACGGGTCGGCGTGCGCCTGCAGGGCGCGCTGGGAGATCACCGTGCGGTGGCCCTCGTGCTGGAAGTAGTCGCGGATCGCCCGGTCCGTGACGTGCCGGGAGACGGCCGGGGTCTGGGCCTGCTTGATGTAGATCACGACGTCGTTCTCCAGGGCGTCGCTGTTGCCCTCCAGCAGGATGTTGTACGACGGCAGCCCGGCCGACCCGATCCCGATGCCCCGGCGTCCCACGACGTCCTTGACGCGGTAGGAGTCCGGGCGGGCCAGCGACGACTCCGGCAGGGTCTCCAGGTAGCCGTCGAAGGCGGCGAGCACCTTGTAGCGGGTGGCCGCGTCCAGCTCGATGGAGCCGCCGCCGGGTGCGAAGCGGCGTTCGAAGTCGCGGATCTCCGTCATCGACTCCAGCAGGGAGAACCGGGTCAGCGAGCGGGCGACGCGCAATGCGTCCAGGAGCGGGCCCTCGGCGGTGTCCAGGGTGAAGGGCGGCACCTCGTCGCTCTTGGCGCCGGTGGCCAGGGCGTGGATCCGCTCGCGGTAGGCGCTCGCGTAGACGGTCACCAGCTCCGTGATCTGCCGGTCGCTGAGCGCCTTGGCGTACCCCACGAGGGCGATGGAGGCGGCGAAGCGCTTGACGTCCCAGGTGAAGGGGCCGACGTAGGCCTCGTCGAAGTCGTTGACGTTGAAGACCAGACGGCCGTTCGAATCCATGTACGTGCCGAAGTTCTCCGCGTGCAGGTCGCCGTGGATCCACACGCGCGAGGTGCGCTCGTCCAGGTAGGGGCCGCCGGCCGTGCGCGCGCCGTCCGGACCCGCGTTCCCCGCGGCCAGGTCGTGGTAGAAGAGGCACGCCGTGCCGCGGTAGAACGCGAAGGCGGAGGACGCCATCTTCCGGAACTTCACGCGGAACGCGGCCGGGTCGGCGGCCAGCAGCTCGCCGAAGGCGGTGTCGAAGACGGAGAGGATCTCCTCGCCGCGCTGCTCGTCGCTGAGCTGGGTGACCGACATCGCGGGGTGCCTCCTGGTACGGGTGGTGCATGACATGACGGGCGGATCTCCTCCACCACCAACGTTCGACGTCACGAAGGAGTGCCCGGTTCTGGTGTTCGACGTCACGTTCGATGTCACCTCCGGCGTCGCGGGCGGGCGCCCGGCCGCCCCGGCGGAATCCCGGCGGACGCACGCCCGGCCGGCCGCCGGGTGTCGGTGCCGGGGCATAGACTTCGACGCTGACCCCCAGACCGTCCGCAGCCCGTCGCCGATCCGTATTCCAGGAGGCCGCACCGTGTCGAAGCCGCCGTTCACGCACCTGCACGTCCACACCCAGTACTCGATGCTGGACGGTGCCGCGCGGCTGAAGGACATGTTCGACGCGTGCAACGAGATGGGCATGACGCACATCGCCATGTCCGACCACGGCAACCTGCACGGGGCGTACGACTTCTTCCACTCCGCGAAGAAGGCCGGGGTCACCCCGATCATCGGCATCGAGGCGTACGTCGCCCCCGAGTCCCGGCGCAACAAGCGCAAGGTCCGCTGGGGCCAGCCGCACCAGAAGCGGGACGACGTCTCCGGCTCCGGCGGCTACACCCACAAGACGATGTGGGCCGTGGACAGGGAGGGCCTGCACAACCTCTTCCGCCTCTCCTCCGACGCCTATGCCGAGGGCTGGCTGCAGAAGTGGCCCCGCATGGACAAGGAGACCATCGCCCAGTGGTCCAAGGGCATCGTCGCCTCCACCGGCTGCCCCTCGGGCGAGGTGCAGACCCGGCTGCGCCTGGGCCAGGACGAGGAGGCCCTGAAGGCCGCCGCCGACTACCAGGACATCTTCGGCAAGGACCGCTACTTCCTGGAGCTGATGGACCACGGCATCGACATCGAGCACCGGGTCCGCGAGGGCCTGCTGGAGATCGGCCGGAAGCTCGGCATCCCCCCGCTGGTCACCAACGACTCGCACTACACGTACGCGCACGAGGCGGGCGCCCACGACGCCCTGCTGTGCATCCAGACCGGCAAGAACCTCTCCGACCCGGACCGCTTCAAGTTCGACGGCACCGGCTACTACCTGAAGTCCACGGACGAGATGTACGCCATCGACTCCTCGGACGCCTGGCAGCAGGGCTGCGCCAACACGCTCCTGGTCGCCGAGATGGTCGACACCACGGGCATGTTCGAGAAGCGCGACCTCATGCCCAAGTTCGACATCCCCGAGGGCTACACCGAGGTCACCTGGTTCAAGGAGGAGGTCCGGCGCGGCATGGAGCGCCGCTTCCCGGGCGGCATCCCCGAGGACCGCCAGAAGCAGGTCGAGTACGAGATGGACGTCATCATCCAGATGGGGTTCCCGGGCTACTTCCTCGTCGTCGCCGACTTCATCATGTGGGCCAAGAACAACGGCATCGCGGTCGGCCCCGGCCGAGGCTCCGCGGCCGGTTCGATCGTCGCCTACGCCATGGGCATCACCGACCTCGACCCGATCCCGCACGGCCTGATCTTCGAGCGGTTCCTCAACCCCGAGCGCGTCTCCATGCCCGACGTCGACATCGACTTCGACGAGCGCAGGCGCGTCGAGGTGATCCGGTACGTCACGGAGAAGTACGGCGCCGACAAGGTCGCCATGATCGGCACCTACGGCAAGATCAAGGCCAAGAACGCGATCAAGGACTCCGCGCGCGTGCTGGGCTACCCGTACGCCATGGGTGACCGCCTCACGAAGGCCATGCCCGCCGACGTCCTCGGCAAGGGCATCGACCTGAACGGCATCACCGACCCCTCGCACCCGCGCTACAGCGAGGCCGGCGAGATCCGCGGGATGTACGAGAACGAGCCGGACGTGAAGAAGGTCATCGACACCGCCAAGGGCGTCGAGGGCCTGGTGCGGCAGATGGGCGTGCACGCCGCCGGCGTGATCATGTCCAGCGAGACCATCACCGAGCACGTCCCCGTCTGGGTCCGGCACACCGACGGCGTGACCATCACCCAGTGGGACTATCCGAGCTGCGAGTCGCTCGGCCTGCTGAAGATGGACTTCCTCGGCCTGCGCAACCTGACGATCATGGACGACGCCGTCAAGATGGTGAAGTCCAACAAGGGGCTCGACATCGATCTCCTGAGCCTGCCGCTGGACGACCCGACCACGTTCGACCTGCTCCAGCGCGGCGACACCCTCGGCGTCTTCCAGTTCGACGGCGGCCCCATGCGCTCGCTGCTGCGCCTGATGAAGCCCGACAACTTCGAGGACATCTCCGCCGTCTCCGCGCTGTACCGCCCGGGCCCCATGGGCATGGACTCGCACACCAACTACGCGCTGCGCAAGAACGGCCTCCAGGAGATCACCCCGATCCACAAGGAGCTGGAAGAGCCCCTCGAGGAGGTCCTGGCGGTCACCTACGGCCTGATCGTCTACCAGGAGCAGGTGCAGAAGGCCGCCCAGATCATCGCCGGCTACTCGCTCGGCGAGGCCGACATCCTGCGCCGCGTGATGGGCAAGAAGAAGCCCGACGAACTGGCCAAGAACTTCACCATCTTCCAGGCGGGCGCCAAGAAGAACGGCTACAGCGACGAGGCCATCCAGGCCCTGTGGGACGTCCTGGTCCCGTTCGCCGGCTACGCCTTCAACAAGGCGCACTCCGCCGCGTACGGCCTGGTGTCGTACTGGACGGCCTACCTGAAGGCCAACCACCCCGCCGAGTACATGGCGGCCCTGCTGACCTCCGTCAAGGACGACAAGGACAAGTCGGCGGTCTACCTCAACGAGTGCCGCCGCATGGGCATCAAGGTGCTCCCGCCCAACGTCAACGAGTCCGAGTCGAACTTCGCCGCCCAGGGCGACGACGTGATCCTCTTCGGCCTCTCCGCCGTCCGCAACGTCGGCACCAACGTCGTCGAGTCGATCATCAGGAGCCGCAAGGCCAAGGGGAAGTACTCCTCCTTCCCCGACTACCTCGACAAGGTCGAGGCGGTGGTCTGCAACAAGCGCACCACCGAGTCGCTGATCAAGGCCGGCGCCTTCGACGAGATGGGGCACACCCGCAAGGGCCTCACCGCGCAGTACGAGCCGATGATCGACAACGTGGTCGCGGTCAAGCGCAAGGAGGCCGAGGGCCAGTTCGACCTCTTCGGCGGGATGGGCGAGGAGACCAGCAGCGAGCCCGGCTTCGGCCTGGACGTGGAGTTCACCACCGAGGAGTGGGACAAGACCTACCTGCTCGCCCAGGAGCGCGAGATGCTCGGTCTCTACGTCTCCGACCACCCCCTCTTCGGCCTGGAGCACGTGCTCTCCGACAAGGCCGACGCGGGCATCGCCCAGCTCACCGGCGGCGAGCACGCCGACGGCGCGGTCGTCACCATCGGCGGCATCATCTCCGGCCTCCAGCGCAAGATGACCAAGCAGGGCAACGCCTGGGCGATCGCCACCGTCGAGGACCTGGCCGGCTCCATCGAGTGCATGTTCTTCCCGGCTACCTACCAGCTGGTGTCCACCCAACTCGTCGAGGACGCAGTGGTGTTCGTCAAGGGCCGCCTCGACAAGCGCGAGGACGTGCCCCGCCTGGTCGCCATGGAACTCCAGGTCCCGGACCTGTCCCACGCGGGCACCAACGCGCCCGTGGTCCTCACCATCCCGGCCACCCGCATCACCCCGCCCATGGTCAGCCGCCTCGGCGAGATCCTCACCCACCACAAGGGCGACAGCGAGGTCCGGATCAAGCTCCAGGGCCCGTCGAAGACGACGGTGCTGCGCCTCGACCGGCACCGGGTCAAGCCCGACCCCGCGCTCTTCGGCGATCTCAAGGTGCTGCTCGGCCCTTCCTGCCTGGCGGGCTGACGACGCCGACGAGGGGCGTCCCCGTGCGCATCGGGTACGCCCCTCGCGGATGCCAGGGCCCGCTCAACGGCCCTCGAGCCGGTCTCAGTTGTGGCCGAAGCGCTTCTGCCGGCCCTTGCGGGCCACGTCCGTGGGACTGAGCTGCGGAGCGTGGTGCTCGGGCTGCGGTTCCGACACGGAGTGCTCCGTCTCGCGCGGGCCGTTCGCGGCCACGGACGCCTTCTGCCGGCTGCGGTCCTGCTTGCGGTTCTTGGCCATGGTGATCAGCCTCCTGCGGGGGATCTAGGGGCCAGGGCCGCGACCAGATTCACATACGCCGACAATGAACGCATGTCGGATAATTACCGTACGTAACAAGGGTCATCGGACCACGGGCTCCCGAAACGCCACGCCGAAGATCGAGTTCGGGCCGTTAACCCCGGCGCCGTCGGGCAGACTCGAAAGAAGCCCGAAGCACTACCTGAGCAACCTCCCCGGAAAGAGGGTGGACCGCGTGGACCGCTGCATCGTCCTGGTGGACGCCGGGTATCTGCTGGGGGCCGCCGCGAGCCTCCTCGCCGGGGAGCCGTCGCGGTCCCGGATCACCGTCGACCACACCGCCCTCATCCAGGGACTGCGCGAGCAGGCCGAGTCCGAGACGGAACGGCCGCTGCTGCGCATCTACTGGTTCGACGGCGCCCCCGACCGCGTTCCCCAGCCCGAGCACCGCAGGCTGCGCGTGATGCCCCGCGTCACCGTCCGGCTCGGCGCGCTGACCCGCAGCGACGGGCGGTGGGCGCAGAAGGGCGTGGACGCCGCCATGCACGCCGAGCTGACCGAACTGGCGCGCAACCGCGCCTGTTCGGACGTCGTCCTCGTCACGGGCGACGGCGACCTGCTGCCGGGCATGATGGCCGCCAAGGAGCACGGCGTCGCCGTCCACCTGTGGGCCGTGCAGGCCGCCGACGGCGACTACAACCAGTCCGAGGACCTGGTCGCCGAGGCCGACGAGCGCCGCGTCCTGGACCGTACGTGGATCACCAAGGCGGTACGCGCCAAGGACCTGGGCGGCGTCTGCGCACCGCCGCCCGCCCCCCGCCCCGAGATCGCCGCGATCCTCTCCGCGCCGCTGCCCGAGTCCGGCCTGACCGCCACCCGCGAGCGCCCCGCAGAGGAGCCGCGCCACGCGGTGGACGCCGGCGCGCGGGGCGGCACCGAGGAGCGGCTGCCGGCCACCGCCAAGGGCGTCCCCACCCCCAAGGACCTCGCCGCCCTGCGCGCCCCCGGCGCCCCGCAGGCCGACCGGCACCCCACCACCGCGACCCTGCGCTGGTCCTCCGACAAGGGCTGGGTGGACCGGCCCGGCGTGGCCGGCGAGTCGCCCGACGCCGCGTCCCTGCCGACCCTCGCCCAGCTCACCACGGCCGAGCAGCGGTGGGCGGACCGCGAGGAGGACATCACGACCGTCGGCGGCGACCCGTACGAGGTCGGACAGGTGTTCGCCCGACGTTGGATGGGACGTCTCGGCGACCAAGCCCACCTGCAGAAACTGTCGTCGATGTACCCGCGGGTGCCACACCGCATCGACGGCGAGCTGCTGCGCTACGCCGCACGGTTCGGGCTGCTCGCGCACAAGGACGACCAGATCGACGAGCACGACCGGTACGCGATCCGGGCCGGGTTCTGGCGGGAGATCGACGTCCGCACGGCCGCCGAGCACGCCCCGGCGGGCGACTGACCCCCGGTTCGAGGACCCGGAGGAACCGGGAGAGGTCGCCCCAAGGACGAGTAAAGCCCGCGGACCCCGTACTCTCGTCCCTTGTGAGTACGCGCGCGGCACCGGGACTTCGGCACACAGGCGACGTCGTGTGCGCGGTGCGCGGACTGACCAAGACCTATCCCGCGGCCCGTGGCCGGCGCGGCACCCCGGGCACCCCCGAGGTACGGGCCACCGACGAGATCGAGCTGGACGTGCGGCGCGGCGAGATCTTCGGACTGCTCGGCCCGAACGGCGCCGGGAAGTCCACCCTGGTCCGTCAGCTCACCGGGCTGATGCGCCCCGACCGCGGCACCGTCGAGATCCTCGGCCACGACATCGTGGCCCACCCCGAGCGGGCCGCCCGCCTCCTCGCCTACCTCGGGCAGGAGTCCAGCGCCCTGGACGAGCTGACCGTCTCGCTCGCCGCCGAGACGACCGGCCGGCTGCGCGGACTGGACGTGCGGCGGGCCCGCGCCGAGCGGGACGCCGTCCTCGGCGAACTGGGCCTCGCGCCGATCGCCGCACGCCCCCTGAAGAAGCTCTCCGGCGGCCAGCGCCGGCTCGCCTGCTTCGCCGCCGCCCTGGTCGGCGAGCGCCCGCTGCTCGTGCTCGACGAGCCCACCACCGGCATGGACCCGGTGGCGCGGCGCGCCGTGTGGTCCGCCGTGGACCGGCGCCGCGCCGAGCACGGCACCACCGTCCTGCTGGTCACCCACAACGTCATCGAGGCCGAGACCGTCCTCGACCGCGTCGCCGTCCTCGACCGGGGACGGGTCATCGCCTGCGACACCCCGGCCGGCCTCAAGGAGCGGGTCTCCGGCGAGGTGCGGGTCGAACTGGTGTGGCGCGAGCGCGCGCCCCTGGACGTCCCGGAGGTCGCCGCGCTCCAGGAGCGGGCCGACCGGTCCGGGCGCCGCTGGACGCTGCGGCTCGCGCCCGAGGAGGCCCGCGCCGTGGTCGCCACGGTCACCGGCGGCGCCGCCTTCGCCGCCCTGGACGACTTCACCCTCACCACGCCCAGCCTGGAGGACGTGTACCTGGCGCTGGGCGGCGCCGCCCAGCAGGGGCTGGTGAAGGCGTGAGCGGTGCCGGACTACGTCGTGGACAGGGCCTGGGGCAGGCAGCGAAGCAGAGGAGCAGTTCGACGTGAGTGTCGTACCCGCCGACGTGCTGGCCGGCCGGGCGGCCGCGCAGGACACCGGTCCCGCCCGGGCGGCGGTCGCCGAACTCGGCCCGCGGGCGCGGCTGTGGCCGTCGCTCGCGGCCGTGTACCGGGCCCAGCTGTCCCGCGCGCGGGTGGCGCGCATCCCGCTGCTGTTCGTGGCGACCTTCCAGTCCGTCGGCATCATGATCATGATGCGGGGCGTGGTCAGCGGCGGCGGCGAGGCCCGGTCCGTGGTGGCCGGCGCGTCGATCGTCGTCGTCGCCTACGTCGCCCTCAACCTGCTCGCCCAGTACTTCGGGCAGCTGCGCTCCAGCGGCGGGCTCGACCACTACGCGACGCTGCCGGTGCCGCCCGCGGCCGTGGTGCTGGGCGCGGCGGCGGCGTACGCCTCCTTCACGGTGCCGGGAACGCTCGTGACCGCGCTCTTCGGCTGCGCGCTGTTCGGGCTGCCGCTGGGCAACCTGTGGGTGCTCGTGGCGGTGATCCCGCTCGCGGGAGCGGCGCTCTCCGGCCTGGGCGCCGCCTGCGGGCTGCTCGCACCCCGGCCGGAACTGGCCACGCTGCTGGGGCAGCTGGGCATGTCGGCCGCGCTGCTCCTGGGGGTGCTGCCGCCGGAGCGGATGCCCGAGGTCATCCGGCTCGCCCGCGACCTGCTGCCCTCCACCTACGGCGTGGAGGCCTACGCCCGCAGCTTCGCGGACCGTCCGGACTGGACGTGGGTGGGCATCGACATGGCGGTCTGCGCCGGGGTCGGGGTGGTCTCGCTGGCCGTGGCCACCTGGGCCTACCGCCGGGCGGCCGTCCGGTGACGCGGCTGACAGAGTCACCTGGCACGATGACAGGGTGACCGCTCCGTTGACTCCTCCCACGCCGCCGAACCGGCGGCCCGCCCAGCCCTCCGAGCCCGCCCGGCCCGGCGGCGACGCGCAGCCCCCGGCGCAGCCGCCCGTGGAGAGCGCGCCCGAGCAGACCCGGCAGGCGCCCGCGGACGGCGCGGGGACGGCTGGACCGGTGGACGGACAGGACGGCCCCGGGATGAAGACCGAACTCCGGGAGGCCGCCGTGGTCACGGTGGCCGTGGCGCTCGGCGGTGTCCTGCTGGGACTCCTGTGGCTGTGGCTGGCGCCGCGCATCCCCCTGGTCGGGAACGTCACCGGGAACAGCTGGGTCGTCTACCTCAAGGACACCGAGGGGGAGCAGGCGATCGGCGTCGACGGAACGTTCACGCTGCTGGCCCTCGGGCTCGGGGTGCTGAGCGCGGTGGTGGTCTTCCTGCTGCGCAGGCGCGGGGGAGTGCCCCTGGTGGTGGCCCTGTGCGTCGGCGGGCTCCTCGGCTCGCTGCTGGCCTGGCGGCTCGGCGTGTGGCTCGGCCCCCAGCAGGACGTCGTCGCGCATGCCAGGGCCGTGGGCGAGGGGAAGACCTTCTCGGCCCCGATCCGGCTGGGCGCCAAGGGCGCGCTGCTGGCCTGGCCGCTGGCCGCCCTGGTGGTGCACCTCGCGCTGACGGCCCTCTTCGGCCCCCGCGACCCGGACCCGTACGACCAGGAATCCCACGAGGGGCCTTCCCCGGCGTAGCCGCGCGGGGCCGGTGGGCGGTGCTCGGGAGGAGGCGCGAGCGGCGGGGGGAAAGGCCCGGGGCCCTCAGGCCCGGCCGATCGGGGCCAGTACGGCGTCCGTCAGCCGGGCCAGGTCCGCCGGGGACAGTTCGACCTCCAGGCCCCTGCGGCCCGCCGAGACGCAGATCGTGTCGTGGGACGACGCCGAGGCGTCCAGGACCGTGGGGAGCTTCTTGCGCTGGCCCAGCGGGCTGATGCCGCCGCGGACGTAGCCGGTGGTGCGTTCGGCGAGGGTCGGGTCCGCCATCGCCGCGCGCTTGCCGCCGACCGCCGACGCCAGGGCCTTCAGGTCGAGGGAGCCCGCCACCGGCACGACGGCCACCGTCAGGGCGCCGTCGACGTCCGCGACCAGCGTCTTGAACACCCGGTCCGGGGAGACGCCCATCGCCTCGGCCGCCTCCTCGCCGTAGGACGGGTGGGCCGGGTCGTGGTCGTAGGAGTGGACGGTGTGGGCCACGCCCGCCGCGCCCAGGGCCACGGTCGCGGGCGTCCCCCCGGACTGCTGCTGCTTCTTCGCCTTCTTCGCCATACGTCCCCGATCTCCCTGTGCTCGCCGTTCGCCCTGTCCGCCCCGTCGCCCCGCGTTCCCTCAGTTGAAGCTCGTGGGGCCGCTCGTCAGGTCCGCGGACGGCAACGACGGCAGATTACGGATGATCGCGGTCTCCGAGCGAAGGAGCCTCAGCTCGTCCCGCAGGCGCGAGGAGGTGTCCGGCGCCTGGAGCAGCCGCTGCTTGGTCGGGATGTCCAGCACCATCGCCGCCGCCACCAGGTACGACACCACGCTCGGCTCGTCCGGCAGTTCCGCGCCCGTGGCCAGTGACCGCTCCCGCGCGCCGGCCAGCCGCTTCTGGTACTGCCGGAAGGACCGCAGCACCCCCTCGGCCAGCGGGCCCGCCTCGTCGCCCGGTTCCTCGGTCAGTTCCTCCAGCTCGGCGGTGAGGAACGGCCCGGAGGCGTCCACCGACAGCAGCCGCACCCGTGTGGTGCCGGTCGCCAGCACCTCGAAGGTCCCGTCGGCCCGCTCCCGTATCGTCGCCGCGTCCGCCACGCAGCCCACGCCGTGGAGCGCCCTGGCGGGGTCGGGCCCGAAGCCGGCCGCGGGGCCGCGCTCGGGCAGTGCGGTCGGATCGGGCATGCCCGGAGCGCTCGGGGCCACCTCGTGGCCGTCGCGGATCGCCACGACGGCGAACCGGCGCGGTTCGTCCTCGGGCGTCTTCAGCAGGGCGCGCAGCATCGCGCGGTAGCGCTCCTCGAACACGTTCAGGGGCAGCACAAGCCCCGGGAACAGCACCGAGTTCAGGGGGAAGAGGGGAAGCCGGACGGTGGTCACGGCGCAAAAGCCTAATGGCCGCGCGCCCCGGCCCGTCCGCCGCGCCCGGTTTAGGGGGTGCGCGCGGCTCTGGTGAGCGGGACGGAGCGGACGTCGGCGCGCAGTTCCAGGAACAGGCCGAGCGGGTCGCCGGAGAACCGGTCCCAGGGGAAGGAGGTGGCGTACGGGCCGGTCAGACGCAGCTGGGCGAGCGCGTCCTCGTGGCGGTCCAGGCGCACCAGGACGTACGCGAGCAGGTTGCGCAGCTCCGCGTGCCGGGGCGTCGCCGCCGGGACGAGTGCGGACAGCGCGATCGCCCGGTCCGCCGCCGCCTCCAGCCGGGACCGCTCCACCCAGGGCCCGCCACCGTCGGCGAGGCAGGCGAAGGCGACCCGCGCCGGCAAGCCCTGCACGAGGGCGTCACAGGGGGCGTCCTGGGCGGCCCGGTCGGCGAAGTCGAAGCACTCCCGAAGCGACCCGTGCGAGCCCTGCGAGCGGTGCGGTGCATGGGAGCCGTGCGGTGCGTGGGAGCCCTGCGGTGCATGGGAACCCTGCGGTGCGTGGGAGCCCTGCGGTGCATGCGAGTCCTGCGGTGCATGCGAGCCCTGCGGTGCATGTGAGGTGCGTTGGAGCGGGTGTGCGCCGCGTGCGTGATGTGGTGCGTCAGGGCTGTGCGAGCCGGGCCCTGTGTTCCCCGGCGGGACGCAGCAGGCGGTGGCCAGGTACCGCAGGGCGGCCACGTGGCAGCCGTGGTGGTGCGGGGCGCGGCGGACCGCGGCGGCCCACAGCTCCTCGAAGTAGCGGTGTCCGGCGCGGCTGCCGCGCGCGTGGTCGAGCGCGACCCGCCAGGGCACCGGGTCCCGGTCGTCGGCGCGGGCGGCGGCCGTGATGAGCGGTCCGGCCCCGCGCAGCAGCTCGGCCCGGGCCGGTGAGGGCCAGGCGCGGTCCACGGCGAGCTGGGCGGTGAGCAGCAGCGCGTCCGGGTCGCCGGGCGCGGCGGCGCGCCAGGCGTCCAGCCACTCGCCGCGGGCGCCCGCGAACGCGGCCAGGCGCCGCGTGTAGCCGTCGCGGTCCTCCCACTGCGCCCGCTCCCGGGTGCCGGCCAGCAGGTGCGCGGCGGGTCCGTAGGCGCCCCGCGCGGCGGCGACCAGGGCCGGGCCCAGCCGGTCGTCCGGCGCGTCGAGGAGCACCTCTTCGTCGGCGGCCAGACCGGCCGGCGGCGGCCCGGTGGCGGGGGCCGGGGTTCTGGTCATCCGGGTGGGGCGGATGAAGGGGGGCAGCAGAGCCATGGTGTCGACCATTGAAAGTCCGCAGGTCGCGGCGCGCCAGAGGGCCGGAGCAAGCCGGGGAAAGTTGTACGGCGCCCGGTCAAGGTCAGGCAAAAAGGTGAGTGTTCAACAATTGTTCGGGCGGCGTTCACATGTCCGGGCGGCACCGTCGCCGCCGGGGTCACCTGCGGCGCAGCAGGCGGGTCGCCCCCGCCGCCACCGTGGTGGCCAGCGTCCAGCCCAGCAGGACCATCGCCGCCGCGAGCCACTGCCACAGGCCGTCCAGCTGCCACTGGCTGGCCTGGCCGAAGTCGACGACCGGGAGCAGCAGGTCGAGCGCGTACAGGGCGGGGTTCCACTGCTGCTGGGCGCCGCCGGGGCCGGGCGCGGGACGACCGGCGTGCGCGAAGGCGAGCGACCCGGCCGCCCACAGCACCGCCATCCACAGCGCGGCCCTCCCCGGCCGGTACCCGTAGGCCACGGCCCCGTCCTGCACGTACCCCCACAGCCTGGCCGCGGGCGGCAGGGTCTCGCGCCGGCGGCGGTGCTTGGCGAGCAGCACCTCGCGCGCGTCCTCGTCCTCACCGGCCTCGCGCAGCACCGCGGCCAGCCGCTCGTACGGCTCCGGGTTGTACTCGGCGGTCGCCGCCGCCACCCAGTCCAGGCGCTCGGTCAGCGGGAACGGGCCGCGCGGCACGAGGTTCTCGTAGACGAAGCCGCCCATGTGCAGGTTGCCGGGCCCGGGCCAGCCGGCCGCCCGGTCGACGAGGGTGGCGATCCGCGCGCCGGACAGCACCACCTGGCCGCGCGGCGGACGCTCCCCGAGGAAGCGCAGCTCCGGGGCCTGTACCCGGCGCAGGGACAGCGCCTGCTCGTCGGTGAAGGAGAACCGGGCCCCCTCCAGGTCGACGGCCTCCCCGAACCGCCCGTCGTCCAGCCGCAGCCCGCCCTGGCACGCGAACGGCTGGATCCGCGTCCCGCGCGCGGGAGTCACCCCGCTCAGCAGCGGGGCGCCGAGGGCGGCCGGGGTCAGGTAGAGGGTGCGGCCGACGGTCAGCTGGGGCGCGTTCAGCGCGAAGCGCGTGTAGGGACTCGTCACCTGGGCGCCGCGCAGGCTCACGGAGGCGCCCACCTTGGCGCCGCGCATGCTGACCTCGCCGTGCGCCCGGAGCAGCTCGGCCTGGAGGTCCTGGCCCACGATCAGCCCGTCGGCGGCGATCGACCGCCCGGCGCGGTCGTGGTGCACGCTCGCCTGGTTGAGCAGCAGGTCCGTGCCGATCCGCGCGTCGGTGAGCCGGATGCCCGCCGGGAAGCGGCAGCGCGGCAGGTGCAGGTCGCCCTCGGTGTGCACGCGGGCGGCCTCCAGGCGCGGCACCGCGCAGTCCACCAGGCGCACGGTGGTGAAGCGGGCCTCGGGCAGCAGCACCTCGTTCTCGAACCGGCAGCCCATCAGCTCCACGTAGGGCACCACCGTGCCCCCGGCGAGGTCGAGCGTGCCCGTGATCCGCAGCCCGGTCAGCTTCAGGGACGAGACCCGCCCGGCGAGCGCGGGCGGTCCGTCCAGCAGCAGCCAGCAGACCACGCGCGCGCGTACGCTCCGCTCGGGCCCCCAGGGGTGCGGGCCGTGCGGGTCGTCCACCGCCGCGTCCCCGCTGCGCAGGTCGTACACACTGCCGTTGCGGAAGGCCTGCCACATCCCGGCCTCGACGTCGGTCAGGTCGTCCGGCAGGTCCCCGGCGTGCCTGCCGGTCCCCTCGGTCACGGTTCTTCCCTTCTTCCCCAGCTACTCGCCGGTTCGGTCGTTTTGTACAACCGGTGATGCCCGTTGTGTGACGGACTGAACGCGGAATGTGAAGGTGATCTTCCGACTTGTGGCAGAAGGCCGGAACCGTGCGTTCCCAGGTTCTGTATCAGCCATTGATACAGGCGGACGGTGCCCGAGCGCGGTCTGAGAGAATTGGAGACGTGATCTCCCGAATCGATCTGCGCGGCGACGCCCTCCCCGAGGGCCCCGCCCTGCGTGACCTGCTGCCCCGAGCCGACTTCGACGTCTCGGCCGCCCTGGAGAAGGTGCGTCCGATCTGCGAGGCCGTGCATCATCGCGGCGACGCGGCACTGATCGACTTCGCCGAGAAGTTCGACGGGGTACGACTGGAATCGGTGCGGGTTCCGGCCCGGGCGATCGAGGACGCCCTGGAGCAGCTGGACCCGGCCGTGCGCGCCGCCCTGGAGGAGTCCATCCGCCGGGCCCGCCTCGTCCACCGCGCCCAGCGCCGCACCTCGCACACCACCCAGGTCGTGCCCGGCGGCTCGGTGACCGAGAAGTGGGTCCCCGTCGAGCGCGTCGGGCTGTACGCGCCCGGCGGCCGGTCGGTCTACCCGTCCTCCGTGATCATGAACGTCGTACCCGCCCAGGAGGCCGGCGTCGAGTCGATCGCGCTCGCCTCCCCGGCCCAGGCCGACTTCGGCGGCCTGCCGCACCCGACGATCCTCGCCGCCTGCGCCCTGCTCGGCGTGGACGAGGTGTACGCCGCGGGCGGCGCCACCGCCGTCGCGATGTTCGCCTACGGCACCGAGTCCTGCCCGCCCGCGAACATGGTCACCGGCCCCGGCAACATCTGGGTCGCCGCCGCCAAGCGCTACTTCACCGGCCGCATCGGCATCGACGCGGAGGCGGGACCGACCGAGATCGCGGTCCTCGCCGACGCCACCGCCGACCCGGTGCACGTCGCCTCCGACCTGATCAGCCAGGCCGAGCACGACCCGCTGGCCGCCGCCGTCCTGGTCACCGACTCCACCGACCTCGCGGACGCCGTGGAGAAGGAGCTGGAGCCCCAGGTCGCGGCCACCAAGCACATCGAGGACCGCATCCGCCCGGCCCTGTCCGGCCGGCAGTCCGCCATCGTCCTGGTCGACGGCCTGGAGGAGGGCCTGAAGGTGGTCGACGCCTACGGCGCCGAGCACCTGGAGATCCAGACGGCCGACGCCGCCGCCGTCGCCGACCGCGTGCGCAACGCCGGCGCGGTCTTCATCGGCCCCTGGGCGCCCGTCTCCCTCGGCGACTACGCCGCCGGATCCAACCACGTCCTGCCCACCGGCGGCTGCGCCTGCCACTCCTCGGGCCTGTCGGTGCAGTCCTTCCTGCGCGGCATCCACATCGTCGACTACACGTGCGACGCCCTCGCCGAGGTCGCCCACCACGTGGTGACGCTGGCGGAGGCGGAGGACCTGCCCGCGCACGGTGCGGCGGTCAAGGCGAGGTTCGGCTGGAAGGTACCCGAGAGCAAGTGAGCGACGTGAGGATCGACGATCTTCCCGTACGGGACGAGCTGCGCGGCAAGACCCCCTACGGCGCCCCCCAGTTGGACGTCCCCGTACGGCTGAACACGAACGAGAACCCCTACCCGCTGCCCGAACCGCTCGTCGAGCGGATCGCCGAGCGGGTACGGGAGGCGGCCCGCGACCTCAACCGCTACCCGGACCGGGACGCGGTCGAGCTGCGCACCGAACTGGCGAAGTACCTGACGAGGACCGGCGGCCACCCGCTCGCCGTCGAGAACATCTGGGCGGCCAACGGTTCCAACGAGGTCATCCAGCAACTCCTGCAGGCCTTCGGCGGCCCCGGCCGCACCGCGATCGGCTTCGAGCCGTCGTACTCGATGCACGCGCTCATCGCGCGCGGCACGGGCACCGGCTGGATCTCCGGGCCGCGCCGTGAGGACTTCACCATCGACCTGGCCGCCGCCGAGCGGGCGATCGCCGAGCAGCGGCCCGACGTGGTCTTCATCACCACCCCCAACAATCCCACCGGCAACACGGTCGAGGCCGAAACGGTCCTCGCGCTGTACGACGCGGCGCAGGCGGCGAAGCCGTCCATGGTGGTCGTCGACGAGGCGTACGTCGAGTTCAGCCACGGCCGCTCCCTGCTGCCGTACCTGGCGGGCCGGCCGCACCTCGTCGTCTCCCGCACCATGTCCAAGGCGTTCGGCGCGGCCGGACTGCGCCTGGGCTATCTGGCCGCCCACCCCGCGGTCGTGGACGCCCTCCAGCTGGTCCGGCTGCCCTACCACCTCTCGGCGATCACCCAGGTCACCGCACTGGCCGCGCTGGAGCACACCGACACACTGCTGAAGTACGTCGAGCAGCTGAAGGCCGAGCGGGACCGGCTGGTCACCGAACTGCGCGCGATCGGCTACGACGTCACCGAGTCGGACGCCAACTTCGTCCAGTTCGGGCGGTTCGCCGACTCCCACACCGCATGGCAGCGGATCCTCGACCGGGGTGTCCTGGTCCGCGACAACGGCGTACCGGGATGGCTGCGGGTCAGCGCCGGCACCCCGGACGAGAACGACGCGTTCCTCGATGCGGTGCGCGATCTCAAGAAGGAACAGGAGCAGAGCGGATGAACCGCGTCGGGCGCGTGGAGCGCACCACCAAGGAGACCTCCGTCCTGGTCGAGATCGACCTCGACGGCACCGGGAAGACCGACATCGCCACCGGCGTCGGCTTCTACGACCACATGCTCGACCAGCTCGGCCGGCACGGCCTGTTCGACCTGACCGTGAAGACCGACGGCGACCTGCACATCGACTCCCACCACACCATCGAGGACACCGCCCTCGCGCTCGGCGCCGCCTTCAAGCAGGCGCTCGGCGACAAGGTGGGGATCTACCGCTTCGGCAACTGCACGGTCCCGCTGGACGAGTCCCTCGCCCAGGTCACCGTCGACCTCTCCGGCCGCCCCTACCTCGTGCACACGGAGCCCGAGAACATGGCGCCGATGATCGGCGAGTACGACACCACGATGACCCGGCACATCCTGGAGTCCTTCGTCGCCCAGGCCCAGGTCGCCCTGCACGTGCACGTGCCCTACGGGCGCAACGCCCACCACATCGTGGAGTGCCAGTTCAAGGCGCTGGCACGAGCCCTGCGGTACGCCAGCGAACGCGACCCGCGCGCGGCCGGCATCCTGCCCTCCACGAAGGGCGCCCTGTAACCGCCATGAACAGCTTCTCCACCATCCTGATCGTCCTCGGCCTCTTCCTGGGCGGCGGCGTCTACTCCTTCGCCAAGCAGAAGATGCCCACCAGCCTGATCGTGCTGCTGTCCATCGGCGCCGCGATGTGCATCTTCGCGGGCGTGCTGCGGCTGGAGGTGTGAAGTGGGCAGCCCCGCCGCCAAGAAGGTCGTCGTCTTCGACTACGGCTTCGGCAACGTCCGCTCCGCCGAGCGGGCGCTCGCCCGCACCGGCGCCGACGTCGAGATCACCCGTGACTTCGACGCCGCGATGAACGCCGACGGCCTGCTGGTACCCGGCGTCGGCGCCTTCGCCGCCTGCATGCGCGGCCTCAAGGAGGCCCGCGGGGACTGGATCATCGACCGCAGGCTGTCCGGCGGACGCCCCGTCATGGGCATCTGCGTCGGCATGCAGATCCTCTTCGCCCGCGGCATCGAGCACGGTGTCGAGGCCGAGGGCCTGGACGAGTGGCCCGGCACGGTCGCGCCGCTGGAGGCCGACGTCGTCCCGCACATGGGCTGGAACACCGTCGAGGCACCCGCCGGCTCCGAGTTGTTCGCCGGCCTCGACGCCGACGCCCGCTTCTACTTCGTGCACTCCTACGCCGTCCAGGACTGGCGACTGGAGGTGCACAACCCGGCGATGCACGCCCCCAAGGTCACCTGGGCCACCCACGGCAAGCCCTTCGTGGCCGCCGTGGAGAACGGTGCCCTGTGGGCCACCCAGTTCCACCCCGAGAAGTCCGGCGACGCCGGAGCGCAGCTGCTGAACAACTGGATCGGAACCCTGTGATGGCTTCGAAGCTCGAACTCCTGCCCGCCGTCGACGTCCGCGACGGCCAGGCCGTCCGCCTCGTGCACGGCGAGTCCGGGACCGAGACCTCCTACGGCTCCCCGCTGGAGGCCGCCCTCGCCTGGCAGCGCTCGGGCGCCGAGTGGCTGCACCTGGTCGACCTCGACGCCGCCTTCGGCACCGGCGACAACCGCGCCCTGATCGCCGAGGTCGCCCACGCCATGGACATCAAGGTCGAGCTGTCCGGCGGCATCCGCGACGACGACACCCTCGCCGCCGCGCTCGCCACCGGCTGCACCCGCGTCAACCTCGGCACCGCCGCCCTGGAGACCCCCGAGTGGGTCGCCGAGGTCATCGCCGAGCACGGCGACAAGATCGCCGTCGGCCTCGACGTACGCGGCACCACCCTGCGCGGCCGCGGCTGGACCCGCGACGGCGGCGACCTCTACGAGACGCTGGCGCGCCTGGACAAGGAGGGCTGCGCCCGCTACGTCGTCACCGACATCGCCAAGGACGGCACCCTCCAGGGCCCCAACCTGGAGCTGCTGAAGAACGTCTGCGCGGCGACCGACCGCCCGGTGGTCGCCTCCGGCGGCGTCTCCTCGCTCGCCGACCTGCGCGCGCTCGCCTCCCTCGTGCCGCTCGGTGTCGAGGGCGCCATCGTCGGGAAGGCCCTGTACGCGAAGGCGTTCACGCTCGAAGAGGCCCTGGAGGAAGTGTCGTCATGACGTCCGATGCCGTACGGCGCGTGCAGAGCGGAGTTCCCTGGGAAGAGACGTTCGGATTCGCACGGGCCGTCGCGGCGGGCGACCGCGTCCTGGTGGCGGGCACCACCGCCTTCCGGGGCGAGGTGCTGTACGGGGAGGGCGACCCGTACGAACAGGCGAAGACCGCCTTCACCAGCGCGCTCGAGGCGATCGGCGAGTTCGGGCTCGGCGCGGAGTCCGTGATCCGGACCCGTATGTATCTGAGCCACGCCCGGGACCTGGACGACGTGGGCCGCGCCCACAAGGAGCTGTTCGACGCGGTACGCCCGGTGTCGACCCTGCTCGTCGTGGAGGGGTTCGTCGACCCGCGCGTCCTGGTCTCGGTGGAACTCGAAGCATTCAGAGGAAAATCAGAGGAGCCCGATTCATGACCCTGGCGGTCCGAGTCATCCCCTGCCTGGACGTGGACAACGGCCGGGTCGTCAAGGGCGTCAACTTCCAGAACCTGCGCGACGCGGGCGACCCCGTCGAGATGGCCAAGGTGTACGACGCCGAGGGCGCCGACGAGCTGACGTTCCTGGACATCACCGCGTCCTCGGGCGACCGGGAGACGACCTACGACGTGGTGCGCCGCACCGCCGAGCAGGTGTTCATCCCGCTCACGGTCGGCGGCGGCGTCCGTACGGCCGAGGACGTGGACCGGCTGCTGCGGGCGGGCGCCGACAAGGTGGGCGTCAACACGGCCGCGATCGCCCGGCCGGAACTGATCCGGGAGATCGCCGAGCGCTTCGGCCGCCAGGTGCTGGTCCTGTCGGTCGACGCGCGCCGCACGGCTGCCGGTTCCTTCGAGGTGACCACCCACGGCGGTCGCCGCGGCACCGGCATCGACGCGGTGGAGTGGGCGCACCGGGCCGCCGAGCTGGGCGCGGGGGAGATCCTGCTGAACTCCATGGACGCGGACGGCACGAAGGACGGCTACGACCTGGAGATGATCGCGGCCGTCCGCAAGCACGTCACCGTCCCCGTGATCGCCTCCGGCGGCGCCGGCCGGCTCGCGGACTTCCCGCCGGCGATCGCGGCGGGCGCGGACGCGGTCCTCGCGGCCTCGGTGTTCCACTTCGGCGATCTGCGCATCGGTCAGGTCAAGGAGACGCTGCGGGAGGCCGGTCACCCGGTGAGGTGACCTCTGCCGAGGAGGGCCCCGGCTGCGCACGCACAGGCGGCCGGGGCCTTTTCACGGGCAGACCCGCAAGGAAAGTTGCGCAAGATTGCTTGCGCAATATCCGTTGTGCAATTTTCCTTGCGCATCTAGTCTGGGGGCATGCCGGAGAGAGAAAGAGACCGAGACCGCAGGATCCAGGACCTGGGCACGCTGAAGGCGATCGCCCACCCGCTGCGCATGAACCTGTACCGGGCATTGACCATCGCCCGTACGGCGACCGCCTCGCAGCTCGCCGGACAGGTCGACGAAGCCGTCTCCCTGGTCAGCTACCACCTGCGCAAGCTGGCCGAGCACGGCCTCATCGAGGAGGCCGAACCGCAGACCACCGACGGCAGGGAGCGCTGGTGGCGCCCCGCCACCGACGGCGTCAGCATCCATGACGAGGACTTCTCCGACGCCCCCGAGAAGGCGGCCGCGCACACCGCCGCCAGCCGTCTGTTCTTCGAGCAGCGCGCCGACATGTACCGCCGCTTCCTCGACGAGCGCGCCCACTGGGGCGCCGCCTGGAACGCGGCGTCCGACTCCGCCGAATGGCTTCTCAAGCTCACCCCGGACGAACTGACCGAGCTGTCCCGGCGCATGTACGACCTCGTCCGCGAGTACGAGGAACGCGGCCGCGCCGCCGTCACCGCCGGCGACACCGGAGGCCGCGAGAACGTCGCCGTCCACACGTACGCCTTCCCGTTCCGCACCTGAACGGCCCAGGCCCCACGCCCGGGCGGCCCGCGGAGCCCGGTCTCCGGTGGCCGGTTCTTCGCCGCTGCGCCCCGTCCGCGTCGGGGTGCCCGGCGGTGACCTCCGCGGCCGGCCCGCGTTGTGGATTCCGGCGCCTGGCCTCCGGCCCGGTCCGGTTCGCTCCCGGCGACTGACGCCTGGCCTCTGCGCCGATCCGGCCTACGGTGCCCGGTGCCCGGTGCCCGGTGCCCGGCCCAGGGGGTCTGCCCGCCCTGGGGCTGCCGGTGTTCGGCGCTCGATCCCCGCGTACGGTCCGGCCCCGGGCTCTTCTGCGGGGCCCGTTCCGGCGGGCGGTTCCCTGACCTCCGGGTCCGGCCTCCGCCCCGAGTACGGCCTCGGCCCTCAGCCCTGTTTTCCGCCCCCGGCGTCCGGCCCTGTCGCGGCGGCCCGTGCCAGACCACTTTGCGCCCGGCCTCCGCCTCCTGCCCCTGCTTTCCTCCCCGGCGTCCGGCGTCCGGCGTCCGGCGTCCGGCCTTCGACCTCTGCTTCCTGCCCCGCCCCCGACGTCCGGCCCCGCCCCCGGCGGTCGGCGTCCGACCATCGCGTCTGAGAGGACGTACCGCCGTGACCACCACGCTCGCGCCCGTGTCGGATCCACCCGGCAGACCGGCCCACCGTGACCCCAATGTCCTGCGCTGGCTCGGCGGATACGCGTCGTCCGCGATCGGTGACAACGTCTACTACATCGCACTGTCCTGGGCGGCCGTCCAGTCCGGCACCCCCGCGCAGGCCGGACTCGTCACGGCGGCCAGCGCCCTGCCCCGCGCGCTGCTGATGCTGGGCGGGGGAGTGGTGGCCGACCGCTACGGGCCGCGCCGCGTCGTCCTCTCCAGCACCGCCGCGCGCAGCGCCCTCGTCCTGACCGCCGCCGTCCTGCTCCTCGTCACCAGCCCCGGCCTGTGGGCGCTGGGCGCGGTCGCCGTGCTCTTCGGTGTCGTCGACGCCGTCTTCCTGCCCGCCGCGGGCGCCCTGCCCGCGCGGATCACCGACCGCTCCCAGCTCGCCCGGGTCCAGGGCATGCGAGGCCTCGCCACCCGGCTCGCCAACGTCCTCGGCGGTCCGCTCGGCGGCATCGGCGTCGCCCTCGGCGGCACGGCGGGCGCGTTCGGCCTGGCCGCCCTGCTCGTGGGCATGTCCCTGCCGCTCCTGCTGACCGTCCGCGTCGGCCGGCCGGCCGACGGTGACCGGGCCGGCAGGCGCGCGGTCCTCGGCGAACTGCGGGACGGACTGCGCCACATCCGGCAGGACCCCGTCCTGCGCCCCCTCGTCCTCGCCATCGCCCTCAGCGATCTCGGCTTCGTCGGACCCATGAACCTCGGGCTCACCCTGCTCGCCCAGCAGCGCCACTGGGGGTCGTCCGGCATGGGCTGGGTGCTCGCCGGCTTCGGCACCGGCGCAGGGGCGGCCTCGCTCCTGCTGACCTGGCGCGGCCGGGTGCCGCGCGCCGCAGTGGTGACCGCGGTCGCCAACCTGCTGTCCGCCGTGGCGGTCGCGGCGCTCGCCCAGGTGCCGTCCGTGCCGGCGGCGGCCGGCGTGGCCGTGCTCATCGGTGTGAGCGCCGGTCTCGCCGGGGCGCTGTGCGGAGCGCTGGTCCAGGCCAGGGCCGGCGCCGCCTACATCGGCCGGGTGACCTCGGTCTCCACCCTCGTCGGCTTCGGCGTCGCGCCGCTCACCTTCCCGCTGGTCGGCGCGGCCGTCGCCCTGTGGGGCAGCGGGCCCGTGTTCGCGGGCTGCGCCGCGGTGAGCGGGCTCGCGGGACTCGTCGTCCTCGGAGTCCGTGACCTGCGCCGCGCCGAACTTCCCTGACGCCCTGACTTGCTGACTTCCTGACTCGCCGGTTCTCTGGCTTCCCGACTCCGGGGGGCCGTCGTCCCGGGGTCCCGGGCCTGCGCCACGCGACCCCTCGGGCCCACGCCACGCCGACCACCTCGGCCGTCGGCCTGGGAGTCGACCGCCCCCGCTTCCGGTCCGGGGACCGATACCTCCGGCCCGGCGGCCGACCGCCCCTGTTCCCGGGCCGGGGGGCGAGCACCTCTGCCGCCGGCCCGGGGACCGGCGGTCTCTGGTTCCTCGCCCGAGGGCTGACTGGCCGTGCCACCGCCCTGGGGCGAACCGCCCCAGACTCGTCCCCGGAGCTTGACCTACCTGCTTCCGTCCGGGAGGGCCGACCGCCCCAGACTCGTCCCCGGAGCTTGACCTACCTGCTTCCGTCCGGGAGGGCCGACCGTCCCGGCCCCGTCCCCAGGTCAGAACCCCAGCTGCTTCGTCTCCGACACCTTCGCGATCGCGTCCTGCTCGCCCTCCAGCTCCACCCGCGCCGCGTTCTGCCGGCCGAAGGCGAACAGCAGCAGCTCCGCGGGTTCGCCGGTCGCCGTGACCACGGGTGTGCCGCGGTGGGCGACGGCCGTCTCGCCGTTCGGGCGGCGCAGTACCAGGCCCGTCGGGATACCCCGGCCCAGCAGCCGCGCGGTCCGCTCCAGCCGTGACCACAGGGCCTCCTGGAAGACCGGGTCCAGCTCGCGCGGCGACCAGTCCGGCTGGGCCCGGCGGACGTCCTCCGCGTGCACGTAGAACTCGACGGTGTTGGCCGCCTCGTCGACCTGCTTGAGCTGGAAGGGTGAAAATCGCGGCGGGCCGGTCCTGATCAGCTGGACCAGCTCCTCGTACGGCTTCGCGGCGTACTCCTGCAGGACCTTCTCCAGCCGGGACGCCAGCGGCTTGATCAGCGCGCCCCCCGCCGCGTCGGGGCGCCGCTCGCGCACCACCACGTGCGCGGCGAGGTCACGGGTGCGCCAGCCCTCGCAGAGGGTGGGCGCCTCCGGGCCGGCGGTCTCCAAGAGGTCGGCGAGCAGGAGCCGTTCACGCTTGGCAAAGGTCGACATGGCCTCAGCCTACGACTCCACGGCAGGTCCGCCCACTGGACGGCCGCCCCCGGCCGCCGGCCACGCGCGGCACAATGGCACCCATGACCAGCACGCCCGGCACCCCCCGGCCCAGCAGCCTCGACCCCGAGATCGCCGCACGCCTCAAGCGCGACGCCGACGGACTCGTCCCCGCCATCGCCCAGCAGTACGACACCGGCGAGGTGCTCATGCTCGGCTGGATGGACGACGAGGCGCTGCACCGCACGCTGACCACGGGCCGCTGCACCTACTGGTCGCGCAGCCGCCAGGAGTACTGGGTCAAGGGCGACACCTCCGGGCACGTCCAACGGGTCAGGTCCGTCTCGCTCGACTGCGACGCCGACACCGTGCTGGTCAAGGTCGACCAGGTCGGCGCCGCCTGCCACACCGGCGACCGCACCTGCTTCGACGCCGATGTCCTGGCCGGGGACGAGGACGCCGGCGGCGACCGCGCCCGCTCCGGCGCCGCCGCCGCGGATCAGTAAGGTCGGCCGCCATGGACCTCGAGACCTTCCGCAAACTGGCCGGCGACCGCCGCGTCATCCCGGTCACCCGCAAGCTCCTCGCCGACGGCGACACCCCCGTCGCGCTCTACCGCAAACTCGCCGCCGAGCGTCCCGGCACGTTCCTGCTGGAGTCCGCCGAGAACGGCCGCACCGCGTTCCAATGGTCTCGCTACTCCTTCGTCGGCGTCCGCAGCGCGGCCACCCTCACCGAGAAGGACGGCCGCGCCCACTGGCTGGGCACCCCGCCGGTCGGCGTCCCCGTCGAGGGCGACCCGCTCGCCGCCCTGCGGGCCACCGTCGAGGCCCTGCACACCCCCCGCGACCTCGCCCACGACCTGGGCCTGCCGCCCTTCACCGGCGGCATGGTCGGCTACCTCGGCTACGACATCGTGCGCCGCCTGGAGAAGATCGGCCCCGGCGAGCGGGACGACCTGAAGCTCCCCGAGCTGACCATGCTGCTCACCTCCGACCTCGCCGTCCTCGACCACTGGGACGGCACGGTGCTGCTGATCGCCAACGCGATCAACCACAACGACCTCGACACCGGCGTGGACGAGGCCCACGCGGACGCCGTCGCCCGGCTCGACGCGATGGAGGCCGACCTGTCCCGGCCCGTCGCCCAGCCCCCGGCCGCCCTCCCGCCCTCCGAACTGCCCGAGTACACCGCCCTGTGGGGCGGCGCCGACTTCCGGGCGGCCGTCGAGGACGTCAAGGAGCGCATCCGCGCGGGGGAGGCGTTCCAGGTCGTCCCCTCCCAGCGCTTCGAGACGCCGTGCTCGGCGAGTGCGCTGGACGTCTACCGGGTGCTGCGGGCCACCAACCCGTCGCCGTACATGTACCTGTTCCGCTTCGACGGCTTCGACGTCGTGGGCTCCTCGCCCGAGGCGCTGGTGAAGGTCGAGGACGGGCGGGCCATGGTCCACCCCATCGCCGGCACCCGGCCCCGCGGCGCCACCCCGCAGGAGGACCAGAACCTCGCCGACGAACTCCTCGCCGACCCCAAGGAGCGCGCCGAGCACCTGATGCTCGTCGACCTCGGCCGCAACGACCTGGGCCGGGTCTGCGAGCCGGGCTCCGTCGAGGTCGTCGACTTCATGTCCGTCGAGCGGTACTCGCACGTCATGCACATCGTCTCGACGGTCACCGGCCGGGTCACCGCCGGCCGCAGCGCCTTCGACGTGCTGACCGCCTGCTTCCCGGCGGGCACCCTGTCCGGCGCGCCGAAGCCCCGCGCGATGCAGATCATCGACGAACTGGAGCCCTCCCGGCGCGGGTTGTACGGCGGCTGCGTCGGCTACCTCGACTTCGCAGGCGACTCCGACACCGCCATCGCCATCCGCACCGCGCTGCTGCGCGACGGCACCGCCTACGTCCAGGCGGGCGCGGGCATCGTCGCCGACTCCGACCCGGTGGCCGAGGACACCGAGTGCCGCAACAAGGCCGCCGCGGTGCTGCGGGCGGTGCACACCGCCAACCGGCTGGCCCCGTAGGCCGACTGCGGGGAGCGGGCGGGCGGCGGATGGGGTGCATCTCACGGAACCCCGGGTGACGGTCCGCCCGTCCCGCAGGCGATAGTGGAGTACGTGACTGCCGTACCTCACCCCCGTCCCGAAGCCGCCGCCGCCCCCGCCCGGTCCGGCCGCCGCAGCCTCGCCGTCGCCCTGCTGTGCGGTGCGCTCGGCGCGGCCGTCGCGCTGCTGGCCTCCCGGCAGCGCTGGGCGGAGGGCACCGCGTCGGTGGCCGGCGGCGCCTTCCCGCTGACCGCCAAGGGCAGCGAGGTCACGGGCGTGCCCGCGGCGCTCGCCATAGTGGGCCTGGCCGCCCTCGTCGCCGTCTTCGCCGTGCGCCGCTCCGGCCGGCTGCTGGTCGCAGCCCTCCTCGCACTCTCCGGCGCGGGCACCGTCGCCGCGGCGCTCGCCGGCGGATCCGACGGCAAGGTGCTCGACGGCAAGGCCGCGCAGGCCTCCGGCGACACCGCCGCCACCGCCGCCTCGCTCAGCCACACCGGCTGGCCCTACGTCGCCGCCGCGGGCGGGGTGCTCCTCCTGCTCGCCGGGCTGCTGGCCCTGTGCTACGGCCGCCTGTGGCCCGCGATGTCCGGCCGCTACGAGCGCTCCGGGGCACCCCGCCCGCGCGCGCCCAAGCCCCTCGACCCCGACCGCCCCGAGGACCTGTGGAAGGCCCTGGACCGCGGTGAGGACCCGACGGGCACCGGCCCGGCCTGACCGCCGCCCGGCGAACTCCGCCTTCCCGATGTGATGAAGCGGGTGCGCGATGAGCCACCCCCGCTCACGTCCTGTGCACGCGTACGGGACAATGGAACCGAGCGTCCGGCTCAGAACGTACAAGCAACGAGGAGCAAGTCATGGCGGGCAGCAGCCACGGTCACACCCCGGCCGCCTGGACCGGTGTCATCATCGCCTTCATCGGTTTCCTGGTCTCGGGCGCCTTCATGGTGATGGCCCAGCCGGTCGGCTTCTGGGTCGGCATGGGTGTCGTGCTGCTCGGCGGTGTCGTCGGCGGCATCATGCGCATGATGGGCATGGGCCAGAAGAACGAGCACCCGGTGCACCAGGTCGCCGCCCAGGGCGCGCCGGCCGGCGCCAAGGGCTGAGTCCGCCGCGGCGGACCCGTACGACACGACGCGTGAGGGGCGGGCCCGGTGCCGCCCCTCACGCGTCGCACCGGCCCTACGGAGCGGTCCGCGGGCCGTGCCGCCCGCACGCAGTGGGCTGCGGGCACCGCTCCTCGCGCGCACGCGCCGCGTTGCGGGCAGAATGCCAGGGGTGAACGCCGACAGTCAGCGGGTGGTGCGGGGGCGGACGCCCCTTCCCCGGCCCCGGTGTGCGCCCGAGGACGGACCGCGGCCCGAAGCGGGGGCCAGGGCCCTGCTCGGGCGGCTCGTCGTCCCCGGGGCGGTCCTCGCGGCCGTCGCCGGAGCGTTCGCGTACGTCGGGGCGGTGGACCCCAACCAGCCCGGGCACTACCCCGCCTGCCCCCTGCTGCGCTTCACCGGCCTGTACTGCCCCGGCTGCGGCGGGCTGCGCAGCGCCCACGCCTTCGTCCACGGCGACCTGCTCACGGCCCTGCGGGACAACGCGCCGGCCGTCGCCGGCTACCTGGCCTTCGCCGTGCTGTGGACCCTCTGGGCGGTCCGCTCGATCCACGGGCGGCCCCTGCGGATCGAGCCGCGCCCCGTGCACCTGTGGACCCTGGGCATCTTGTTCGCGGCCTTCGCCGTTGTCCGGAACCTGCCCTTCGGCGGCTGGCTCCACCCTTGATCGTCCGGTGTCTGTCCAGGTAATGGGACCGAGGTCGGCCGGATGCGAAGCCTCGACCCTCCTGCGGATACCATCGCAGTGACCACCGGTTCCGCCCGCTTGATCCGCCAGATCCGCCCGATCCGCCTCAAGCGGTCCGCCGGAGGCCGCTCGATCCGCTGGAACATCCCACCGTCTGGAAGGGGGCCGCTCGCGTGAGTGTGCTCGACGAGATCATCGACGGAGTCCGTGCCGACCTTTCGGAGCGGCAGGCGCGCGTCAGCCTCGACGAGCTCAAGGAGCGCGCGGCGAAGGCGCCGGCCGCCAAGGACGGGGTGGCCGCCCTGCGCGGCGACGGCGTCAAGGTCATCTGCGAGGTCAAGCGCTCCAGCCCGTCCAAGGGCGCGCTGGCCGCGATCGCCGACCCGGCCGCACTCGCCGCCGACTACGAGGCCGGCGGCGCCTCCGTGATCTCGGTCCTGACCGAGCAGCGGCGCTTCGGCGGCTCGCTCGCCGACCTGGAGGCCGTCCGCGCCCGCGTGGACATCCCGGTGCTGCGCAAGGACTTCATCGTCACGTCGTACCAGCTGTGGGAGGCCCGCGCCTACGGTGCCGACCTCGCCCTGCTGATCGTCGCCGCCCTCGACCAGCCGGCCCTGGAGTCGCTGATCGAGCGTGCCGTGTCCATCGGCCTCACCCCGCTCGTCGAGGTCCACGACGACGAAGAGGTCGAACGCGCGGTCGACGCCGGCGCCAAGGTGATCGGCGTCAACGCCCGCAACCTGAAGACCCTCGAGGTCGACCGCGACACCTTCGAGCAGATCGCCCCGGAGATCCCCGCCCACATCGTCAAGGTCGCCGAGTCCGGCGTCCGCGGCCCGCACGACCTGATCGCCTACGCCAACGCCGGCGCCGACGCGGTCCTGGTCGGCGAGTCGCTGGTCACCGGCCGCGATCCGAAGACCGCCGTCGCCGACCTGGTGGCCGCCGGGACGCACCCGGCGCTGCGCCACGGGCGCGGCTGAGCCGTCGGCAGAGCCGGTAGAATCGCCCCGATGACGCTTGTGACCACCGTGCCGACCACGGACCGGTACGCCCGCCTGGCGCGCGGCTGCCGGCCCCGTGGCTGCCGCGCGCCCGCCCGCCGGGTGCACGGCCGCCGGGTGCGTTACGTCATCGGTGACGAACCGGGCCAGGTCAACGGCATGCGATGGCAGCGCCCCTGAAGGGGCGCGGGAAACTGCGCGAGCGACCGCATCCGGCCCGCGGCCGGGAGTAGACCGCGCACGGGAGTGAACCCCCGCCCCCACGGCGAACAGTGTTCTTCCACGCACTCACCGTGAGGTTCTGGCATGCCCAGCGATTTCTTCTTCCCCGACCCGGAAGGTCACGTCCCCGACGCCGGGGGCTACTTCGGCGCCTACGGCGGCAAGTTCATCCCGGAGGCGCTCGTCGCCGCCGTGGACGAGGTCGCCGTCGAGTACGACAAGGCCAAGGCCGACCCCGCCTTCGCCCGCGAGCTGGACGACCTGCTCGTCCACTACACCGGTCGGCCCAGCGCCCTGACCGAGGTGCCCCGCTTCGCCGAGCACGCCGGCGGCGCCCGGGTGTTCCTCAAGCGCGAGGACCTGAACCACACCGGCTCCCACAAGATCAACAACGTGCTCGGCCAGGCGCTTCTCACCAAGCGCATGGGCAAGACCCGCGTCATCGCCGAGACCGGCGCCGGCCAGCACGGCGTGGCCACGGCCACCGCCTGCGCCCTGTTCGGCCTGGAGTGCACGATCTACATGGGCGAGATCGACACCCGCCGCCAGGCGCTGAACGTCGCCCGGATGCGCATGCTCGGCGCCGAGGTCGTGGCCGTGAAGTCCGGCAGCCGCACCCTCAAGGACGCCATCAACGAGGCGTTCCGCGACTGGGTCGCCAACGTCGACCGCACCCACTACCTGTTCGGCACCGTCGCGGGCCCCCACCCGTTCCCCGCCATGGTGCGCGACTTCCACCGGGTCATCGGCGTCGAGGCCCGCCGGCAGCTCCTGGAGCGCGCCGGACGGCTGCCCGACGCCGCGATCGCCTGCGTCGGCGGCGGCTCCAACGCCATCGGCCTCTTCCACGCCTTCATCCCCGACGAGGACGTCCGCCTGATCGGCTGCGAACCCGCCGGGCACGGCGTGGAGAGCGGCGAGCACGCGGCGACCCTGACCGCGGGCGAGCCCGGCGTCCTGCACGGCTCCCGCTCCTACGTCCTCCAGGACGACGAGGGCCAGATCACCGAGCCGTACTCCATCTCGGCCGGCCTGGACTACCCGGGCATCGGCCCCGAGCACTCCTACCTCAAGGACTCGGGCCGCGGCGAGTACCGCGCGGTCACCGACGACGCGGCCATGCAGGCCCTGCGCCTGCTGTCGCGCACCGAGGGCATCATCCCGGCCATCGAGAGCGCCCACGCGCTGGCCGGCGCGCTGGAGGTCGGCCGCGAGCTGGGCCCGGACGGGCTGCTCGTGGTCAACCTCTCCGGGCGCGGCGACAAGGACATGGACACCGCCGCCCGCTACTTCGGCCTGTACGACACCGACGCCGAGGTGGCCGCCGACGCGGCCGACACCGCCGAGATCGAGGGGGACGCCAAGTGAGCGGCGCCATCCAGCTTCTGTCGGACACCCTCGCCGCCGCGAAGGCGGAGGGCCGCTCGGCGCTCATCGCCTACCTCCCGGCCGGGTTCCCCACCGTGGACGGCGGCATCGAGGCGATCAAGGCCGTCTTCGACGGCGGCGCGGACGTCGTCGAGGTGGGCCTGCCGCACAGCGACCCGGTCCTCGACGGGCCGGTCATCCAGACCGCGGACGACATCGCGCTGCGCGGCGGGGTCCGGATCGCCGGCGTGATGCGCACCGTCCGCGAGGCCCACGCGGCCACCGGCAAGCCGGTCCTGGTCATGACCTACTGGAACCCCATCGACCGCTACGGCGTCGAGCGGTTCACCGCCGAGCTGGCCGAGGCGGGCGGCGCCGGGTGCATCCTGCCCGACCTGCCGGTCCAGGAGTCCGCCCTGTGGCGCGAGCACGCCGAGAAGCACGGCCTGGCGACCGTCTTCGTCGTGGCGCCCAGCAGCAAGGACGAGCGGCTGGCCGAGATCACCGCGGCCGGTTCCGGCTTCGTCTACGCGGCTTCGCTGATGGGTGTCACCGGCACCCGCGAGTCGGTGGGCGCGCAGGCCCAGGACCTGGTGGAACGCACCCGCGCCACCGGCACCGACCTGCCCGTCTGCGTCGGCCTCGGGGTCTCCACCCCGGCCCAGGCCGCCGAGGTCGCCGGCTTCGCCGACGGCGTGATCGTCGGCTCGGCGTTCGTCAAGCGGATGCTGGACGCTCCGGACGCCGCCGCCGGTGTCGAGGCCGTCCGGACGCTGGCGGGCGAACTGGCCCGCGGGGTGCGCGGACAGGCGTAGCCCGACAGGCATAGTCGGACACAGCGGGATATTCGGTCACCCGAACGGGTGGACCTGGGACCGGGGAGGCGCAATGCGCCTCCCCGGTTCGTTCTGGGGGTGTGAGCGAGAAGAACCATGACGGAAAGCGCACCGCCCGACAGCGTATGGCGGTCGAACGCGAGAAGCAGAAGGCCTCGGAGCGACGCCGGCGCACGCTGATCGTGGCCACCAGTGTGGTCTGCGTGCTGGCCCTGGCGACGGTGATCGGCGTGCTCGCCGCGAACTCCGGCAAGAAGAAGAGCACCAGCGCGGGCCCGGTCGCAGCACCCTCGGGCGCGCAGGGCAAGGACAGTCTCGCGATCCCGGTCGGCCAGGACGGCGCCAGGTCGACGCTCACCGTCTGGGAGGACTTCCGCTGCCCCGCCTGCCAGGCCTTCGAGGCGGCGTACCGGCCGACCGTCCACGAGCTGACCGCCGCCGGCAAGCTCAGGGTCGAGTACCACCTGGCACGGCTGATCGACGGCAACCTCGGCGGCAGCGGGTCGCTGCGCGCCGCCAACGCCGCGGCCTGCGCCCAGGACGCCGGCAAGTTCCCCGCCTACCACGACGTGCTCTACGACAACCAGCCCAAGGAGACGGACGACGCCTACGCGGACAACGCCAAGCTGCTCCAGCTGGCCCGCAAGGTGCCGGGCCTGGACACCCCGGCCTTCCAGAGCTGCGTCAAGAACGGTACGCACGACAGCTGGGTCGACAAGTCCAACCAGGCCTTCCAGGCCGCAGGCTTCTCGGGCACCCCGACGGTCCTGCTGAACGGCAAGAACATCATCCAGGACCGTTCGATGACCCCGGCCAGGTTCAAGCAGCTGGTGGAAGCGGCCGACAAGGGATGAGGGACGGGCGAGGGGGAGGGGCAAGGGATGAGTAAGGCGCTGGTAAGGGGCGCGTGTGCCGGTGGGTGTCACCGCCCCCGGGCGAGGGCCCGTTATGGACCCGTATCCGGGATGCTCGTCCTGGGCCCGCTCCGGCTGCGGTAGCGTCGACCCTGCCATGGAACTTGCCTACATTCCCAGCCCGTCGCACGGAGTGGTGTACCTCGGTCCCATTCCGCTGCGCGGCTACGCGTTCTGCATCATCATCGGCGTCTTCGTCGCCGTCTGGCTCGGCAACAAGCGCTGGGTCGCCCGGGGCGGCCGGGCCGGCACGGTGGCCGACATCGCGGTCTGGGCCGTGCCGTTCGGCCTGGTGGGCGGCCGGCTCTACCACGTGATCACGGACTACGAGCTGTACTTCAGCGACGGCCGTGACTGGGTGGACGCCTTCAAGGTGTGGCAGGGCGGCCTCGGCATCTGGGGCGCGATCGCGCTCGGCGCGCTGGGCGCCTGGATCGGTGCCCGGCGCCGGGGCGTCCCGATGCCCGCCTACGCGGACGCGGTCGCCCCGGGCATCGCCTTCGCGCAGGCCATCGGCCGCTGGGGCAACTGGTTCAACCAGGAGTTGTACGGGCGGGAGACGCACGTTCCCTGGGCGCTGCACATCACCTCGTCGGCGGATGGCCGGGTGCCGGGGTACTACCACCCGACCTTCCTCTACGAGTCCCTGTGGTGCGTCGGCGTCGGCGTCCTGGTCATCTGGGCCGACCGCCGCTTCAAGCTGGGCCACGGCCGGGCGTTCGCCCTGTACGTGGCGGCGTACTGCGTGGGCCGCGGCTGGATCGAGTACATGCGGGTGGACGACGCCCACCACATCCTCGGCCTGCGTCTGAACGACTGGACGGCCCTCGTGGTCTTCCTGCTCGCGGTGGCCTACATCTGGGTCTCGTCGAAGAAGCGGCCGGGCCGGGAGGTCCAGGTCGAGCGGGGCATGCCCGCCGTCGGTGAGGGGACCGAGCAGGACGGGGCAGAGGCGGAGACGGAGGCGTCGGAAGGCAAGTCCGCTGCCGCCCCCGCGGACGCGGCGCCGCAACCGCCCGCCGCGGGCAGGGCGAGCGACGCCAAGGCGAGCGACGCCAAAGTGAGCGTCACCAAGGCGAGTGCGACCGAGGCCGCCGACGCGAAGGATGCCGACACCGCTGTCGACGCCGAGGACGATGCCTCGGAGGCGGCCGGTGTGAAGGACGAGGCGGGCTCGGCCAAGAAGGGCTGACCGCCGGCGGTCGTACGTGCATGGAGGGCGCCCCCGTTCCGGGAGGCGCCCTCCTCGCGCGCGGGGTCAGTACCTGCGGGCCAGCGCCAGGGTCCGCCGTGCCGCCGCGACCACCGCCGCGTCGATGAACCGGCCGTCGGCCAGGGCCTGCGCACCCCGGTCCATGGTGGCCGCCTTGACGACCGTCTCCGCTTCCTCCAGTTCGCGGTCGGTCGGCAGATAGGCGCGTTCGATGATGGGCAGTTGCCGGGGATGGATGGCCGCCCGGCCGAGGAAGCCCAGGGCACGGCCGTGCGCGCACGAGGCCGCCAGGCCCTCCAGGTCCCGGATGTCGGGGTGGACGGACTGGGCGGGCGGGGCGAGCCCCGCCGCGCGGGCGGCGACGACGACCCGCGCACGGCACCAGTCGAGGCCGGTGTCCTGGCGCACCCCGAGGTCGGCGCGGAGATCGGCCTCGCCGATCGAGACGCCCCGCAAGGACGGGTGCGCGGAGGCGATGACGTACGCCTGTTCGACGGCCAGGGCGTTCTCCAGCAGGGCGTACAGCGGGGGCCCGGTCCCGTGGGCCGCGTCGCCCTCGAGGACCGAGAGGACCCCGGCGGTCGTTCCCGGCCCCTCGCCCCCGGCACAACGGCACCGCGCCGGGCCGCGCTCCCGGTCCACGGCGCACGAGCACCCCGCGGAGCCGCGCTCCCGGCCCGCCGCGCCAGGGCACCCTGCGTAGCTCCGCTCCCGGCCCGCCGCGCACACGCACCCGGCCGCCCCTGGCTCCTCGCCCGCGCCCGCCGTACCCGCCACACACCGGCAGTCCGCCGGGGCGCGCCGTCGGTCCGCCGCACACCGGCACCCCGCCTCCGGCTCCTCGCCCGCCCTGCATCGGCAGTCCGCCCGGCCATGCCCGCGAGCCGCCGCGCACCGGCACCCTGCCGTCCCTGGCCTCTCGTCCGCGACGCACCGGCACTCCGCCGCCCCGTGCCCCCTGCCCGCCCCACACCAGCACTCCACCGTCCCGCGCCCCCCGTCCGCCGCAGACCAGCACCCCGCCGCCCCGCGGCCCCCGCCCGCCGCGCACCGGCAGTCACGGGCGGCGCCGTGCCTTTCGTCGGCCGCCGCCGAGTGGCAGCCCCCGCCGCCCTCCGGGGCCTGACCGTCCCCGACTGTTCCAGACCGTTCCCGGGCCCCGCCGCCCGCGTACCCCCGGTACCCGCCCCCCTGCCGGAGCCGTGGCTCCCCGGCCTCCGTCAGTTCGGCGATCCGGATCACCTGCTCGGCCGACGTCACCTTCGGCAGCCGCAGTCCGGCGAGGCCCGGCCGGGGGGCCACGGCCGCAAGGTCGGCGGCCACCAGAGGACCGTCGAGGGCGTTGACGCGCACATGGACGGGGACCGGCGGCGGTTCCGTCAGGAGTTCGGCGGTGGCGGCGCGGGCGTACTCCTTGCGGTCCGGGGCGACCGCGTCCTCCAGGTCGATCACGACCACGTCCGCACCGGAGGCGAGGGCCTTGATCACGACGTGGGGGCGGTCGCCCGGGACGTAGAGCCAGGTGAGCGGGAAGGGGGCGGTGGCCGTCACAGGGCGCCCTCCGCGCGCAGCGCCGCCACTTCCTCCGGGGTGAGGCCCAGCTCGGTCAGCACCGCCTCGGTGTCCGCGCCGTGCGGGCGGCCGGCCCAGCGGATCGCGCCCGGAGTGGCGGAGAGCCGGAAGAGGACGTTCTGCATCCGCATCCGCCCCAGCTCCGGGTCGTACAACGTGGTGAGCGTGCCCAGCGCCTGGTACTGCGGGTCGGCCACCACGTCCCGGACGTCCTGGATCGGGGCGACGGCCGCCTGGGCCTTCTCGAAGGCGGCCATGACCTCGGTGCGGGTGTGCCGGGCGATCCAGCCGCCGACCGCCTCGTCGAGGACGTCCGCGTGGGCCGCGCGCCCGGCGCCGGTCGCGAACCACGGCTCGTCGATCAGCTCCGCACGCCCCACCAGCCGCAGCACGCGCTCGGCCACCGACTGCGCCGAGGCCGACACGGCGAGCCAGGTGCCGTCGGCGGTGCGGTAGGTGTTGCGCGGGGCGTTGTTCTGCGTGCGGTTGCCGGTGCGGGGCTGGACGTAGCCGAGCTGGTCGTACCAGAGGGGCTGCGGCCCGAGGACGGTCAGGATGGGCTCGATGATCGCCATGTCGACGATCTGCCCCTCGCCGGTGCGTTCCCGGGCGGCGAGGGCGGTCATCACGGCGTATGCCGTGGCCAGGCCCGCGATCGAGTCGGCGAGCCCGAACGGGGGCAGGGTCGGCGGGGCGTCCGGCTCGCCGGTGATCGCCGCGAAGCCGCTCATCGCCTCCGCCAGGGTGCCGAAGCCGGGCCGGGACGCGTACGGGCCGAACTGGCCGAAGCCGGTGACCCGGGCGAGCACCAGGCGCGGGTTGGCCGCGGAGAGTTCCGGCCAGCCCAGCTCCCACCGCTCCAGCGTGCCGGGGCGGAAGTTCTCCACGATCACGTCGGCGCTCGCGGCGAGCCGCAGCAGGGTCGCGCGGCCGCCGGGGCGGGACAGGTCCAGGGTGATGGCGCGCTTGTTGCGGCCGAGGAGCTTCCACCACAGGCCGACGCCGTTCTTCGCCGGGCCGTGGCCCCGGGCGGGATCTGGCCTGGCCGGGTGCTCGACCTTGATGACCTCGGCACCGAAGTCGCCGAGCATCATGGCGGCGATCGGCCCGGCGAAGAGGGTGGCGAGGTCCAGGACCCGCAGCCCGGCGAGCGGCGGTGCCGTGTCCCGTGCGTGCGGGTCGGGAGCCTGCGGGTCGCAGGTCTGCGGATCGGACGCCTCCGGGGCGGAAGCTCGCGGGGCGGAAGCCCGTGGATCGGAGGGCTGCGGATCGGAGGGCTGCGGGACGGGGGCGGGGCCGTGCGCGTGCGGCGTCATGGGCGGGACGCCTCCTGGTGGGTGAGCCGGGCCAGGGTGTCGAAGCCGACGCCGTCGAAGTCGCCGACGGAGGTGGCGAGCCGGTTCTTGAGCGGTGCCGTCCAGCGGTCGGGGAGCGCCGCGGGCGAGCCGGCGAGGAGACCGGCGACGGATCCGGCCGTGGCGCCGTTGGAGTCGGTGTCCCACCCGCCGGAGACGACCCGGCAGATGGAGCCGGTGAAGTCGCCGTCTGCGTGGGTGAGGGCGGCGGCGATCAGGGCGGTGTTCGGGACGGCGTGCACCCAGTGCAGGCCGGCGTGGACGGCGTGCAGTTCGTCCACGACCGTGTCGAAGTCCTCGTGCGCGGCGGCCAGTCGGACGGCGTGCCGGACCGCGCGGGCGAGCCGGGAGCCGGGCGGCACGACCTTCATCCCGGTGGCCAGGCAGGCGTGCACGTCGTGGGTGCCGCTCGCCGCGGCGGCGATCACGGCGGCGGCGAACATGGCGGCGTAGACGCCGTTGGCGGTGTGGGTGAGGACGGCGTCCCGGTGCACCTGCTCGGCGGCGGCGGCCGGGTCGCCCGGGTTGGTCCAGCCGTGCACGTCGGCGCGGATGAGGGCGCCGATCCACTCGCGGAACGGGTTGCGGTGGCGGGCGGTGCGCGGGGGGTCGATGCCGAGCAGGAGGTTGCGGTAGGCGACGCGTTCGGCGGTGAAGGTGCGGCCCGCGGGGAGTTCGTCCAGCCACAGGCGGGCGAGGTCGGCGGTGGTGAAGCCCCGGCCGTGGCGGCGCATAAGGAGCAGGCCCAGCAGGGGGTGGTCGAGGTCGTCGTCCTCGGGCATGCCGTCGATGTTCTCGGCCAGGCTGGTGGCCGCCGAGCGGCGGTTCCAGGGGTGGGCCGCGGCCAGGTCGTCGGGCACGCCCCGGGCGGTGAACCAGGTGGTGAGCGGCCAGTTCCCGGTGGCCCGCGCGAGGTTGCGGATGCCGTCGAGGGGGATCTTCTCCACGGGTTTGCCCAGCAGGCAGCCCGCGGCCCGGCCCAGCCAGGCGGCTTCGAGGCGGTCCGGGCCGGGCGCGGCCGGACGGTCGCCGGTCCGGGGCTCCTGGGTCGGACGGTCGCCGGTTCGGGGCTCCTGGGTCGGACGGTCGCCGGTTCGGGGCTCCCGGACCGGACTGTCGCCGGTTACCGGCCCCCGGATCGGCCAGTCCGGGCACAGGGCCCGGATCGAGGCCAGGTCGGTGGGCTCCGCCTCCGCGAGCCGGCTCGGCAGTTCGGCCAGTTCGTCCAGGAGGTCCTCGGCCAGCAGGCGCAGGTAGCGCGAGGCCGGTTGCGGCGAGGCGCCGGAGCGGGCCGGGGCCTCGGGGCCGCCCGCGGCCCGCCACCGGGCGGCGATGGCGCCGGGCTCCCGGCCGTCCTGCACCGCCTGGCGCAACTCGTGGCCCAGCAGGTCCTCGGGCTGGACCCAGGTCAGTCGGAGCATCCCGGACCTCCCATCGAGACGAACGCCCGCTCGTGCGCCCGCCGCCGCCGTACGTCCTTCTCGAAGACCTCCCGCGCCACCGCGGCCAGCGTGCGCGCCGGCTCCCACAGGTCGAGACGGCTGGCCTCCGCCACCGTCTTCGCCCACTCGCGCGGGACCGGTGAGCCCAGCGCCCCCGCCAGGGCCCCGGCCATCGTCGCGATGGAGTCGCAGTCCCGGCCGTAGTTCACCGCGCCGAGGACGGCCCGCCGGAAGTCGCCGCCCGCCACCAGCAGCATGCCCAGCGCGACGGGCAGTTCCTCGATCGCGTGCAGCCGGGACGGGCGGCGGGCCCCCAGGGAGGGGCTGCGGTAGTCGGGGCCCACCGTGTCGTACGGTGCGACCGCCGCCCGCAGCGGCGCCAGCGCCGACTCGAAGTCCGTATGACCGCGGGCCACTTCGCACACGTCCTCGATCGCCGCCCGGGTGCCGTCCTTCGCCAGGGTCAGACAGGCCGTCACGACCGAGTCGGGCGTGGCCCCCGGCGCGCAGGCCGCCGCCACCCCGGCCGCGAGCACGCCCGCCGCCTCCCGGCCGTACGACGACTGGTGGGCGCCCGCGATGTCCAGGGCCTCCGCGTACGCGGCCCGCGGATCGGCCGCGTTGATGAGGCCGACCGGGGCCATGTACATCGCGGCACCGCAGTTGACGATGTTGCCGGTGCCCGCCTCCCGCGGGTCCACGTGCCCGTAGTGCAGGCGCGCCACGAGCCACTTCTCCGCCAGGAAGACGCGGTGCAGCGGCAGCGCCTCCGCCTCCAGCTCCGGGATCCAGCGCGGGTCGGTCATCAGGTCGGGGACGAGGCGCTCGGCGACGGCGTAGGCGTCGAGGTGGTCGCGGACCTGCGCGTACACCCGTACCAGCGCGTGCGTCATCAGGGTGTCGTCGGTGACGTGGCCGTCGCCCTTGTGGTACGGCGCGATCGGGCGGGCGGTGCGCCACTCGTCGCCGTGCCAGGGACCGACGACGCCGTGGATCCGGCCGCCGTGGCGCTCCGTGATCTGGTCGGGGGAGTAGCCCTCGACGGGGCCGCCGAGGGCGTCGCCGACGGCCGCGCCGACGAGGGCGCCGGCGATCCGCTCGTCCAGACTCGCACCCGGGCCGGTGGTTTCTTCTCCTGTGGGCGTCATGCCCCGAATCATCCTCCTGGCGGGGCCGGTTGTGCGGCTTCCAGGAGTCCGGCGAGTTCCACGAGGTCGGTGCCGGTGAGGCGGGGCAGGACGCAGCCGGACAGGGTGCGGCACGCGTCCCGCCAGGAGAGGGGGATCGCCTCGCCGCCGCCCAGGGCGCCGGTGAGCGCACCCGTGAGGGCGGGGGCGGAGTCGGCGACCCGGGACAGGCAGGCGGCGGCGGGCAGCGCCTGTGCGATGCGACCGTCCGCCGCCGTGGCCAGGGCGAGCGCCACCGGTACGGTCTCGGCGGCGGCGACGCCGTAGCTGTAGACGTGGTCGACGATCTGGTGCTCCAGCAGCGGCACCAGCGCGAACGCGTCCTCGCCGTCCGCCGTCAGCGTCAGCGCGTGCCGCGCGTTGCGGCCGATCTCCGTGCCCTCGGGGAGTTCGGTCAGCGCGGCCGCGACGCAGGCCTCGACCCCGGCGCCGGCGAGGGCCAGGGCGAGCGCCGCGGCCATCGCGCGGGCGCCGTGCACGCCGTCGCCGTCCTGGGTGTAGCGGGCGTCGAACTCGGCGAGGTCGGCGGCGGCCCGGGGATCGCCCGGGTGGGCCACGGCCAGGGCGCAGGCCCGTACGCAGGCGGCGTCGTCGAAGTAGTGGGGGTTGTCGTGGCCGGTGGCGGGGGGCCGCAGGCCGGTGGCGAGGTTGCCGAGGCCCGCCCGGACGGAGATGCGGGCGCGCAGCGGCAGCACCGCGGACTCGATCTCGGCGGCGCGTTCGGCCGCCGCCGCGACCTCGCTCGCCACCGCGTTCCAGGTGAGGTCGATCGCGGCCCGCACCCGCCGCTCCCGGCTGAGGTCGCCGAGCGCGTCGTCGTCGCCGGCCCGCAGGACCGCCTCGGCCGCGAACACCGCCCACTCCGCGTCGTCGGAGGGGCCGAGACGCAGCGGCTCGGGGGACTGGTTCAGGGCGACGGGGACGGGCAGCGTGGTGGTCGCGTTCTCCTCGGCGAAGGTGTCCAGCTCGCGGGTGAGCCGCCGGGTCCACTCCGGCAGGCGGGCGGCCCGGTGCCGCGCGGCCGGCCATCCGGCGGCGTCCCCCGCCGCCAGCCCCAGCAACAGGCCTTCCACCCGCCGCCGCCCGCTCACCGCCCGGCCTCGCCCTCGTCGGAGGCGAGGACGCGGGCGGCGGACCCGGGGTCGGGAGCGGCGGGATCGGGCAGGGGCGCCCCGGCCGCCCGTGCCTCGCCGCGGGGGTGCGCGGGCACGCCGATGCCTACGGGGGAGGAGGCGTCGGGGCACACCGCAGTGGCCGCCGCTGCCGCCGCCGCTGTGGCAGTGGCGGGGGCCGGCCCGGGAAGGACCGGGCCCGGATGTCGACGCGGGTCGGCGGGCCCGGCCTGACCGGCTACCGGGAAGCCGGGGCGCCCGGCGGCGACGGGCCGCACGGGAGCGCACGGGCTGCCGGTCGCGGTGGTGATCGCGGGGGTGTGGGCGGAGGTGGTCGTCGGCAGGGCGGTGGGTGTGTTGTGGGGTGGGGGAGTGGGTGTGTCGGCTCGTACGGGCATGGCCGGGGTGGGGTGGAGGGGGGTGGCGGGGGTGTCTGCCGCGGCAGTGGCCGCGGGGGTGGGGGTGGGGGTGGAGGTGGTCGTCGGCAGGGCGATGGGTGCGCTGGGGGGCGGGGGAGCGGGCGCGTCTGCCCGTACGGGAATGGTCGCGGTCGAGGGGAGGGGAGTGGCCGGTTTCCCGCTCGCCCGGGCCCGGGCCAGCAGCAGGTCGGCCATCTCCAGTACGTGCCGGCCGGCCACCGAGGGCAGGCAGCTGCCCCGGGCCGGGCCGATGGCCGCCGCCCACTCCGGAGGGATGGCGGCAACGCCGTGGGTCGCGCCGGCCAGGGCGCCCGCGACCGCGGCCGTGGTGTCGGCGTCGCGGCCCATGTTGACGGCGGTCAGGACGGCCTCCCGGAAGCCCCCGTCGGCGGCGGCGTACGCGCCGAAGGCGAGGGCGACCGCCTCGGGGGCCAGGTCGGACCAGGGGTAGTCGGCGATGACGACGGCGGAGCGTACGGCGCGCTCGCCGCGGTGGGCGGCTGCCGTGGCCCGGCGCAGCGAGCGGGCCGTCCAGGAGTCGTCCGGTACGACGGCGAGCGCGGCGGCCACGACCGCGACCGGCGGTGCGCCAGCCATGGCCGCCGCGACCCCGGCCGCCACGGCCCGGCCGCCGTGGATGCCCTCGCCCTCATGGCTGACCGAGCCGTCGACGGCGACCAGCCGGGCCGCTTCGGCGGGGCGCCCGGCGGCGAACACCCCGAAGGGCGCCGCCCGCATGGCGAGCCCGTCGCTCCAGGCGTGCCGGTGTTGCGCGGAGAGCGGCGCGGTCAGGCCCCGGCGGAGGTTCTCCAGGGTGCCGCGCTCACTGAACCCGGCGCCCCGGAAGGGGCTCTCGGCGCGCGTGGCGATGTGCTCGTGCCAGGCCGCCTCCACGTGGGCGGGGGTGAGCGCGGCGCCGTGCCGGGCGAGCAGCAGGCCGGAGAAGAGGGCGTACTCGGTGTCGTCGGTGCCGGCCGGGCGGTCGGTGACGTAACCGGTGACGCGGCCCCAGCGGGCGCGGATCTCGGAGGGCCGCAGGTTCTCCGCGGGCGCGCCGAGGGCGTCCCCCACGGCGAGGCCGAGCAGCGCGCCGCGCGCGCGGTCACGGAGGCGGGCGGGCGCGCCGCCGGCGGTCGATGCCATCGCGGGCTCTCCTCTCCAGGGCGCCGACGGGGCGCTGGTCCCAGCGGACCCCAGCAGGTCCCGGCCGACCCCACCAGTCCCAGTCCCGGCAGGTCCAGCAGGTCCCGGCCGACCTCGGCAGGTCCCAGCGGGGCCCGTGCCCATCAGGTCCAAGCGGACCCCATCAGGTCCAAGCGGACCCCATCAGGTCCACGTGACCTCATGGGGTCCGAACGGACGTCTTGGGGCCTCAACGGACCTCATGGGGCCCGAGCGGAACCCATCGGCCCCACGGGGAGCCCAGCAGATCCGGCAGATCCCTTCTGCGGAACTGTCCCCGGTCGCGGCCCCCAGGCAGCCTCAACCGCCCCAGCATCACCCGTACGACATCTGTGCATGCACATGCACGAATGAGCAAAGAACGGTAAAGCCCCAGGTTAGCCCAGCCTTTCCTTGCTGGCGGCGGCGAAATTTCCGGCGTAGGTTCGGTGTTGTCGAAAAGTAGAACCAGTCCAAAAGCAAGCCTTGCCTAAGCTCTCTGGGGGACTCCCGTGGCCATCCTCGACACCGAAGCGACGCTGCACGAGGCGCACCGCGACAACCACACGCACCGTGACGTGAACGGTGGCTGGCTGCGCCCGGCGGTCTTCGGCGCGATGGACGGCCTGGTCTCCAACCTCGCCCTGATGACCGGTGTCGCCGGCGGCGCGGTGAGCCGGGAGGCCATCGTCCTCACCGGCCTGGCCGGTCTGGCCGCCGGCGCCTTCTCCATGGCCGCCGGCGAGTACACGTCCGTGGCCTCCCAGCGCGAGCTGGTCGAGGCTGAGCTGGACGTCGAGCGGCGCGAGCTGAGGAAGCACCCGCAGGACGAGGAGGACGAGCTGGCCGCCCTGTACGTGGCGCGGGGTGTCCAGCCCGAGCTGGCGCGGGAGGTGGCCCGCCAGCTGTCCGAGGACCCGGAGCAGGCCCTGGAGATCCACGCCCGCGAGGAGCTGGGCATCGACCCCGGCGACCTGCCGTCGCCGCTGGTCGCGGCGGTGTCGTCGTTCGGCTCGTTCGCGCTCGGCGCGCTGCTGCCGCTGCTGCCCTACCTGCTGGGGGCCGCTGTGCTGTGGCCGGCCGTGCTGCTCGCCCTGTTCGGGCTGTTCGCCTGCGGTGCGGTGGTGGCCAAGGTGACCGCGCGCAGCTGGTGGTACAGCGGTTTGCGGCAGCTTGTCCTGGGTGGTGCCGCCGCCGGTGTGACGTACGCCCTGGGCACCCTGTTCGGAACGGCCGTAGGATGACGTCGCTGGAACTTATGCATGGCATCGCATAAGTAGCCGTTACTCGCTGGTTTCGACCGCATGAACGCGGGGCATGAGCCGTAAGCACTGTGCGCAAAGAGGCCCGCAGTGCACCCCCTGGGGCGAGTGGCGACGCCGCCCACCCCGCCTTCCGGGCCCGGCCGAGGACCAGGGATCCGAACGATCCCCGCCCGCGCCGGCCCCCACGACAGACCTCCACGACAGACCTCCGCCGCCGGGCGCGGAAACCCCGCCGCCGACCCCGCGGTGTCCGCATGCTGGAACGGAGTATCCGGTTCCCGAGATCCGCCCCATCATGTAACCTGCACCAAATTTCGCACTTCACGCAGAGGGCCAACGTCGTCCCTCGGCACCAGCACATGCCAGATGACGACGACGGGAGAGCCGATGCGTACGCCGCGCCAGCCGTCCCAGCACTCCGCGAATGGCCAGAACTGGTCGTTCATGGATGCTCGCCCTGCTGCGCAGGGTATGTACGACCCCCGCAACGAGCACGACGCCTGCGGCGTCGGATTCGTGGCCACCCTCACCGGCGAGGCGAGCCATGCGCTGGTCGAGCAGGCGCTCACGGTTCTGCGCAACCTGGAGCACCGCGGCGCCACCGGTTCCGAGCCCGACTCGGGGGACGGCGCCGGCATCCTCTCCCAGGTGCCCGACGCGTTCCTGCGCGAGGTGGCCGGATTCGAACTGCCCGCCGCCGGCTCCTACGCCGTCGGCATCGCCTTCCTGCCCGAGGACGACGCCGCCGACGCGATCTCACACATCGAGACGATCGCCGCCGAGGAGGGCCTCACCGTCCTCGGCTGGCGCGAGGTCCCCGTCGCCCCCGGCCTCCTCGGCGCCACCGCCCGCTCCACCATGCCCGCCTTCCGCCAGCTGTTCGTCGGCGACGGCGCGAGCGAGGGCATCGCCCTGGACCGCAAGGCGTTCGTGCTGCGCAAGCGCGCCGAACGCGAGGCCGGCGTCTACTTCCCCTCGCTGTCCGCGCGCACGATCGTCTACAAGGGCATGCTGACCACCGGCCAGCTGGAGCCCTTCTTCCCGGACCTGTCCGACCGCCGCTTCGCGTCCGCGATCGCGCTCGTGCACTCCCGGTTCTCCACCAACACCTTCCCGAGCTGGCCGCTCGCCCACCCCTACCGGTTCGTCGCCCACAACGGCGAGATCAACACCGTCAAGGGCAACCGCAACTGGATGCGCGCCCGCGAGTCCCAGCTCGCCTCGCAGCTGTTCGGCGGCGACGGGAACCTGGAGCGGATCTTCCCCGTCTGCACCCCGGACGCCTCCGACTCCGCCTCCTTCGACGAGGTCCTGGAGCTGCTGCACCTCGGCGGGCGTTCGCTGCCGCACTCCGTGCTGATGATGATCCCGGAGGCGTGGGAGAACCACGAATCCATGAACATCAAGGACACGGCCCGCCGCGCCTTCTACGAGTACCACTCCATGATGATGGAGCCCTGGGACGGCCCGGCCTGCGTCACCTTCACCGACGGCACCCAGGTCGGCGCCGTCCTCGACCGCAACGGCCTGCGCCCCGGCCGCTACTGGGTCACCGACGACGGCCTCGTCGTCCTCGGCTCCGAGGTCGGCGTCCTCGACATCGACCCCGCCAGGGTCGTCCGCAAGGGCCGCCTGCAGCCCGGCCGCATGTTCCTCGTCGACACCGCGCAGCACCGCATCATCGAGGACGACGAGATCAAGCGGACGCTCGCCCAGGAGCAGCCGTACGCCGAATGGCTGGAGGCCGGCGAGATCGAGCTGAGCGACCTGCCCGAGCGCGAGCACATCGTCCACACCCACGCCTCGGTCACCCGCCGCCAGCAGACCTTCGGCTACACCGAGGAAGAGCTGCGCGTCATCCTCGCCCCGATGGCCAAGTCCGCCGCCGAGCCGATCGGCTCCATGGGCACCGACTCGCCCATCGCGGCCCTCTCCGAGCGCCCGCGCCTGCTCTTCGACTACTTCACCCAGCTGTTCGCGCAGGTCACCAACCCGCCGCTGGACGCCATCCGCGAGGAACTGGTCACCTCGCTGCGCTCCTCGCTCGGCCCGCAGGGCAACCTCCTGGAGCCCACCGCCGCCTCCTGCCGCAGCGTCGTCCTGCCCTTCCCGGTGATCGACAACGACGAGCTGGCCAAGCTCATCCACATCAACGCCGACGGCGACATGCCCGGCTTCAAGGCCGCCACCCTCTCCGGCCTGTACCGGGTCTCCGGCGGCGGCCAGGCGCTGGCCGCACGGATCGACGAGATCTGCGCCGAGGCCGACGCCGCCATCGACAACGGCGCCCGCCTGATCGTCCTCTCGGACCGCCACTCCGACGCCGAGCACGCGCCGATCCCCTCGCTGCTGCTCACCGCGGCCGTCCACCACCACCTCATCCGCACCAAGCAGCGCACCCACGTGGGCCTGCTGGTCGAGGCCGGCGACGTCCGCGAGGTCCACCACGTCGCCCTGCTCATCGGCTACGGCGCCGCCGCCGTCAACCCGTACCTGGCGATGGAGTCCGTCGAGGACCTCGTCCGCGCGGGTACCTTCCTGCCGGGCATCGAGGCCGAGAAGGCCATCCGCAACCTCATCTACGCCCTCGGCAAGGGCGTCCTGAAGGTCATGTCCAAGATGGGCATCTCCACCGTCGCCTCCTACCGCGGCGCCCAGGTCTTCGAGGCCGTCGGCCTGGACGACGCCTTCGTGGAGAAGTACTTCGACGGCACCACCACCAAGATCGGCGGCGTCGGCCTCGACGTCGTCGCCCAGGAGGTCGCCGCCCGCCACGCCAAGGCCTACCCGGCCTCCGGCATCGCCCCGGCGCACCGCGCGCTCGAGATCGGCGGCGAGTACCAGTGGCGCCGCGAGGGCGAACCGCACCTGTTCGACCCCGAGACCGTCTTCCGCCTCCAGCACTCCACGCGCTCGGGCCGCTACGACATCTTCAAGAAGTACACCGACCGCGTGAACGAGCAGTCCGAGCGGCTCATGACGCTGCGCGGCCTGTTCGCCCTGAAGACGAACAAGGACGGCACCTCCGACCGGCAGCCGATCCCCGTCGACGAGGTCGAGCCGGTCTCCGAGATCGTCAAGCGCTTCTCCACCGGCGCCATGTCGTACGGCTCCATCTCCAAGGAGGCGCACGAGACCCTCGCCATCGCCATGAACCAGCTGGGCGGCAAGTCCAACACCGGTGAGGGCGGCGAGGACCCGGACCGCCTGTACGACCCGGCGCGCCGCTCCGCGATCAAGCAGGTCGCCTCCGGCCGCTTCGGCGTGACCAGCGAATACCTGGTCAACTCCGACGACATCCAGATCAAGATGGCCCAGGGCGCCAAGCCCGGCGAGGGCGGCCAGCTGCCCGGCCACAAGGTCTACCCGTGGGTCGCGAGGACCCGGCACTCGACGCCGGGCGTCGGCCTGATCTCCCCGCCGCCGCACCACGACATCTACTCCATCGAGGACCTCGCCCAGCTGATCCACGACCTCAAGAACGCCAACCCGGCCGCCCGCATCCACGTGAAGCTGGTCTCCGAGGTCGGCGTCGGCACGGTCGCGGCCGGCGTGTCCAAGGCCCACGCGGACGTCGTGCTCATCTCCGGCCACGACGGCGGCACGGGCGCCTCCCCGCTGACCTCCCTCAAGCACGCGGGCGGACCCTGGGAACTGGGCCTGGCCGAGACCCAGCAGACCCTGCTGCTCAACGGCCTGCGCGACCGGATCGTCGTACAGACCGACGGCCAGCTCAAGACCGGCCGCGACGTCGTCATCGCCGCGCTGCTCGGCGCCGAGGAGTTCGGTTTCGCGACCGCCCCGCTCGTCGTCTCCGGCTGCGTCATGATGCGCGTCTGCCACCTGGACACCTGCCCCGTCGGCATCGCCACCCAGAACCCGGTGCTGCGCGACCGCTTCGCCGGCAAGGCCGAGTACGTGGTGAACTTCTTCAGGTTCATCGCCGAGGAGGTCCGCGAACTCCTGGCCGAACTCGGCTTCCGCTCCATCGAGGAGGCCGTCGGCCACGCCGAGATCCTCGACATCACCCGCGCCGTCGACCACTGGAAGGCCCAGGGCCTCGACCTGGAGCCGCTGTTCCACGTGCCCGAGCTGCCCGAAGGGGCCGTACGCCACCAGGTGATCGCCCAGGACCACGGCCTGGAGAAGGCGCTCGACAACGAGCTGATCAAGCTTGCCGCCGACGCCCTCGCCGCCCCCGACGCCACCGAGGCCCAGCCGGTGCGCGCCCAGGTCGCCATCCGCAACATCAACCGCACGGTCGGCACCATGCTCGGCCACGAGGTGACGAAGAAGTTCGGCGGCGCGGGCCTGCCCGACGACACCATCGACATCACCTTCACCGGCTCCGCGGGCCAGTCCTTCGGCGCCTTCGTCCCGCGCGGCATCACGCTGCGCCTGGAGGGCGATGCCAACGACTACGTCGGCAAGGGCCTGTCCGGCGGCCGGATCGTCGTCCGCCCCGACCGCGCCGCCGACCACCTCGCCGAGTACAGCGTCATCGCGGGCAACACCCTCGCCTACGGCGCCACCGGCGGCGAGATGTTCCTGCGCGGCCGCACCGGCGAACGGTTCTGCGTCCGCAACTCCGGCGCCCTGGTCGTCTCCGAGGGCGTGGGCGACCACGGCTGCGAGTACATGACCGGCGGCCACGCGGTCGTCCTCGGCGAGATCGGCCGCAACTTCGCGGCCGGCATGTCCGGCGGCATCGCCTACGTCATCGACCTGGACCGCGACCACGTCAACGCCGGGAACCTCGACGCCGTCGAGGCACTGGACGAGACGGACCAGCAGTGGCTGCACGACGTGGTGCGCCGCCATGCCGAGGAGACCGGCTCCACGGTCGCCCGGAAGCTGCTCGCCGACTGGCCGGCCTCAGCCGCCCGCTTCGGCAAGATCATCCCCCGTACGTACAAGGCAGTGCTCGCCGCCAAGGACGCCGCCGAGCGAGCCGGTCTGACCGAGACCGAGATCAACGAGAAGATGATGGAGGCGGCGATCAATGGCTGACCCGAAGGGCTTTCTGAACCACGGCCGCGAGGTCGCCACCTCCCGCCCGGTCGAAGAGCGCGTCAAGGACTGGAACGAGGTCTACGTCCCCGGCTCCCTGCTGCCGATCATCAGCAAGCAGGCCAGCCGGTGCATGGACTGCGGCATCCCGTTCTGCCACAACGGCTGTCCGCTCGGGAACCTCATCCCCGAGTGGAACGACTACGCCTACCGCGAGGACTGGGCCGCCGCCTCCGAGCGCCTGCACGCCACGAACAACTTCCCGGAGTTCACCGGCCGCCTGTGCCCCGCCCCGTGCGAGTCGGCGTGCGTGCTCGGCATCAACCAGCAGCCGGTCACCATCAAGAACGTCGAGGTCTCCATCATCGACAAGGCGTGGGAGACCGGGGACGTCGCCCCGCAGATCCCCGAGCGCCTGTCCGGCAAGACCGTCGCCGTCATCGGCTCGGGCCCGGCCGGCCTCGCCGCCGCCCAGCAGCTCACCCGGGCCGGCCACACCGTCGCCGTCTACGAGCGCGCGGACCGCATCGGAGGCCTCCTGCGGTACGGCATCCCCGAGTTCAAGATGGAGAAGCGGCACATCAACCGCCGCATCGAGCAGATGCGCGCGGAAGGCACCCGCTTCCGCACCGGCGTCGAGGTCGGCCGCGACATCCTGGCCACGGACCTGAGGAAGCGCTACGACGCGGTCGTCATCGCCGCCGGCGCGACCACCGCCCGTGACCTGCCCGTGCCCGGCCGCGAACTCGACGGCATCCACCAGGCCATGGAGTACCTGCCGCTGTCCAACAAGGTGCAGGAGGGCGACTACGTCACCGCGCCGATCTCGGCCGCGGGCAAGCACGTCGTCGTCATCGGCGGCGGCGACACCGGCGCCGACTGCGTGGGCACCGCCCACCGGCAGGGCGCGGCCTCCGTCACCCAGCTGGAGATCATGCCCCGCCCGAACGACGAGCGGCACCCGACCGGCCAGCCCTGGCCGACCTTCCCCGTCCTCTACAAGGTCACCTCGGCCCACGAGGAGGGCGGCGAGCGGATCTACGCCGCCTCCACGACCCACTTCGAGGGCGACGAGGACGGCAACGTACAGTGGCTGCACCTGGCCGAGGTCGAGTTCGCCGACGGCAAGCTGAACCAGAAGCCGGGCACCGAGCGGAAGATCCCGGCCCAGCTGGTCACCCTCGCCATGGGCTTCACCGGCACCGACCGCGCCAACGGCCTGGTCGAGCAGTTCGGCCTGGAACTCGACGAACGCGGTAACATCGCCCGCGACGCCGACTTCCAGACCAACGTGCCCGGAGTGTTCGTCGCCGGTGACGCGGGCCGCGGCCAGTCGCTCATCGTGTGGGCGATCGCCGAGGGCCGCTCGGCCGCCCGCGGTGCCGACCGGTACCTGACCGGGGCCAGCGACCTGCCGGCCCCGATCCGCCCGACGGACCGCGCGCTGACCGTCTGACCAGCGGCCACCAAAGACGTCCCGTACAACGGCGTACGGGCGGGTCATCTGGGGGGACCTCCCCCCAGACCCCCCGTGCCGGCGCCTGCCCGCCCGTCCCCGACCGGACAACAGGGCAGGCGCCGTCGCATGTCCCGAAACCGTCCGCCGTCGGAAACCATCCGCCCCGCCCCCGCGTCCCCCACCCTGGGACGACAGGGGAGGAGCCGGCGACATGGCCGCGATCAGTCTGAGCAAGGTGGAGGAGACCGCGCCCGCGCTGGTCAGCCTCTACAAGAGCGCCGGGGCCTCACTCGTCGAGCACGGGCTCGACGAACAGCGGGCCGCCGTGTACCTCGTACTCGACCGCTCCGGCTCCATGAGCCCGTACTACAAGAACGGCAGCGTGCAGGCGCTCGCCGACCGGGTGCTGTCGCTCTCCGCACACCTGGACGACGACGGACGCGTCCCCGTGATCTTCTTCTCCACCGGCGTCGACGCCGTCAGGGAGATCTCCCTCGACGAGCACGAAGGCAGCATCCGGCGCATCGCCGCGGGCCTCGGCCACATGGGCCGCACCCACTACGAGGTCGCCATGGACGCCGTGATCGACCACTACCTCGACTGCGGCGCCACCGACCCGGCCCTGGTCATCTTCCAGACCGACGGCGCCCCCACCAGCAAGGCCGCCGCCGAACGCCACCTGTGCAAGGCCGCGAAACTCCCGCTCTTCTGGCAGTTCATCGGCTTCGGCAACGCCCGCAGCCACCAGTTCGACTTCCTGCGCAGGCTCGACGAACTGGCCGTGCCCGGCAAAAGGGTCGTCGACAACGCGGGCTTCTTCCCCGCCGGCCGCGACCCGCGGCGCCTGACCGACGCGCGGCTGTACGACAGCCTCCTCGCCGAGTTCCCCCTGTGGCTGGCGGCGGCCCGCGCCCAGGGCATCGTCACCTGAGCCCCCGGGAACCTCAGGTGTCGCACTCCAGCACCGTCCGGCACAACCCGCACCGCGCCCGCACCCTGCCCCGCACCGGCACCCTGATCCGCTGATGGCAGGTCGGGCACGGGAACGACACCCGCAGCACCTGAGGACCGCCCGCCTCCGGACCGCCCGCCGTGAAGGAGTACGCGGCTGCCGGCGGGTCCGGCGGCGTCCGGCCGTACTCCTGGGCGTGCCGCCGGTCCCGGGCGTAGCGGCGCCGGCCCGCCCAGCCCGCGGCCGTCAGCGGCGGCTGCCGCCCGTCACCCCGGGCCCGCGCCATCCCCTTCCCGTACGCCTCGTAGGCCTGCGCACTGGTGAACCACGTCGAGGGATCCTCGCCGAACACCAGCGCCCGCTTGGCCAGCACGTAACCGAACTCCTCCGGCGTGAGATAGCCGAGCTTCTGCGAGGACGCGCCGTCCTCCCGGAACGCGTCCAGCAGCAGCCAGCCCGCGCCCAGATACGTCGCCGCCGTGTCCGTGAGGATCTCGTTGTCCCGCGTCCCCGGGAAGGACAGGTCCAGACGGTGCAGATAGACGTGCATCACCTCGTGCGCCAGCGCCGCCCCGATGTCCCGGCGATGCGTACGGAACCGGTCGTTCAGCTCGACGAAGTACTCGGGACCCGCCGTCAGCTCCACGTTCGCCGCATGCGTCATCTCCCGGAAGCTGACGATCAGCCGGGCGTCCGGCAGCCCGTAGTGCCGCACCATCTCGCGGGCCACCCGCTGCGCCCCCAGATGCAGGTCGTCGCTGTCGCAGAACGCCACGTCCACCGGCGCCACACTCGTCGCGAACGTGCGGACCGTGTCATGCGACAGCCGCCGGTACAGCGCCGTGATCGCGGCACGCACCGTCTCCAGATGAGGGAAGCCGTGCTCGACCGGTCCGCCGTCCGCCACGTCCGCACCCCCAAAGACGCCCTGAGCCCCTTCCCACTCTAGGACCTGCCCGGCGGATCGTGCCGGGGGCGAGGGGGCGAGGGGGCGAGGGGGCGAGGGGTGAGGGGTGAGGGGTGAGGGGGCGCGGGGATGCGGGGAAGAGGGGCGCGGGGATGCGGGGATGAGGGGCGCGGGGATGCGGGCCCGGCGGGGTCCGGCCCGCCCATCGGACACCCCCGATCACGACGGCGCACACCCCGTAGGGTTGACGCCCATGACCACCAGCAGCACCGGCAACGGTGACGTCGACCCCGCCGTCCGCAAGGAACTCGCACGGCTGCGCGACAGCATCGACAACATCGACGCGGCCGTCGTCCACATGCTCGCCGAACGTTTCAAGGCCACCCAGCAGGTCGGCCACCTCAAGGCCGCCCACCAGCTGCCGCCCGCCGACCCGGCCCGCGAAGCCCGCCAGATCGCCCGCCTGCGCGGCCTCGCCGAGGACGCCAAACTCGACCCCGCCTTCGCCGAGAAGTTCCTCAACTTCATCATCGCCGAAGTGATCCGCCACCACGAACGCATCGCGGAGGACTCCGCTGGCGACCAGCCCGCCGCGACGAACTGACCGAAGTCCCGTGCGCCCCGCCGCGCGCCGACCCCACGGGCGCGCGGGCGGCGCATCCCGGCGAAGCCGCCCCCCGAACCCCCTCGTGCCCCGCCCCCGGCATCAGGCAGCATGGCCTGCATGTCCGTACTCACGCGCGACGAAGCGCAGACCCGTGCCCAGCTCCTCGACGTCCACCGCTACACCGTCGGCCTCGACCTGACCGGCGGGGAGGACACCTTCGACTCCCGCACCGAGATCCGGTTCACCGTACGCACCGGCCAGGACGGCACGGACACCTTCGTCGAGCTCAAGCCCGCCGAACTGCGCTCCGCCACCCTCGACGGACAGCCCCTCGACCCCGCCGCGCTCACCGGCAACCGCCTGCCCCTGAAGAACCTCACCCCCGGCGAACACGAGCTGCGCATCGACGCGCTGATGCGCTACTCCCGCACCGGCGAGGGCATGCACCGCTTCACCGACCCCTCCGACGGCGAGACCTACGTCTACACCCAGCTGTTCATGGAAGACGTCCAGCGCGTCTTCGCCGCCTTCGACCAGCCCGACCTCAAAGCCGTCTTCGACCTCACCGTCACCGCCCCCGACGGCTGGACCGTCCTCGCCAACGGCATCACCGAACACACCGGCGGCGGCACGTGGAAAGCCGCCACCACCCCACCCATCTCCACCTACCTCGTCGCCGTCGCCGCCGGCCCGTGGCACTCCGTGCGCACCGAACACCGCGGCCTGCCCTTCGGCATCCACTGCCGCCGCTCGCTCGCCCCCCACCTCGACGCCGACGCCGACGAGATCCTCGACGTCACCCGCGCCTGCTTCGACCGCTACCACGAGAAGTTCGACGAGCCCTACCCCTTCGACTCCTACGACCAGGCCTTCGTCCCCGAGTTCAACGCGGGCGCCATGGAGAACCCCGGACTCGTCACCTTCCGCGACGAGTTCGTCTACCGCTCCGCCGTCACCGACACCGAACGGCAGACCCGCGCCATGGTCATCGCCCACGAGATGGCCCACATGTGGTTCGGCGACCTCGTCACCCTCAAGTGGTGGGACGACATCTGGCTCAACGAGTCCTTCGCCGAGTACATGGGCTACCAGACCACCGCCGAAGCCACCCGCTTCACCGACACCTGGACCGAGTTCGGGCTCTCCCGCAAGTCCTGGGGCTACGACGCCGACCAGCGCCCCTCCACCCACCCCGTAGCCCCCGAAGCCGTCGACGACACCGCCTCCGCCCTCCTCAACTTCGACGGCATCTCCTACGCCAAGGGCGCCTCCGCCCTGCGCCAGCTCGTCGCCTGGCTCGGCGAGAAGGACTTCCTCGCCGGCATCAACACCCACTTCGAACGCCACCGGTTCGGCAACGCCACCCTCGCCGACTTCATCGACTCCCTCGCCTTTGCCACCGACCGCGACGTCCACGCCTGGGCCCAGTCCTGGCTGCGCACCACCGGCGTCGACACCCTCACCCCCCGCGTCGCCCCCACCGCCGACGGCACCTGCGCCCTCACCGTCGACCACCACGGCAGCCGCCCCCACCACATCGCCGTCGGCCTCTACGACCAGGACCTCACGGACGAGGGACGCCTCACCCTGCGCACCCGCCTCCCCCTCGACGTCCCGCACACCGGCCCCCACCCCATCGGCAAACGCCCCGCCCTGCTCGTCCTCAACGACGGCGACCTCACCTACGCCAAGATCCGCTTCGACGACGAGTCCTTCCGCGCCGTCCGCGAAGGCCTGTCCGGGCTGCCCGACCCGCTGACCCGCACCGTCGTCTGGAACGCCCTGCGCGACGCCGTCCGCGACGGCGAACTCCCCGCCGACACCTACCTGGACACCGCGCGCACCCACCTGCCCCACGAGAGCGACCTCGCCCTCGCCGAAGCCGTCCTCGCCTTCGCCCGCGTCCACATCGCCGACCGCTACCTCACCCCCGACCGGCGGCCCGCCGCGCTCGCCACCCTCACCGGCCTGTGCCGCGACCTCATCCGCCGCACCGAGGACGGTGACAACCCCGGGCTGCGCCTCATCGCCGTACGCCACTTCATCGACGTCGCCGCCCACCCCGACACCATCGCCGCCTGGCTCGCCGACGGCACCGTCCCCGGCGGTCCCGAACTCGACCCCGAACTGCGCTGGCGCATCCTCGCCCGGCTCGCCGTCCTCGGCGCCACCGACGAGACCGCCATCGCCGCCGAACTGGACCGCGACCCGTCCGCCAGCGGCCGGGAAGGCGCCGCCCGCTGCCGCGCCGCCCTGCCCGACCCGGACGCCAAGCGCGCCGCCTGGGACGCGATGTTCGCCTCCGACGACCTGTCCAACTACCTGTTCACGGCCACCGCCCGGGGCTTCTGGCAGCCCGAACAGGCCGACCTCGTACGCGCGTACGTACCGCGCTACTACGAGGAAGCCGTCGCCGTCGCCACCCGCCGCGGCCCCGCCATCGCCGACGCCGCCGGCCGCTGGGCCTTCCCCGCGCACGCCGTCGACGCGGACACCCTCCGCCTGGGCGAGAGCTGTCTGAGCGACGGCGACCCGATCCCCTCCCTGCGCCGCAGGCTCGCCGACCAGCTCGACGACCTGGCCCGGGCACTGCGCGTCCGCGAGACGCAGGAGACGAGGCGAGCGCAGGAGCCGCAGGAATCACAGGCACAGGAACAGGCGCAGCCGTAGGCACAGACACAGGCGCGGTCACAGGCGCGGTCACAGGCCGAGGCGCTGGGGGCGTACGACCGGAGACGTACGACACACCTGGTCCCTGACGACGATGACGCGGGCTGATCGTCCTCCCTAGGCTCGGACACCGGAAGGACGATCAGCCCGGGACCGCCCGGGATTCGCCCTGGACCGCCCGAACCACGGAGGAAACCGTGATCGTAGTCACCGGCGCCACCGGCAACGTCGGCCGTGCCCTCGTCGAACGCCTCACCGCCGCCGGCCGGCCCGTACGGGCGCTGACCCGCGACCCGCAGCGGGCCGGCCTGCCCGAAACCGCCGAGGTGGTCCGGTTCCAGCCGGACGACCCGGCCGCCCTGTTCACCGGGGCCACCAAGCTCTTCCTCTACGTCCAGGCGGCCGGCGACCGGACCGCCGAGTTCCTGGCGGCGGCGCGGAAAGCGGGCGTCCGGCACGTCGTCCTGCTCTCCTCCGCCATCGTCACCGAGGGCGCCGACGAGACCCACCCCATCCACGTCATGCACGCCGGCCCCGAACGGGCGATCCGCGACAGCGGCCTGGAGTGGACGTCCCTGCGCCCGGGCGCCTTCGCCACCAACGCCTTCCAGTGGGCCGGGCAGATCCGCGCCGGGGACACCGTCCGCGGAGTCTTCGCGGACGGCATGAGCGCGCCCATCCACGAGGACGACATCGCCGCCGTCGCCGAACGCGCCCTCCTCGACGACGGCCACGAGGGTGCCGTCCACCGCCTCTCCGGGCCCGAGGCCATCAGCAACGCCGACCAGGTCGCCGCGATCGGCCGCGCCCTCGGCCGCGAGCTGACCTTCACCGAAGTACCCCCCGAGGAGGCGGGCCCCGAACTCTTCCCGCACGTACCCCCGCACATGCTCCAAGGCCTGCTGAACGCCTTCCGCGCCTCCGTCGGCGCCACCCCCGAGATCACCGACACCGTGGAGAAGGTCACCGGCACCCCCGCCCGCACCTTCGCCCAGTGGGCCGAGGACCACACATCCGCCTTCCGCCCCTGAACCACCCCCGGACCGCCCCGCAGCCGAGCCACCCGCCCACCGCCGAGACACACCGCCCGACACCCCCCGGACTCGGCCGCGGGGCGGGCGCACCCCCACAGGAGCGGCGGGTAAGCACCCGGCCTTACGGCCGAGACGCACCGCCCGACCCCCTTGGACTCGGCTGCGGGGCGGGCGCACCCCCACAGGAGCGGCCGGTAAGCACCCGGCCTTACGAGGACCCACCACTGAGCCTCGCCCTGGCCCCTGCGGGGCTCCGCGCCCGCCCCGACGGGACAGCCACGCGCGTTCGACAGCGGGCAGCGCCGGCCGGCCGGGACGCGGCCGGTCCGCCGAGCGAGCCCCACCCCCGGCCAGGACCGGCGCCCGGCCGTCGGGGAACGGCGACCTGACCGGCGGCGATGTCCGGGGCCCGGTCGCGGGGGAGGCGTGCCGCATCCGGAGTACGGCCCGGCGCCCGGCCCTCGGCGCCCGTACGACCTGAACGACCGGCCACCGGGCCCGTACGCCCCCCTCCCGCTGCGCCCTGCCCGGGCCGGCTGCTTGAACCTCTGCAGCCGGGACCGGCCCCTGGGCAGCCCACCCGCAGCCGCATGTCGCACGCACGCGGCAGCGCGCGGCGCCGGGGCGACCGCCCGACGCCCCCGGATCGGCCGGGCACCCGCCCCCGCCCCCACCGCCGCTCCGCGGGCGGGTCGCGGGGGAGGGCCCAACCCCCTGGACCACCCGACGCCCGGCCACCGGGGCCCCCTACGGCAGTGAGCGGCCCTCCGCCGGGCCCCGCCCCGGGCAGCCCCCGCAGCCGAAGAAGGTCGCGCATCCATGCGGCAGCGCGCAGCGCCGGGGCGGGCCCCCGCGGTCACGACTCGGCCGGGTGTCCGCACCCGCCGCCCGGCGCCCACGGCTCGGCCGGGTGCCCGAACCCGGCCCCCCCCCGATTCACCCCGGTCCCGGCCGGCCCGGCGCTCGTCCGCGCCGGTCGAGCGCCCGCCGACCGGGTGTCCGCACCCGCCGCCCGGCGCCCACGGCTCGGCCGGGTGCCCGAACCCGGCCCCCCCGATTCACCCCGGTCCCGGCCGGCCCGGCGCTCGTCCGCGCCGGTCGAGCGCCCGCCGACCGGGCCCCGCGAGCTTCCCGTTCCGCAATACCACTCGCTGGTCCCGGTCGTTGGACTTTCCGGGCACCCGGGACTCCAGACGGACAAACCGGGAGCCCTGCCCCGCGCTCTCCGGAGGACAGTCCATGGGTACTCCGCACCCGCCCGCACCGCCCCCGCTCGCCTCCGGCCCCGAAGGCCCCGGCGCCCTGCGGCCGTTGCTCGACACCGTGCTCACGGCGCTCGACAGCGGCCGGCGTGCTCGCGGCGGGCCGCTGCCCGCGGGCGGTCCCGACGCAGTCACCGCCAGGATCCGCGACGCCGCCGGCGAGATCCTGCCCGACCACGGAGACCCCGACGCCCTACGCGTCCTCGTGCACGCCCTCGCCGAAGGCGCCGCCGACCCCGCCGACCCGCTCTGCGCCGCCCACCTGCACTGCCCGCCCCTCGCCGTCGCCACCGCCGCCGACCTCGCCGTCAGCGCGCTCAACCCCTCACTCGACTCCTGGGACCAGGCCCCCGCCGCCTCCGCGCTCGAAAGCCTCGTCACCCACGCCCTCGCCCGGCAGGCGGGGCTGGCCGACGCCGTCGTCACCACCGGCGGCACCGAGTCCAACCACCTCGCCCTCCTCCTCGCCCGCGAGACCCGCCCCGGCGGCGTCCGCCTGATCTGCGGCGCCAACGCCCACCACTCCCTGCCCCGCGCCGCCTGGCTGCTCGGCCTGCCCGAACCCGTCCTCGTCCCCGCCCCCTCCGGCACCCTCGACCCCGCCGCCCTCCACGCGGCCCTCACCGACCTCGGCGCCCCCCGCAGCCCCCTGCTCGTGGCCGCCACAGCGGGAACCACCGACGCCGGCCTCATCGACCCGCTCCCCGAGATCGCCGCCCTCTGCGCCGCCCACGGCGCCCGCCTGCACATCGACGCCGCGCACGGCGGCGCCCTCCTGTTCAGCGACCGCCACCGCGACCGCCTCACCGGCCTGCAAGCCGCCCACACCGTCACCCTCGACCTGCACAAACTGGGCTGGCAGCCCGTCGCCGCCGGGCTGCTCGCCGTCCGCCACCCCGCCGACCTCGACGTCCTGCACCAGCGCGCCGACTACCTCAACGCCGACGACGACACCGAAGCCGGCCTCCCCGACCTCCTCGGCCGCTCCCTGCGCACCACCCGCCGCCCGGACATCCTCAAGATCGCCGTCACCCTCAAGACCCTCGGACGCACCGGCCTCGGCGCCCTCGTCGACCACGTCTGCGCCCTCGCGCACATGTTCGCCGACCTGATCGACGACCACCCAGGCCTCGAACTCCACGACCGCCCCACCCTCAGCACGGTCCTCTTCCGCCCCGCCCACGCCACCGACGACGCCGTGGCCGCCGTACGCCGCCGCCTGCTCACCGACGGCCGGGCCGTCCTCGGCCGCGCCCGCCTCGACGACCGGCTCTGGCTCAAAGCCACCCTTCTCAACCCCCACACCCGGCCCGACGACCTGGCCGCCCTCCTCGAACTGGTGGAAGGAACCGCCCCCCGATGAGCCACCCCCCGACCAGCCACCCGCACACCTCGCCGAGCACCCTCCCCCACACCCCCTCCACCCCCCGCGACCTGGTCGGCATCGGCATCGGCCCGTTCAACCTCTCCCTCGCCGCCCTCGCCCACCCCCTCACAGGCCTGTCCACCGCCTTCTACGAACAGCGCCCCCACTTCCACTGGCACCCCGGCCTGCTCATCGACGGCGCCCGCGTTCAGGTCCCCTTCCTCGCCGACCTCGTCACCCTCGCCGACCCCACCAGCCACTGGACCTTCCTCAACTACCTCAGATCCCGCGAACGGCTCTTCCCCTTCTACTTCGCCGAACACCTCCACATCCAGCGCGCCGAATACGACGCCTACTGCCGGTGGGTCTCCGGCAACCTCCCCGCCCTCCACTACGGCCACCAGGTCGACGCCGTCCGCTGGAACCCCGAACACGCCCTGTTCGAAGTGGACTTCACCCAGCTCGACACCGACGGCGAAGCCGAGGCCCTCGGCCGCACCTACACCCGCAACATCGTCCTCGGCATCGGCACCGAACCCCACGTCCCCGAACCGCTGCGGCCCCTCGCCGGCACCCCCGGCACCCTCGTCGTCCACGCCAACGACTACCTCGACCACCGCGACGCACTCCTCGCCGCCGGCCACGTCACCGTCGTCGGCTCGGGCCAGTCAGGCGCCGAAGTCTTCCTCGACCTGCTCCGCGCCCGCCCCACCGGCCGCGAACAACTCCACTGGATCGGCCGCACCGAAGCCTTCGCCCCCATGGAGTACTCCAAGCTCGGCCTGGAACACTTCACCCCCGACTACACCCACTACTTCCACGCCCTGCCCGAACCCGTCCGCGACCGCCTCGTCCCCGCACAATGGCAACTCCACAAAGCCGTCGACGCCGACACCCTCGCCGCCATCCACGACCAGCTGTACCGCCGCACCCTCGACGGCGGCTGGCCCGACACCGTCCTCACCCCCGGCGTCCGCGTCCGCACCGCCGGCCGCATCGCCGGCAACAAGATCGAACTCCACCTCGAACACACCCAGCAAGGCACCCGCAGCAGCCTCACCACCGACGCCGTCGTCCTCGCCACCGGCCACCGGCCCCGCCCCCTCACCCCCCTCCTGGCCGCCCTCGACCCCCACATCCACCGCGACCACAGCCAACGTCCCCGCATCGACGAGCACTACCGCCTCGCCCTCGACCCCGCCGTCACCGCCACCGGCTGCCACATCTACGTCCAGAACGCCGAACACCACACCCACGGCGTCGGCACCCCCGACCTCGGCCTCGCCGCCTGGCGCAGCGCCACCATCCTCAACGCCGTCACCGCCAAAACCACCTACCCGCTGCCCACCCGCACCGCCTTCACCACCTTCGGACTGCAACAGCAGCGGCCCCAGATCCCACCCGTACGCCAGATCAAAACACTCATCCCCCTGGCGGACGGAACCTGAGGCCGCCCCACACCACCGGACCGTCAGAACACCGGCGTACCCTCACGCGTCAGCTTCCAGTCCACCGACGCGAAGTCCTTCGGGTCCAGCACACCCTTCGCCGTCACCCACTCCGCGATCCGGGTCCGGATCTCCGTCGACTCCGACCACAACTCCTTCGCCGACGCCACATGCGGGAACGCCCCACCCCCGTTCGCACGGTAGTTGTTCACCGCCAGCACGAACTGCTGCCCGTCATCCAGCGCCGCACCGCCGTACGTCAGGTTCCTGATCCGCGAACCGGCCGGCTGCGCGACGTCGATGTCATACGCCAGCCCCGACACGTAGTCGTAGTTGTAGTCCGGACGGCCACCCGCGTTCGTCAGCTTCTCCACGTCCACGGCCGCACCCGCCGCCGTCTGCACGTAGTACCCCGCCGAATACTCCAGGTACGCCCGCACCTGGGCCCCCGTCATCAGCTTCGCCACCAACGTGTTGTCGTACACGTACAGGCCCGACAGATCCCGGATCGTCACGTCCCCCGCACGGATCTCCGAGGTCCGCGAGAACGGCGACGCCTGCGCGATCACCGGCAGCGCGGCGTACGCCGTACCCGCCAGCGCCGTCCTCACCACATCCTCCTGCACCTTCGTGATCAGGTCGATGATCGGCGCGTCCTTGTACCGGGCCTCCACCGTCGTCAAGGTCTCGGTCGCCCGCCCGACGACCTGGTTCACGTACCCCACGACCTTCTCGTGCTCGTCGGTCAGCAGCTTGCTGATCCTCGGATCGTCCGCAACCGTGTTCGAGTTGCGCAGCGACGCCGCGACCGACTCCACCTCCCACCGACCCCGGGAGAACACCAGCTCGATATCGAACAGCGTCAACCGCTCCGCGAAGCACAACGGCTCCGACAACACCACCGTCCTGCCGGACTCCTCGTTGACGACCTTCAGCTCCGGAATCTCCAGATGCGCGTGCCCCACCAGGATCGCGTCGATACCCGGCACCTGCCGCGCCACGTTCGCCGCCGCGTCCTCCACATACGGCAACTGGTCACCGTACGACGACTGGCCCGACGTACCCGAGTGCGCCGACACGATCACCACGTCCGCCCCCATCGAACGCAGCTTCGGCACCCACTTCGCCGCCTGCTCCTCAAGACCCGGGAACGACAACTTCCCCTGCACATACGCCTTGTCCCAGATCGCGATACCAGGATTGGTCAACCCCAGCACCGCCACCTTCACCGGCGGCGCGCCGTGCACATGGAACTTCTTCATCACGTACGGCGCGAAAGCCGGCCGCTGCGTCTTCGCGTCCAGCGCGTTCGCACCCAGCAACGGGAAGTCGCACTGCTGCTCGAACTTCCGCAGCGTCTCGATACCGTAGTTGAACTCGTGATTGCCCAGCGCCGCCGCGTCGTACCCGATCGCGTTCATCGCCTGCGCCATCGGGTGCACCGGACCACCCTTCGCGGTGATCGGGTCCACCTTCGCGTAGTAATACGTCAGCGGAGTGCCCTGGATCGTGTCACCCGCGTCGATGAGCAGCGTGTTGTGCCGCCCCTTCTCCTCGCGCACCTGGTCCACCAGCGTCGAGATACGCGCCAGACCCTGCGCGTTGCCCGCCGCGTCCGCGTACTGGGCGTCCTTGAAATAATCCCAGTTGAACACGTGCCCATGCAGGTCCGTCGTGCCCATCACGGTCAGCGAGTACCGCTTCGCGTGCCGGTCCGGCCCGTGCCCGTGGCCGTGCGCGGGAGTCGCGGCCTGCGCCGCCGGAGCCGCCGCCGCACCCGTCAGCGCCACCCCCGCCCCCGTCGCGGCGGACTTCTCCAGGAACTTCCGGCGGTTCAACCCCATGTCTGGCTCTCCTTGCGAAGGAACGGCTTGCGTACGACCGGCCCGCGAACGAGCGACGACGCGCGTAGATGGACGCGCGTAGATTCTGGCCGGGACATACCGAACCGCAACAGCCCCCGCAGGTTGCGATCTGATGACCGACACCCCGCACCCGCCCCCGCCGGCGAATGACACAGTGGAACACATGACCTCTCCCACCCCCGAAGAACCCCACCCCGCCGCCCCCTACGGAACCCCCGACGCCCCCCGCATCGCCGTCCGCGGCGAAGCCCACCTCGAAGTCGACCCCGAGATCGCCCGCATCACCATCACCGTCACCGCCCGCGGCAAGGACCGCCGCACCGCCCTCGACGACCTCACCCGCCGCAACACCACCGCCCTCGACATCGTCAAGTCCTACGGCCCCGCCGTCGAACACCTGGAAACCGGCGCCTTCTCCATCACCCCCGAACTCACCCGCCACGGCCGCAACGAACGCATCCGCACCTACCACGGCACCGTCCACCTCACCGCCGAACTCACCGACTTCACCGCCCTCGGCGAACTCACCACCCGACTGGCCGACTTGGACCTCACCCGAGTGGACGGCCCCTGGTGGGCACTGCGCCCCGACTCACCCGCCCACCGCCAGGCCCGCCAGCAGGCCGTCCGCGCCGCCGTCCAGCGCGCCAAGGAGTACGCCGAAGCACTCGGCACCGGCCTGGCGGCACTCGTCGAGATCGCCGACATCGGCGCCGAGGGCGTCGCCTCCTTCCCGCCGCACCTCCCAGGCGCCCGCAGGACAGCCGCCTACGGGGCGGCCCCCGGCGCCGCCGACGAGGCAGCCCCCCTCGACCTCGAACCCCAGCGCCAGTACGTCCATGCGCAACTCAACGCGCGATTCACCATGAAACCGCCCAAACTGTAAACACGTCAGCCACCGGACCGACCGACCACAGCCCACCACGGACCCCCGCCGAACGCTCGGAGGAGCACCACCCCGCCCACTTCAACACTTGTCAACATCCCTTCATCCAAAGGTCGTTGAGCAGTCACGTCACACCAAACCCCTACCGACCGGTAAGGCCTAGGCTCACACCATGCGCCGAGCGAAGATCGTCTGCACCCTGGGGCCCGCCACCGACACGTACGACCAGATCAAAGCCCTGGTCGACGCCGGAATGGACGTAGCCCGCTTCAATCTCAGCCACGGCGAGCACGCCGAACACGAAGAGCGCTACCGGCACGTCCGCGAGGCCGCCGACGAAACCGGCCGCAGCATCGGCCTCCTCGCCGACCTTCAAGGCCCGAAGATCCGCCTCGGCCGCTTCCGCGAAGGACCCGTACTCCTCGAACGCGGCGACACCTTCACCATCACCGTCGAAGAAGGCATCGAAGGCGACCGCCACCAGTGCGGCACCACCCACGCCGGCCTCGCCGACGACCTCACCCCCGGCGAACGCATCCTCGTCGACGACGGCAAGGTAGCCCTCCAGGTCACCGCCATCGACGGCCCCCGCGTCCACACCGAGGTCACCGAAGGCGGCATCGTCTCCGACCACAAGGGCCTCAACCTCCCCGGAGTCGCCGTCTCCGTCCCCGCCCTCTCCAAGAAGGACGAGGACGACCTCCGCTGGGCCCTGCGCACCGGCTTCGACGTCATCGCACTCTCGTTCGTGCGCAGCGGACGAGACATCCTCGACGTCCACCGCATCATGGACGACGAAGGCCGCCGCCTCCCCGTCATCGCCAAGATCGAGAAACCACAGGCGGTCGAGGCCGTCGGCGAGATCATCGACGCCTTCGACGGCATCATGGTCGCCCGCGGCGACCTCGGCGTCGAAATGCCCCTCGAACAGGTCCCCATCGTCCAGAAGCGCGCCGTCAAACTCGCCAAGCGCAACGCCAAACCGGTGATCGTCGCCACCCAGATGCTCGACTCCATGATCGACCACTCCCGCCCCACCCGAGCCGAGGCGAGCGACGTCGCCAACGCCGTCATCGACGGCACCGACGCCGTGATGCTCTCCGGCGAGACCAGCGTCGGCAAACATCCCGTCGCCACCGTCCGTACCATGGCCAAGATCATCACCGCCGCCGAGGAAGACATCCTCGCCAAGGGGCTGCCGCCTCTCACCGACCACAACAAACCCCGCACCCAGGGCGGCGCCGTCGCCCGCGCGGCAGCGGAGATCGGTGACTTCCTCGGCGCGAAGTTCCTCGTCGCCTTCACCCAGTCGGGCGACACCGCCCGCCGCCTCTCCCGCTACCGCTCACCCATCCCCCTGCTGGCCTTCACCCCCGAACCGGCCACCCGCTCCCAGCTCAGCGCCACCTGGGGCGTCGAAACGTTCCTGGGCCCGCACGTGGAGTCGACCGACGCGATGGTCGAACAGGTCGACGAACTCCTCCTGAAGTACGGCCGCTGCGAGAAGGGCGACGTGGTCGTCATCACGGCGGGCTCCCCGCCCGGCGTGTCGGGCTCGACGAACCTGGTCCGGGTCCACCACATCGGCGAGGACGACCGGCCCCGGTAGGGGAGGGGGGCGGTCAGTACTTGGGGCCGACGTGGGCGTCCATGAGGGCTACGGAGGCTTTGCGGGCGACGGAGATGTTGTGTCCGTTGGCCTTCCAAGCGACGCCGATCCGGTCAAGGGTGTCGGTGTAGAGCCGGGCAATATCCGCTGACAGGTTGGTGAAGAAGTACCGGGGGTATTCGTAGCGCTTGCGTTCGCCGCCGACCGTGCGAGTCGTCCAGTTGGTGATACGGCAGCCGTCCGAGTGGATGAGGCCCCGGACGAACTCCCAGGGGTGCGCGTCGACGATCTCCTGCTGCCAGGGTTCGAGCGTGATGCGGCGTTCGTGCTTCCTGCCGGGCCCGTGCTGCGGGAAGAGGCCGGGCCAGTGCCGGGAGTAGCTGGTGACCATGGTGCACCCCTGTTTCTGCACTGAGTACACGCCGACGCCGGGCCGCACCGCCGTGATCGCTTCCCGGCACTCCTGCAGAAGCCCGGGCCAAGCATCGGCGCACGCGATCCGGAGGTAGTAGCCGGCTCGGGGGTGTCGACTGAGACATCCGTCGCCGAGATAGAGGCCCAGTAGATAGGCGTACGCCACCTCGTCCGCAGGCGGTCCCGGGTCCGTGCGGGACATGCGGGGCAGTGGCTCGAGACGGCTGTGCCAGGAGCGGATCGCGGCGCGGGAGACGCCGGTCTGCTTGCTGACGGAGTTCAGACTGCGGCCCTGGGCGACCAGTGCGAGGGCGTGCTTGCGTGTGCCGAGGTCGTACATATGAACACTCTCGGGGTGTGATCGTGACGCCACGCAGCAAAAAGCGGATGTTCACGAGAACGTGGACATCCGCTTGCGAAGCATGACCTTGGAAACCAAGGAAAAGTGCCCCGGGTCGGACTCGAACCGACACTGTATGGGTTTTGAATCCATCGCCTGCTGCCAATTGGGCTACCGGGGCCCAACGAATCTAAGGTAACCCCCGACCCGCTGCCTGACCACCTTACCGCAGCTAGGTACGCTCTTGGGAGCAGTATCTGCCTCCCCCGGAACAAGGAGTGCCCCCGTGACCGCCCCCGAGTCGCCCCAGCCCGTTGACGCCGCCGACGACGACAAGTCGCACGTCCCGCCGCTGACGACCCGTGTCGTCATCGCCGAGGACGAGGCGCTGATCCGTCTCGATCTGAAGGAGATGCTGGAGGAGGAGGGCTACAGCGTCGTAGGTGAGGCCGGGGACGGTGAGCGGGCGGTGGAGCTGGCCCGTGAGCACCGGCCCGATCTGGTGATCCTCGATGTGAAGATGCCGAAGCTGGACGGTATCTCGGCGGCGGAGAAGATCGCCGAGGAGAGTATCGCGCCGGTGCTGATGCTGACGGCGTTCTCGCAGCGGGACTTGGTGGAGCGGGCGCGGGACGCTGGTGCGATGGCTTATCTGGTGAAGCCGTTCAGTAAGAGTGACGTGGTTCCGGCGATCGAGATGGCGGTGTCGCGGTTCACGGAGCTGAAGGAGCTGGAGAAGGAGGTCGCGGACCTCTCGCAGCGGTTGGAGACGCGGAAGCTGGTGGACCGGGCGAAGTCTGTGTTGCAGACGGAGTACGGGTTGTCGGAGCCGGCGGCGTTCCGCTGGATCCAGAAGACGTCGATGGATCGCCGGATGTCGATGCAGCAGGTGGCGGAGGCGGTCATCCAGGACAGTGCGGAGAAGAAGGCGGCGAAGGGCGGGAAGCCGGGGATGTCCGAGCAGGACTGACCGGCGTCCGGTAGCCGGGCGCGTACGTAGGGCGAGGCCCGCATCCCTGAGGGGGTGCGGGCCTCTGTTGCATGTGGTGGGTGGTTCAGTCCTCGCCGAGGTAGGCCTTGCGGACGGATTCGTCGTGGAGGAGGTCCTGTCCGGTGCCGGAGAGGACGATGTTGCCGACTTCCATGACGTGTCCTTGGTCGGCGAGGGAGAGCGCGGCTTGGGCGTTCTGTTCGACGAGGAGGATGGTGGTGCCCTGGGATTTCAGCTCGACGATGGTGGACATGATCTTCTGCATCATGATGGGGGAGAGGCCCATGGAGGGTTCGTCGAGCATGAGGAGTTTGGGCTGGGACATGAGGGCGCGGCCCATGGCGAGCATTTGCTGTTCGCCGCCGGAGAGGGTGCCGGCGGCTTGTTTGCGGCGTTCGCCGAGGATGGGGAAGAGGTCGTAGGCGCGCTGGATGTCTTTTTCGATGCCTTCTTTGTCTTTGCGGAGGAAGGCGCCGAGCTGGAGGTTTTCGGCGATGCTGAGGCGGGGGAAGATGTGGCGGCCTTCGGGGGAGTGGGCGAGTCCGAGGGCGACGATCTTGTGTGCGGGGACGCCGGTGAGGGGTTTGCCGTCGAAGGTGATTTTTCCGGCGGTGGGTTTGAGGAGGCCGGAGAGGGTGCGCAGGGTGGTGGTCTTGCCGGCGCCGTTGGTGCCGATGAGGGTGACGACCTGGCCTGCTTCGACGCTGAAGGAGATGCCTTTGACGGCTTCGATCTTGCCGTAGGCGACCCTGAGGTCCTCGACCTCGAGGAGTGCGGTCACTGGGCTTCTCCCTTGGTGCTGTTCGCCGTGTTCGCGTCCGCTTCCGTGGTGGGGGGTGTGTCGGCGGTTGTTCCGGCCGCTTCGGCGGCCTCGGCCTCGGCCGCTTCGACTTCCGCGGCTTCGGCTTCGCCGGGGGCGCCTTCGAAGGGTTCGCCGAGGTAGGCGGCGACGACGCGTTCGTCGGCCTGGACGACGTCGGAGGTGCCTTCGATGAGTTTTTCGCCTTGGACGAGGACGGCGACGCGGTCGCAGAGGTTGAAGATGAACCGCATGTCGTGCTCGATGACGAGGACGGCGATGCCTTGGTCGCGGATGGCGAATACGAGTTCTTCGGTGGTGCGGGTTTCCTGGGGGTTCATGCCGGCGGTGGGCTCGTCGAGGAGGAGGAGGCCGGGTTCGCTGGCGAGGGCGCGGGCGATTTCGAGTTTGCGTTGTTCGCCGTAGGGGAGGTTGCGGGCTAGGTGGTCGCGTTTGTGGGCGAGGCCGATGAACTCGAGGAGTTCCATGGCTCGTTCTTCGCTCGCCTTTTCGGCTTTTTTGAATCCGGGGCCGCGGAGGAGTGCGGACCAGAGGCCTTCTTTGGTGCGGGTGTGTCGGCCGATGAGGACGTTTTCCAGGACGGTCATGTTGGCGAAGAGCCGGATGTTCTGGAAGGTGCGGGCGATTCCGGCCTGGGTGACGAGGTGGGGTTTGGGTGGGAGGACGGTTCCTTTGTAGGTGACGGTTCCTTCGGTGGGTACGTAGAGGCCGGTGAGGCAGTTGAAGAAGGTGGTTTTGCCGGCTCCGTTGGGTCCGATGAGGCCGACGATCTCGCCGCTGTCGACGGTGAAGTCGACGGAGCGTACGGCGGTGAGGCCGCCGAAGCGCATGGTGACGTCACGGGCTTCGAGTACAGGTGTCGTCATCGTTCTTACGCCCCTGCCTTGGTGACGGCCTGGTCTTCGGGCAGCGTCTTTTGTTCGGGTACGTCGAGTTGTCCGGTCTCGTGGAATTCGAGTTGGCGGCGGCGGTTGGCGATGATGCCTTCGGGTCGGAATCGCATGAGGAGGACGAGGGCGATGCCGAAGGCGAGGAGTTCGTAGTTCTTGAGGAACTGGAGTTTTTCGGGGATGAGGTAGAGCATGCTGGCGCCGAGGAGGGGGCCGCTGACGGTGCCCATGCCGCCGAGGACGACGGCGGCGAGGAGGAAGGCGGAGTTGGGCGGGGCGGCGCCGGCGAACTGGTAGGGGGTGGGGACGACGGAGTAGCTGACGTGGGCGCTGACGGTGCCGGCGAGGCCGGCGAGGGCGGCGCCGAGGGCGAAGGCGATGAGTTTGACGCGGAAGCCGTTGATGCCCATGGCGGTGGCGGCGGTTTCGTCTTCGCGGATGGCGACCCAGGAGCGGCCGATGCGGGAGTCGGCGGCGCGGGTGAAGACGAGGACGACGACGGCCGTGAAGATGAGCATGAGCAGGAAGTAGTTGGCGAATCGGCCGAGGGTGAAGGAGCCGATGTCGTGGGGGTCGCCGAAGTTGAACCCGAAGATCTGGAGGTCGGGGATGTTGGCGATGCCGTTGGGTCCGTTGGTGAGGTCGGGTCCTGAGGAGCCGTCGAGGTTGTTGACGGCGATGCGGAAGATCTCTCCGAAGCCGAGGGTGACGATGGCGAGGTAGTCGCCGCGCAGTCGGAGTGTGGGGGCGCCGATGAGGACGCCGAAGACGAGGGAGGCGCCCATGCCGACGAGGACGGCGGCCCAGAAGGGGAGTTGGGTGCCGGAGAAGCGGGAGTACTCGGAGCCGGAGACGAGGGCGGCGGCGTAGGCGCCGACGCCGAGGAAGGCGACGTAGCCGAGGTCGAGGAGGCCGGTGAGGCCGACGACGATGTTCAGGCCGAGGGCGACGGTGGCGAAGATGAGGATGTTGACGCCGATGTTGGCGTTGTGGTCTTCGGACTGGGTGAAGGGGAAGACGGCCGCGGCGAGGAAGGCCATGGAGGTGGCGAATCCTTTGTGGCGGGCGTTGAGTGCGGAGAAGCGGTCGGTGAGGCCGGCGCTGAAGAGGGCCCAGGCGGCGAAGACGACGAGGAGTCCGAAGCCGCTGAAGGTTTCGCCGTATTCGTCGTCGGGGGTGCTGATGCCGTAGGTGAAGACGATGAGGCCGAGGGCGAGTGCGAGGGTGATGGTGACGCGTTCGGCCCAGGCGGGGATGGGGGTGGCGGGGGGGATGTCGTCGGGCTTGGCGAAGTAGGACTTCCAGGTGTCGCCGGGGCGGGGCAGGGCGAGGGCGCCGATGACGGGGAGGAGGGAGGCGATGGCGGCGACGTAGCCGCCGGGTTCGAGGTTGGCGAGGCCGCCGAGTTCGATGGCGATGGCGAGGATCGTGTACCAGGTGACGGCGAAGGCGGCGAGGGCGGTGAGGAAGACGGGGGCGGTGGCGCGGGCGGGGTTGAGCCAGCGCAGTCCGCGGATGTTCCAGAGGGTGAGGGCGTACAGGAGGGTGAGGATGCCGCCGGTGAGGGTGAGGAGTTGGAGGCCGGCGGGGTAGGCGGTGACGGTGAGGTCACCGGGGAACTGGGAGGTCCAGGTCCAGGCGAGCATGGTGCTGGCGATGGTGGCGACGGCGCCGGTGGCGGTGAGGAGGCGGGCGGCGCTTTCGGGCAGGGGGATGAGGGGTGTGCCCTGGGTGGGGCGGTCGGTGTCGGTCATGGTGGTCACGCCCTGTCCGCGACGCGTTCGCCGAGCAGGCCCTGTGGCCTGAAGAGGAGGACGAGGATGAGGAGGACGAAGGCCCAGACGGAGGCCCAGCCCTGGCCGCCGAACTGGTCCATGCCGGGGATGTCGGCGATGTAGGCGGTGGCGAGTCCTTCGGCGAGGCCGAGGACGATGCCGCCGAGCATGGCGCCGTAGATGTTGCCGATGCCGCCGAGGACGGCGGCGGTGAAGGCTTTGAGGCCGGCGACGAAGCCCATGTCGTAGTTGACGCTGCCGACGCGGAAGCCCCAGGCGATGCCGGCGACGGCGGCGAAGAAGCCGCCGATGGCGAAGGCGATGACGATGATGCGGTTGGTGTCGATGCCCATGAGTTGGGCGGTGTCGGGGTCCTGGGCGGTGGCCTGCATGGCGCGGCCGGTGCGGGAGGTGCGGACGAAGAAGGCGAGGGCGGCCATGCAGAGGGGGGCGGCTATGAGGACGAAGAGTTCACCGGACTGGATCTTGAGGTTGTCGGTGATGTTGAAGGGGCCGCCGGGGAGTTGGGGGAATTTGCGGGCGTTGTCGGCGTGCGGGTACCAGTTGAAGACGGCCTGCTGGAGGGCGAGGGAGAGGCCGATGGCGGTGATGAGGGGGGCGAGGCGTGGTGCGCCTCTGAGCGGCCGGTAGGCGAATCGTTCCGCTCCCACTGCGATGAGGACGGCGACGAGGCCGCCGCCGATCAGCATGAGGGGGAGGGCGATCCACATGGATGTGCCGTCGGGCAGGACGAGATAGACGCTGAGGGCGCCGAAGCCGCCGGTCATGAAGATCTCGCCGTGGGCGAAGTTGATGAGCTGGACGATGCCGTACACCATCGTGTAGCCGATGGCGATCAGCCCGTACATCGAGCCGAGGATCAGCCCGTTGGCCAGCTGTTGCGGCAGGGTGTGCACCGCAAGGCCTCCATGTGGGTGCGGAGAGTGACGGGGGAGAGAGGTCGGGCCGCGCGGTGACGGGTCGTCGTGGCCGCGCGGCCCTGGGTCCGTGCTGGTGTCGCGTCAGCCGGCGTTGTACGTACCGGTCTTGACGGACTTCCACACACCGTTGGTGACTTGGTACAGGGTGAGCTGCTTGTTCTTGGTGTCGCCGTACTGGTCGAAGCCGACCGGGCCGGCGATGCCCTCGAAGTCGATCTTCTGGACCTCGTCGACGACCTTCTGGCGGGCGTCGGAGGGGACCTTGCCGTCCTTCACGACGTTGCCGACGGCCTTGATGAGGGCGGTGGCGGCGTCGTAGGAGTAGCCGCCGTAGGTGCCGTAGTCGCCCTTGTAGCCGCCGGACTTGTACTTGTTGATGAAGTCCTTGGCGGCGGGCAGGGTGTCGACGGGGACGCCGACGGAGGTGACGAGGTCGCCTTCGGCGGCCTTGCCGGCGGTCTGGATGTAGGTCGGGGTGAACATGCCGTCGCCGCCCATGAGCGGGATCTTGGCGCCGGCGTCCTTGAGCTGCTTGGTCAGGACCTGCGACTCGTCGTACTGGCCGCCGTAGTAGAGGAGTTCGGCACCGCTGTTCTTGATCTTGGTGACGAGGGTGGCGAAGTCCTTGTCGCCGACGTTGACGTGGTCGGTGCCGACGACGGTGCCGCCCTGCTCCTTGAACTTCTTGCCGAAGATGCCGGCGAGGCCGGCGCCGTAGGTCTGCTTGTCGTCGACGACGAAGACCTTCTTCTTCTTGAGGGTCTTGAGGACGTAGTCGGCGGCGAAGCCGCCCTGCACCTCGTCGGTGATGGCGGTGCGGAAGTAGGTCTTGAACGGGCGGGCCTTGTTGCCGGAGACCCAGTTCTTGCCCTGGGTCAGCTCGGGCGCCGTGTTGGACGGGGAGATCTCGGCGAGGTTGGCGGAGGCGAAGACCTTCTGCATGGTCTGGGCGACACCGGAGTTGAGGGGGCCGACGACGCCGAGGACGTCCTTGTTGGCGACCAGCTGGGAGGCGTTCTGCTGGCCGGTCGGCGGCAGGGCCTTGTCGTCGAGGGCCACGACCTTGAAGGTGACGCCGGGGACGAGCTTCTTCTCGTTGGCGTCCTTGACGGCGATCTCGACGCCGGACTGGATGCCGAGGCCGGTGGCGGAGTTCTGTCCGGTCAGGGGGGCGTCGACGCCGATGACGACCGTGGTGCCGCCCTTGTCGCCGCCTTTGTCGTCGCTGCCGCGGGAGCCACATGCGGTGAGGGCCAGAGCTCCGGTTGTGAGGACGGAGGTGAGTATCACCAGGGAACGCTGTCGCACAATCAGTCCTTTCCGCAGGCATGGCTGCCCCGGTGGGGGTGGCGCATGCCGCGCTGGTACCGAACTCCCGGTGGAGCGGTGACTGGCCGTGACTCTAAGCCTGGGTTGTGGCCAGGGGCATGGTGGTGGACTGGCTTGTGACTTTCTTGTTATGCCGTTCCGGTTGAGGGGCTTCTCGGAGGGTCACTCTCGGCCGGTTTGGCGGAATTCCCATGTGGTCCGCATTCTGAGAATGCGCACTTCCGGTTGGCCGTCGGCGGGGTGTGCCGCGCGCCGTGCGGCGGGAGGGGCAGGGTGCGCCGGGAAGATCATCCCGGCGGGTGCCCGCTAAGCGGAATCCATGCCTCTATATTGCGTATACGTGACGCAGCGTTACGCGAAAAAATGGAAGATCGCATTCAGCGATGTTCGGTGAGGGGTGAGAACAGCCGGGAAGACTCGAATACGGATATCTCGTAGCGCGATGCGCCGTGATGTCCCGGCGTGCGGGAAAAGCAACGGGTTGGGACGGGCAGCGGGGGCGGCCCGTCTGCCGGGCCGCCCCCGCCCCGCGTCAGTTCGAGGCCGGGACGGCCGGGACCTGTTCGGCGTCCGCCGGCCGCACCTCGCGCAGCAGGCAGGTCAGGCGTGCGCTGCACACCCGCCGCCCCTGCTCGTCACTGATGACGATCTCGTACGTGGTCGTCGAGCGCCCCCGGTGGAGCGGGGTGGCCACGCCGGTGACCAGGCCGGAGCGCACGCCGCGGTGGTGGGTGCAGTTCAGGTCGACGCCGACCGCGATCTTGGAGCTGCCGCCGTGCAGCATGGCGCCGACGGACCCCAGGGTCTCGGCCAGCACGGCTGAGGCGCCGCCGTGCAGCAGCCCGTACGGCTGGGTGTTGCCCTCCACCGGCATGGTGGCGACGACGCGCTCCGCGGACGCCTCGACGATCCGGACGCCCATGCGGGTCCCGAGGTGCCCGGCGGAGAACAGGGCGGGCAGGTCGACGCCGAGGGCGGCGTACTCGTCGATGACCTCCTGCGGGAACTTCACGTCGTGCTGCTCGCCCATGGGCCCGGCTCCGTTCGTCGTCGATCGGCACTGCTTCGCTGAGCAAACGCTCAGTCGGCCGCCGATTGTTCCAGACGCACCACGACGGACTTGCTGGCCGGGGTGTTGCTGGTGTCCGCGGTGGCGTCCAGCGGCACCAGGACGTTGGTCTCCGGGTAGTACGAGGCCGCGCACCCGCGCGCGGTCGGGTAGTGCACCACCCGGAAGCCGCGCGCCCGCCGCTCCACGCCGTCCTTCCACTCGCCGACCAGGTCGACGTACGACCCGTCGGCCACCCCCAGCGAGCGCGCGTCCTCGGGGTTGACCATCACCACCCGCCGCCCGTTCTTGATGCCCCGGTAGCGGTCGTCGAGGCCGTAGATCGTGGTGTTGTACTGGTCGTGCGAGCGCAGCGTCTGCAGCAGCAGCCGGCCCTCGGGCAGTTCGGGGAACTCCACCGGCGCGGCCGTGAAGTTGGCCTTGCCGGTGGCCGTCGGGAAGCGGCGCTCGTCGCGGGGGGCGTGCGGCAGGGCGAAGCCGCCGGGGTCGGCCACGCGTGCGTTGAAGTCCTCGAAGCCGGGGATCACGCGGGCGATGCGGTCGCGGACGGTGGCGTAGTCCTTCTCGAACTCCTCCCACGGCACCACGCTGTCCTCGCCCAGCACCCGGCGGGCCAGTCGGCACACGATGGCCGGCTCGGACAGCAGGTGCCGGCTGGCGGGCTGAAGCCGGCCGCGGGAGGCGTGCACCATGCCCATGGAGTCCTCGACCGTGACGAACTGCTCGCCGCCGTCCTGGAGGTCCCGTTCGGTGCGGCCGAGGGTGGGCAGGATCAGCGCACGCGCGCCCGTGACGGCGTGCGAGCGGTTGAGCTTGGTCGACACGTGCACGGTCAGCCGGGCCCTGCGCATGGCCGCCTCGGTGACGTCGGTGTCGGGGGAGGCGGAGACGAAGTTGCCGCCCATCGCGAAGAACACCTTCGCCTCGCCGTCGCGCAGGGCGCGGATGGCGCGCACGACGTCGTAGCCGTGCTCGCGCGGCGGGGCGAAGCCGAACTCCTTCTCCAGTGCGTCGAGGAAGGCCGGGGCGGGGCGCTCGAAGATGCCCATCGTGCGGTCGCCCTGCACGTTGGAGTGGCCGCGCACCGGGCACACGCCCGCGCCGGGACGCCCGATGTTGCCGCGCAGCAGCAGGAAGTTGACCACCTCGCGGATGGTCGGTACGGAGTGCTTGTGCTGGGTCAGGCCCATCGCCCAGCACACGATGGTGCGCCTGGAGGCGAGCACCATCTCCAGCGTGCGGTCGATCTCCGCGCGCGTGAGGCCGGTCGCGGCGAGCGTCTCGTCCCAGTCGGCGGCACGGGCGGCGGCGGCGAACTCCTGGTAGCCGTGGGTGTGCTCGCGGACGAACAGCTCGTCCACGGCGCCCTCGGTGTCGAGGATCAGTTTGTTGAGGAGGCGGAAGAGGGCCTGGTCGCCGCCGATGCGGATCTGCAGGAACAGGTCGGTGAGGGCGGCGCCGGCGGCCAGCCCCTTGGGGGTCTGCGGGTTCTTGAACCGCTCCAGGCCTGCCTCGGGCAGCGGATTGACGCTGATGATCCGCGCGCCGTTCGCCTTGGCCTTCTCCAGGGCGGAGAGCATGCGGGGGTGGTTCGTCCCCGGGTTCTGGCCGGCCACGATGATCAGGTCGGCCTGGTAGAGGTCCTCCAGCAGGACGCTGCCCTTGCCGATGCCGATCGTCTCCGACAGGGCCGAGCCCGAGGACTCGTGGCACATGTTGGAGCAGTCGGGCAGGTTGTTCGTGCCCAGCTCCCGGGCGAACAGCTGGTAGAGGAACGCCGCTTCGTTGCTGGTGCGGCCCGAGGTGTAGAAGACGGCCTCGTCGGGGGAGGAGAGGGCGGCGATCTCCTCGGCGACGATGTCGAAGGCCCGCTCCCAGGTGACCGGCTCGTAGCGGTCGGCGCCCTCCGGCAGGTACATGGGGTGGGTCAGCCGTCCCTGCTGCCCCAGCCAGTACCCGCTGCGGGCCGCCAGGTCGGCCACGGGGTGCGCGGCGAAGAACTCCGGGGTGACCCGGCGCAGGGTGGCCTCCTCGGCGACCGCCTTCGCGCCGTTCTCGCAGAACTCCGCGGTGTGCCGGTGCTCCGGCTCGGGCCAGGCGCAGCCGGGACAGTCGAAGCCGTCCTTCTGGTTCACCCGCAGCAGGGTCAGCGCGGTGCGCTTCACACCCATCTGCTGCTGGGCCATGCGCAGGGAGTGCCGCACCGCGGGGAGACCGGCCGCCGCGTGCTTCGGCCCCTCTACCTGCGGCGCGTCCTGGACCGGATCACCCTTGGGCGGCTTGGTGGCCATCGCACGCTCTCCTTCGACTGCGCGAGTGCTGTTCCCCGGGACGGACTCCGCGGCCGCGCCCCGACCAGGGCGCCGCGGGCCGCATCCCGGACGCCTCCGATCCTCGCACGCGGCAGTGACAACGCTTCCGCCCGGGGATGCCTCGGGGACATTCCGGGGATACGAAGGCCGGGAGAGGGGGCTGGGGCGAGGTGCGAGCGAGGGTGAGTCGTGCGTTCCTCGGCCGGTGCTGGTGCTGGTGCTGGTGCTGGTGCCGGTGCCGGTGCCGATTCCGACTTTTGATTCCGGCTCTCCGGGGCGGCGGGGCGGCGGGGCAGGGTATGTACGCCCGGTCCGGTCGGCCGTCTCCGGCGGCGTACCGGCCGTTGCGGCGACGTACCGCCCGCCCCGGCGCGCCCGGCGCCGCACCCGACGTCCTCGGCGCGGGGCGAGCCGGCCCGCGCCGCTCCGGCATGTCCTGCGCCGGCCTCCCCGTCGCGGAGCGCGTCCGCCGACTGTCAGTGGGTCGTGGCAGGATCGGGGTCGTGGCAGAAACAGCATCGAAGAAGACCGACACCACCCCCGGCGGCACCCGTCCGCGGCTGATGCTCATGGACGGGCACTCGCTGGCCTACCGCGCGTTCTTCGCGCTGCCCGCGGAGAACTTCACCACCGCGACGGGCCAGCCGACGAACGCGATCTACGGCTTCGCGTCGATGCTGGCGAACACCCTGCGTGACGAGGCGCCCACGCACTTCGCCGTGGCGTTCGACGTCTCCCGCAAGACCTGGCGCTCGGAGGAGTTCACCGAGTACAAGGCGAACCGCTCCAAGACACCGGACGAGTTCAAGGGCCAGGTGCAGCTGATCTGCGAGCTGCTCGACGCGATGCACGCCTCCCGCTTCGCCGTCGACGGGTTCGAGGCGGACGACATCATCGCCACGCTCGCCACCCAGGCCGAGGCCGCGGGTTTCGAGGTCCTGATCGTCACCGGCGACCGCGACTCCTTCCAGCTGGTCTCGGAGCACACCACGGTGCTCTACCCGACCAAGGGTGTCTCCGAGCTGACCCGGTTCACCCCGGAGAAGGTCGTCGAGAAGTACGGACTGACGCCGGCGCAGTACCCGGACTTCGCGGCGCTGCGCGGCGACCCGTCGGACAACCTGCCGGGCATCCCGGGCGTGGGCGAGAAGACGGCGGCGAAGTGGATCAACCAGTTCGGTTCGTTCGCCCAGCTCGTCGAGCGTGTCGAGGAGGTCAAGGGCAAGGCCGGGCAGAATCTGCGCGACCACCTGGAGGCCGTCAAGCTCAACCGCCGCCTCACCGAGCTGGAGCGCAGCGTCGAGCTGCCCAAGACCGTCACCGACCTCGCCAGGACCGCGTACGACCGCAAGGCCGTCGCGATGGTCCTGGACACCCTGGAGATCCGTAACCCGTCGCTGCGCGAGCGGCTCTTCGCCGTCGACCCGGGTGCCGAGGAGGCCGAGACCACCCCGATCGCGGCGGAAGGCGTCGAGCTGGACGGCACGGTGCTCGGCACCGGCGAGCTGACCGGCTGGCTCGCCGAGCACGGCACGCAGGCCCTGGGTGTCGCCACCGTCGACGCCTGGGCGCTGGGCGCGGGGTCGGTCGCCGAGGTAGCGCTTGCCGCCGCCGGCGGAGCCGCCGCCTGGTTCGACCCGTCCCAGCTCGACGAGGCCGACGAGCAGGCGTTCGCCGGCTGGCTGGCCGACGCCGACCGGACCAAGGTCTTCCACAACGCCAAGGGCGCCATGCGGGTCCTCGCCGAGCACGGCTGGAGCGTGGCGGGCGTCACCATGGACACCGCGCTCGCCGCCTACCTGGTGAAGCCCGGCCGCCGCTCCTTCGACCTGGACGCGCTCTCCCTGGAGTACCTGCACCGCGAGCTGGCCCCCGCGGCGGCGGCCGACGGCCAGCTGGCGTTCGGCGCGGACGACGCCGCCGAGGCCGAGGCCCTGATGATCCAGGCCCGCGCCATCCTCGACCTGGGGGAGGCCTTCGAGGACCGGCTCCAGGAGGTCGGCGCCGCGGACCTGCTGCGCGACATGGAGCTGCCCACCTCCGCGCTGCTGGCCCGCATGGAGCGCAACGGCATCGCCGCCGACCGCGCCCACCTCGAAGCCATGGAACAGACGTTCGCCGGAGCGGTGCAGCAGGCCGTGAAGGAGGCCCACGCGGCGGCCGGGCACGAGTTCAACCTCGGCTCGCCCAAGCAGCTCCAGGAGGTCCTCTTCGGCGAGCTGGCCCTGCCCAGGACCAAGAAGACCAAGACCGGCTACACCACCGACGCCGACGCCCTGGCCTGGCTGGCCGGGCAGACGGACAACGAGCTGCCGGTGATCATGCTCCGCCACCGCGAGCAGGCGAAGCTGCGCGTCACCGTCGAGGGCCTGATCAAGACCATCGCGACGGACGGCCGTATCCACACGACGTTCAACCAGACGGTCGCCGCGACCGGCCGCCTGTCGTCGACGGACCCCAACCTGCAGAACATCCCCGTCCGCACCGACGAGGGCCGTGCCATCCGCCGCGGCTTCGTGGTCGGCGAGGGCTTCGAGTCGCTGATGACGGCCGACTACAGCCAGATCGAGCTGCGGGTCATGGCCCACCTCTCGGAGGACGCGGGCCTGATCGAGGCGTTCACCTCCGGCGAGGACCTGCACACCACGGCGGCCTCGCAGGTCTTCGCCGTCGAGCGCTCGGCGGTCGACGCGGAGATGCGCCGCAAGATCAAGGCGATGTCGTACGGCCTGGCGTACGGCCTGTCCGCCTTCGGCCTCTCCCAGCAGCTGAACATCGAGGCCGCCGAGGCCCGTACCCTGATGGACGCCTACTTCGAGCGGTTCGGCGGGGTGCGGGACTATCTGCGCCGGGTGGTGGACGAAGCGCGGGCGACCGGCTACACCGAAACCCTGTTCGGCCGGCGCCGCTATCTCCCCGACCTCAACAGCGACAACCGGCAGCGCCGGGAGATGGCGGAGCGGATGGCCCTGAACGCCCCGATCCAGGGCACGGCGGCCGACATCGTCAAGATCGCCATGCTCCACGTGGACCGGGCGCTGCGCGAGGCCGACCTGAAGTCCCGCATGCTGCTCCAGGTCCACGACGAAATCGTCCTGGAGATCGCCCCCGGCGAGCGTGCGGCGGCGGAGGAGATCGTCCGCCGCGAGATGTCCGGCGCGGTCCGGCTCAGGGCACCTCTGGACGTCTCCGTGGGCGTGGGTCCGGACTGGGAGTCGGCGGCACACTGAGGCCGACGTGGCCGACGCGGCCGGGGCGCCCACCGGCTGTTCCTGACCGCCGGGTGCCCCCGCGCGCCGGCTCTGTCGGGCTGAGGGGCGTCCGGGGCCCTTCCTGGGCGGGGGTCGGCCGGGGTCTCCGTGACTGGGTGCCCGGGGCCCTCCTGGACGGTGCGGGCACCGGTCTCGCTGGACGAGGACGCTGGGGGCCTCCCTGCGGGGCGCCCGGGGGCTTTCCCGGACGGGGGTGACCCGGGCCGCCTGCCCCGGGGCGGGACGTCCGAGCCTGTCTGGCCCCGGGGGCCCGGGACCGGCGGCAACGGCGTGGTCATCACTCACGTGGCCCCCGCAGAGGCGCAGCGGCCACCCCGGCCCGCCAGGATCTGGGCATGGGTATACGCATGCTCAACCACCGGCCGGCGGTATCCCACACAGCCGTCGGCGCGGCCCCCGCCGCGCCGCCCCCGCCGGTTCCGGCCCTCGCGGCCGACGCAAGCACCGCCCGCATCCCGACCGACTTCGCGGTCACCCTCCGGCGCGCCACGAGAGACCTCCGCCGTCGGCTCACCCCAGGCGCGCGACATCCCTGGCCCCTGTGGGCCGACGTCACCCGCGGCTACCTCGCGCTCTTTCTCGCGCGTCTCCCGCATCCGGTCCCCGCCCGCACCGTCACCGTCTTCGTCGCGGCCGCGACCACGGTCCCCGGCCACCCGAGCGGTCTCCCGTGCCGGGAACCGCGGCCCCGCACAGATCGGCAGGACGGTCAGGACCACCGCAAGAGGCCCGGCCACCGCGACCGCTAGCCGAAAGCCGTAACCGCAGCCGTAGCGGTAGCCAAAATCGGGAGCCGGGAGCCGGGAGCCGGGAGCCGGGAGCCGGGAGCCGGGAGTCGGGAGTCGGGAGCCGTGTCGCGGGCCGATGGCGCTCACCAGCCGACCGCGTCGCGAACCTGTCCGCCCGAGTTTCCCCCCCTCGCCCCGCGCATCTCCAACCTGCTCGCCCCCCGCTCGCCCTCGGTCTCCCCACTTGGCCGCCGCGGGGCCCGTAGCAGTGCGCGGACAAGGAAGCCGGTGACTGTCATCGCGGCACCGCCCCGAGCCTCCGTCACCGCCGAGCCTCCGTCACCGCCGAGCCTCCGCCGCCACCGAGTCTCGGCTACCGCCGGGTCTCCACCGCCGCCGGGCCTCAGCCGCTACCGAGCCTCCGCACCCGAACGGCAACGGAACCTCCCGGACTCCCGTTGCCGGACCGCGCCGCCCGGCTGACCAGCCCGCCCGCCACGGAGGGGGAGAGGTGAGGCGAGAAGCCGCAGTCCCGAGCCCCGTACGCCCGAAGGCGGCCAACCGGTGGAAACCGGGCACGAACCGCTCCCGGCACAAAGGAAGTTGTCGTAGGGTCACCTGGGTCGTGCATCCGGAAAGCTCCACGAGGGCAACCAGTACCGCGAGTCAACCGTCACAACAGGGCGAACAGGCAAGTACAGAGGGACGCTCGGGCGTTCACGGGAGGGGTTCACTCCATGGCGGCGCATTTCGGCAGGAGGCTGTACAAGGGAGCGGCGACCACGGCCGTGGCCGCGGTCGCGGTCGCGGCACTCTCCGCTTCCGAGGCTCCCGGCGTGACGGTCAGCGACGAGGGAAGACAGCCCGCTGCCGGTGCGACGTCCGTCCCCGACACACCCGTCGGCGACACCGCCACCGGTGACACGCAGTACTACACGGACCTCCCGCCGCTGCACAGCCCCGACCCGGCCCCCACCGCCGGCACCCCCACCGCCGGCAACCCGGCCGCCAAGACCCCGGCCGAGGCGGGCATACCCGCGACCGTGCTCGACGCCTACAAGAAGGCCGAGGCCGAGCTGCGCGCCTCCAAGCCGGGCTGCAACCTGCCCTGGCAGTTGCTCGCCGCGATCGGCCGGGTCGAGTCGGGTCAGGCGCGCGGCGGTCAGGTGGACGCGAACGGCACGACGCTCACACCGATCCTCGGCCCCGTGCTCAACGGAAGCGGCTTCGCGAACATCAGCGACACCGACCACGGCCTGTACGACGGCGACAGCACCTACGACCGCGCGGTCGGACCCATGCAGTTCATCCCCTCCACCTGGGAGTGGGCCGGCCGGGACGGCAACGGCGACGGCAAGAAGGACCCCAACAACGTCTACGACGCCGCCCTCGCCACCGGCCACTACCTGTGCCGCAACGACTGGGACCTGTCCGACCAGGCCGACCTGAACAGCGCCATCCTCAGCTACAACCACTCGCAGGAGTACCTGAACACCGTCCTGACGTGGCTGGAGTACTACCGCAGGGGCACCCACTCGGTTCCCGACGGCACCGGTCAGCTGCCGGTCCACCGCAGCGACGACACGACGGGGACCCACCCCGGGCCGTCCACCACCACCCGGCCCCCGTACTCCCCGACGACCGGTCAAAAGCCGGACACTTCGGGCAAGTCGGGCGCCCCGGGTGTCCCGAGCAAGCCGGGTACGCCGAGCACTCCGGCCAAGCCGAGCACTCCCGGCAAGCCCGGAGGTACCCCCAGCCAGCCGTCCCCGCCGTCCAAGCCGCCCAGGACGCCTCCCACGAGGCCCACCACGCCTCCCACACCCACCGACACGGTGGACCACCTGGAGGACGTCGGCACGGACCCGCTCACCGCGCGGGCGGGCGACGCCTTCGCGGAGAAGATCAGCACCCGCGCCGAGACCAAGGCGGGCAAGGCGGTCGCCAAGGTCAGGGTCCGGTTCGTGATCACCGGTGACACGGACACCACCTTCACCGGGGGCGAGAAGGTCGCCACGGTGGTCACCGACGCCTCGGGCGTGGCCCACGCCCCGGTGCTCCAGGCGGGCGAGAAGACGGGGGACTTCACCGTCCGCGCCGTGGTCGTCGGACGCACGGTCTCCGCACTCCAGTACAAGGCGACGGTCACCGAACGCGCCGCCGACGCGCTCGTCCGCACCGACGACACCCCGCAGGTCTGCACCCCGGGCGGCGAGTTCGCCGAGCAGGTCGAGGTCAAGGCCACCTACAAGGGCGCCGTCGCCGACGAGGTCGCTGCCACCGCCACCCTCATCAAGTCCGCCGACGATCCCACCGAGAACGACAAGGGCCCCTACTTCAAGGACGCCGACGGCAAGCCCGTACGCACTCTGAAGGATCTCCGGACGGACGCCAAGGGAGTGCTGAAGCTGCCGAAGCTGTACGCGGACGACACCACCGGCACCTTCCTGCTCCGCATCACCACCACCGGCGGCGCGACGCTGACCGTGGAGCTGAAGGTGGCGGCGGCCGACACCACCGCCGAACCGTCGCCGAGCCCGTCCGCGTCCTCGTAGTCCACGCGGCGGCGCCCGCACCGCACCGAGGCGCCCCTCCGATTCGGCGGAGGGGCGCCTCGGTGCGGTCCGGACGCCGCGAGCCGGGCGTCGGTCAGAGCCTGAGCCGGGCGTTGGTGTGCCGGGTCGGCTCCGCGGTCGCCGGGTCCTCGGGCCACGGGTGCTTCGGGTACCGCCCGCGCAGCTCCGCGCGGACGCCCCGGTAACCGTCCCGCCAGAAGGAGGCGAGGTCGGCGGTGACGGCGACGGGCCGCCCGGCGGGGGAGAGCAGGTGCACGAGCACCGGCACTCCGGCCACGACGGGCGAGGCGTCGAGCCCGAACATCTCCTGGAGTTTCACCGCGAGTACGGGCTGCTCGGGATCGGTGTAGTCGACCCGGACCGCCGAGCCGCTGGGCACGGTGAGCCGCTCCGGGGCGAGTTCGTCCAGCCGGGCAGCCTCGCCGGACGCCCACGGCAGCAGTCGGGCCAGTCCCTGCCCGGCGTCGATCCGGGCGAGGTCGGCACGGCGGCGGGCACGGCCCAGTTCGGGCTCCAACCACTCCTCCACGCGCGCGTGCAGGGCGTCGTCGCCGACGTCGGGCCAGGGCGCGCCGAGCCACCGGTGCACGAACGCCAGGCGCTGCCGCAGGACTTCGGCACCCGGTGACCAGCGCAGCAGCCGCAACCCCTCCTTCCGCAGCCCCTCCAGGAGCGCATCGCGTACGAGGGAGGGCGCCGGGTCGGCGAGCGGCCGCGCCCTCAGCTCCACCGCCCCCAGCCGTTCGACCCGCCGCGCGACGACGTCCCCGTCCGCCCAGCGGACTTCCTCGCCTTCCTCGTGCAGCGCCCCGGCCGCGAGCCGGGCGGCGTCCTCGTCGACGGCCGCGGCGAGCTGCACGCGCGCGTGCCCCCTGCCCAGCGGCCGGTCGGCGACGGCGACGGCGATCCACGGCACCCCGCGCAGCGCGGACCCCTCGGCGAGTTCGGCCCGCGTACCGGAGACCATGAGGTACGAGCCGCCGTCGAGCCTGGCGACCCGCTCGGGGAAGGCCAGGGCGGCGACGAGCCCGGCGACGCCGTCCTCCCCGGCGTACGCGGGTGCCGGGGAGCCTCCGGCGTGCGCCCGCGCCCTGCCCGCCCCCCGTGGCGCGCGGACGGCCCCGGCCGCATCGCCGAGCGCCACATCCCCGCTCCGGTCCGTGTCCCCGCTCCGGTCGGTGTCTCCGCTCCGGTCGGTGTTTCCGCTCCGGTCGGTGTCTCCGCTCCGGTCGGTGTTCCCGCTCCGGTCCGTGTCCCCGCTCCGGTCGGTGTCCTCGGCCGGGGCCGCCTCCCCGCTCCGGTCCGTGTCCTCGGCCGGGGCCGCCTCCCCGCTCCGGTCCGTGTCCCCGGCCAGGCCCGCCTCCCCGCTCCGGTCCGGGCCTCCGCTCCGGGCAGCCTCCGCCGCCCGGGCCGCCTCCGTCCCGGCGGCGCGCAGCCGCCGCACCTCCGCACGCCACCGCCCGGCGTAGGCGTCACCCCCGCGCCGGACGCGCCGCAGGGCGCCGGCGAGATCGTCGCCGTACTCCCGGGGCGCCTCCTCACTGAGCAGCGCCACCACCTCCGCGACCGTGCCCGCCCCGGCCAGGGCCCTCGCGTCGAGCAGGGACCGGCCCAGCCGCACGGGCACGCCCAGCCGCGCCAGTCGCGCACCCCGCCGCGTGGCACGCCCGGCCGGATCGACCGCGCCCACCGCGATCAGCACCTCCCGCGCCGCCGCCATCGCGCCGGCCGGCGGCGGATCCAGCAACGCCAGCCCGGACGCGTCAGGATCGCCCCAGCAGGCCGCCTGGAGGGCGAACGCCGTCAGGTCGGCCAGCTTGATCTCCGGCGCGGGGAAACGCGGCAGACGCCCGTCCTCGGCCTCCGTCCAGCACCGGTACACCGTGCCCGGCGCCTCGCGCCCGGCGCGCCCCGCCCGCTGCCGTCCGGCCGCCTGCGAGGCCCGCACCGTCGTCAGTGCGCCCAGCCCGCGCGCGTGGTCGACACGCGGCTCCCGCGCGAGTCCCGCGTCGACCACCACCCGGACCCCGGGCACCGTCAGCGACGACTCGGCCACCGACGTGGCCAGCACCACCCGGCGCCGCGGACCCGGCGCCAGCACCGCGTCCTGCACGGCCGCCGGGGCCCGCCCGTGCACCTGGAGCACGTCCACGCCGCCCAGGTCGCCGAGCCCGCCCGCGACCCGCGCGATCTCGCCCGCGCCCGGCAGGAAGCAGAGCACGTCCCCCGCCCGCTCGGCCAGCGCTCGCCGCACCACGGAACCCACGTGCGTCAGCAGCGCGGGGTCCACCCGCATGCCGTGCGGCGGGCGCACCGGGCGTGCGGGCGGCGCCCACACCACCTCCACCGGGTACGAGACGCCCTGCGCCGCGACCACCGGCGCATCCCCCAGCAGCCGCGCCCAGCCCTGCGCGTCCGTGGTCGCTGACGCCGCCACCAGCCGCAGCTCGGGCCGCAGCGCCGCCCGTACGTCGCACAGGAACGCCGCCGCCGTGTCCGCGTCCAGATGCCGCTCGTGGCACTCGTCGAGGACGACCACGTCGACCCCGGCGAGCTCCTGGTCGCGCTGCAACCGCTGCAGCAGGACACCGGTGGTGACGACCTCCACGCGCGTGTGCCGTCCGACCACCCGCTCGCCGCGGACGGTGTAGCCGACGCTCTGGCCGGTCCGCTCGCCCAGCAGCCACGCCATGCGCCGTGCCGCCGCGCGCGCCGCGATCCGCCGCGGCTCGGCCACGACCACCCGGCGGGGCGGCCCGTGCCCGGGGCCCCGCTCGAGCAGTCCGGCCAGGGCGAGCGGGACCAGCGTCGTCTTGCCGGTGCCGGGCGGGGCCACCAGCACCGCGGTCCCGGGCCCGTCGAGCGCGTCGTTCAGGGCGGGCAGGGCCGTGCGTACGGGCAGTGCGTCCAGGGCGTCGTAACGGATCACGCCCCCAGTGTCGTACGGGCGGGCGAACGCCCCGCACGCGCGCGTGCGGGGCGTATGCGGACCGGGCCGGCCGCGGTCAGTCGCGCTCGCAGACGAAGATCGCCGTGCCCGGGATCAGGTGCCCGCGCAGCGGGGACCAACCGCCCCACTCGGAGGTGTTCCAGTCGGGCCACTCGGGTTCGACCAGGTCCACCAGGCGGAAGCCCGACGTGGCGATGTCCCGGACCCGGTCGCCGAGCGTGCGGTGGTGCTCGACGTAGACCGCGTGGCCGTCCTCGTCCTGCTCCACGTACGGCGTGCGGTCGAAGTAGGAGGCGGACACCGACAGCCCCTCCGGGCCGGGCTCGTCCGGGAAGGCCCACCGGATCGGGTGCGTCACCGAGAAGACGAACCGGCCGCCGGGGCGCAGCACACGCCGCACCTCCCGCAGCACCAGCCGCGGGTCGGCGACGAAGGGCAGCGCCCCGTACGCCGAGCAGGCCAGGTCGAAGGAGCCGTCGGCGAAGGGGAGCACGGCGGCGTCGGCGCACACGAGGGGGACGGGTCCGCCGATGCGCAGCGCGTGCTGGAGCTGGCGGTGGGAGAGGTCCAGTGCCACCGGGCGCGCGCCCTGTCCGGCCAGCCAGCGCGAGCACTGGGCCGCGCCGGCGCCGATCTCCAGGACGTCCTTGCCCTTCAGCTCCTCCGGCGGACCGAGGAGTTCCGCCTCCACCTCGTCCAGGCCCTCGGGGCACCACACGAAGCGCTCGTCGCCGAGGAACGTGCCGTGTTCGACCTGGTAATCGTCCGCGTTCCGGTCCCACCAGCCACGGTTGGCGCGGGCGCTCTCGGTGACCGAGGCGGCGCGTCGGGTGGCCTCGGGCTCGGACAGTTCGGGCTCTTGGATGATCGGCTCCCTCGTACTAGTCTGCGGGCTCTTCCGTGCAGCCCTCTCCGGTGCGCGCCCTCGGCGGGCGTCCCGGTGCCGGCGGGGCCCCGGGAGACACGTTTCGCGCCGGAGTTGCGGCGTTGTGTCCCGGGTGTGCGGCTTCGCGCATTGACCCTGCCCGGCTGCCCCCGTATGCTACAAGTTGCGCTGCGGGCCTGCGTGCCTCAGACGGAGCAGGCTGCGCTCGCATCTGTTGTATGTCCCCTCGGTTGTCGAGGCGCCACTGTGGTTTGTGTGGCGCTTCCTTGGCTGTCCGGCTTCTTCAGAGCGAAACGGGCTCCCGGCGTAAGCAGTACCTACGACTTCAATGTCCGTACCGGAGCCCTTTCCCACATGACGAGCAGCACCGAGACCACCGCCACCACCCCGCAGGTAGCGGTCAACGACATCGGTAACGAGGAAGCCTTCCTCGCCGCGATCGACGAGACGATCAAGTACTTCAACGACGGCGACATCGTCGACGGCGTCATCGTGAAGGTCGACCGGGACGAGGTCCTGCTCGACATCGGTTACAAGACCGAAGGTGTCATCCCGAGCCGCGAGCTCTCGATCAAGCACGACGTCGACCCGAACGAGGTCGTCGCCGTCGGTGACGAGATCGAGGCCCTGGTCCTCCAGAAGGAGGACAAGGAAGGCCGCCTGATCCTCTCGAAGAAGCGCGCCCAGTACGAGCGTGCCTGGGGCACCATCGAGAAGATCAAGGAAGAGGACGGCATCGTCACCGGTACCGTCATCGAGGTCGTCAAGGGTGGTCTCATCCTCGACATCGGCCTCCGCGGCTTCCTCCCGGCCTCCCTGGTCGAGATGCGCCGTGTCCGCGACCTCCAGCCCTACGTGGGCAAGGAGCTCGAGGCGAAGATCATCGAGCTGGACAAGAACCGCAACAACGTGGTCCTGTCCCGCCGTGCCTGGCTGGAGCAGACCCAGTCCGAGGTCCGCCAGACCTTCCTCACGACCCTCCAGAAGGGTCAGGTCCGCTCCGGCGTGGTCTCCTCGATCGTCAACTTCGGTGCCTTCGTGGACCTGGGTGGCGTCGACGGTCTGGTTCACGTCTCCGAGCTGTCCTGGAAGCACATCGACCACCCCTCCGAGGTCGTCGAGGTCGGCCAGGAGGTCACGGTCGAGGTCCTCGACGTCGACATGGACCGCGAGCGTGTCTCCCTGTCGCTGAAGGCGACCCAGGAAGACCCGTGGCAGCAGTTCGCCCGCACCCACCAGATCGGCCAGGTCGTGCCCGGCAAGGTCACGAAGCTGGTGCCGTTCGGTGCGTTCGTCCGCGTGGACGAGGGCATCGAGGGTCTGGTCCACATCTCCGAGCTGGCCGAGCGCCACGTGGAGATCCCGGAGCAGGTCGTCCAGGTCAACGACGAGATCTTCGTCAAGGTCATCGACATCGACCTCGAGCGCCGTCGCATCAGCCTCTCGCTGAAGCAGGCCAACGAGTCCTTCGGTGCCGACCCGTCGGCGGTCGAGTTCGACCCGACCCTGTACGGCATGGCAGCGTCCTACGACGACCAGGGCAACTACATCTACCCCGAGGGCTTCGACCCCGAGACCAACGACTGGCTCGAGGGCTACGAGAAGCAGCGCGAGGAGTGGGAGCGCCAGTACGCCGAGGCGCAGACCCGCTTCGAGCAGCACCAGGCGCAGGTCATCAAGTCCCGCGAGGCGGACGAGAAGGCCGCTGCCGAGGGTGGCGACACCGCGGGTGCCGCTCCGGCCGCGTCCGGTGGCGGTTCGTACTCCTCCGAGGGCGGCGACACCTCCGGCGCGCTGGCTTCGGACGAGGCCCTGGCGGCCCTGCGCGAGAAGCTGGCCGGTGGCCAGAGCTGATCGCTCACCGCTAGGCGGTAGCCGTTGACCGCGGCCCGTACTCCCCGTGTGGGGGTACGGGCCGCAGTCATGTCCGCGGCAGCGCCCCACGGGCCTACGGTGCCACCGCGACGTTCGGCAGGCCCCTGGTGCCCGTCACCGTGAGCGGCGGGCGGGGGCGTCAGGCAGGGCGGTGGCTTCCTGTGAACCGGAGAAGCCTCGCGAGGCGGGGAATGCCCGCGTCCCGTTCCTCGTTGTGAACCTACGAACACGAGGAGGGGCGGTCACAGTGCTTGATCCGCAGGGTTTGTACGCATGGGAGCCGAAGGGCCTGGCGGTCGTCGACATGGCGCTCGCACAGGAGTCGGCCGGGCTTGTCATGCTCTACCACTTCGACGGATACATCGACGCGGGGGAGACCGGCGACCAGATCGTCGACCGGCTGCTGGACACCCTGCCCCACCAGCTCGTGGCGCGCTTCGACCACGACCGGCTCGTGGACTACCGGGCCCGTCGTCCGTTGCTGACCTTCAAGCGTGACCGCTGGACCGACTACGAGGAGCCGGCGATCGAGGTCCGTCTCGTCCAGGACGCCACGGGCGCGCCGTTCCTGCTGCTGTCCGGCCCCGAACCGGACGTGGAGTGGGAGCGGTTCGCGGCAGCCGTGCGGGAGATCGTGGAGCGGCTCGGCGTGCGCCTGGCGGTGAACTTCCACGGCATCCCCATGAGCGTCCCGCACACCCGCCCGGTCGGTCTGACCCCGCACGGCAACCGCAGCGACCTCGTCCCCGGGCACCGCAGCCCCTTCGACGAGGCGCAGGTCCCGGGCAGCGCCGAGGCGCTGGTGGAGTACCGCCTGATGGAGGCCGGACACGACGTCCTGGGCGTCGCCGCTCACGTGCCGCACTACATCGCCCGCTCCCCGTACCCCGACGCGGCACTGACCGTGCTGGAGGCCATCACGGCCGCCACCGGCCTGGTCCTGCCGGGCGTCGCCCACTCCCTGCGCAACGACGCCCACCGCACCCAGACCGAGATCGACCGGCAGATCCGGGAGGGCGACGAGGAACTCACCTCGCTGGTGCAGGGACTGGAGCACCAGTACGACGCCGCCGCGGGCGCCGAGACCCGGGGCAACATGCTCGCCGAACCCGTCGACATCCCCTCGGCCGACGAGATCGGCCGCGAGTTCGAACGCTTCCTGGCCGAGCGCGAGGGCGACAACTGACGCCCGCCGGACACGGCACCGGAACGAGGCCCTAAGCTGCCGCTCATGCTGAAGGTGGGCCTGACCGGGGGCATCGGAGCCGGTAAGAGCGAGGTGTCACGGCTGCTCGTGGAGTGCGGTGCGGTGCTGATCGACGCCGACCGCATCGCGCGCGAGGTGGTCGCCCCTGGTACGCCGGGGCTCGCAGCGGTGGTCGAGGCCTTCGGCCCGGAGATCCTCACCGCCGACGGCAGCCTGGACCGCCCCCGCCTGGGCGCCGTCGTCTTCGCCGACCCCGAGCGGCTGGCCGTCCTGAACTCGATCGTGCACCCCCTGGTGGGCGCCCGCTCGCGCCGGCTGGAGGAAGCGGCAGCAGAGGACGCCGTGGTGGTCCACGACGTCCCCCTCCTCACGGAGAACGGCCTGGCCCCGCTGTACGACCTCGTGATCGTCGTCGACGCCAGCCCCGGGACCCAGCTCGACCGGCTCGTCCGGCTGCGCGGCATGACCGAGGACGACGCACGCGCGCGCATGGCCGCCCAGGCCACGCGGGACGAGCGCCTGGCGATCGCCGACCTCGTCATCGACAACGACGTCCCCCTGGAACGGCTCCGGGAGCGAGTGCGAGAGGTCTGGTCGGAACTGGTCCGCAGGGCGCACGCCGCGCCCACCGGCACCCAGGGATAGCCGAGCGCCGCGCCCCGCGCACGGCACCCGCAGGAATACGGTTGCCCGGCCGGGGCGTTGAACCCTCCCAGCAAGGGAAGGACTTTGTCGTGCCCGAGACCAGCGGTTCCCCCGGACGTACCCCGGAGACGCATGTCATCGACTTCCGCGCCGCCGAGCAGCTGCTCGCCGCGCGGGACCCACGGGGCGCGGTGAAACTGCTCGACCAAGTCATCGGCGCGCACCCCGAGAACACGGCGGCCCGGCTGCTGCGCGCCCGCGCCTTCTTCACCGCCGCGCAACTCAGACCCGCCGAGCTGGAGTTCACGATCGTCCTGGAGCGGGAGCCGGACAACGCGTTCGCGCACTTCGCGCTGGCCCGCACCTACGAGCGGCAGGGGCGTCCCGACCTGGCCAAGCGTCACTTCCGGCTGGCGGCCGCACTGGACCCGAACCCGGAGTACCTGCAGCACGCCAAGTTCGAGACCTGACCGCGCCGGCACCCCGCTTCCGCGGCGGCGGCCTCCCGGCGGCTACCGGTCCCACCCGCCGGGGGGCCGGTACGGCGGGACGTCACGGCCCGGCTGGTAGTGCGGGCCCTGCCGCAGATGCCGCACGATGATCGTGAAGTCGACGGCGATCACCAGCCACAGCACACCGCACGCCGCCGCCCATCCGGGGTGCCCGACCAGCACGAAAACGGCCGTACCGAACATCGCCCAGACCAGCCCCCACAGGCACAGCCAGAACCGCGCCCGCAGAGCACTGCGCGCGGTCGCCGGTTCACTGCCCGTACGCATCGCCAGTCACCACTTCTCCTTGCAACGTACTCTTCGCCGGGGCGTTCACCAAAGGCGCCCTCGGCAGTCCGTGTCCCCGGGGCCCACGTGGCCGGACGCCGGGGCTCACTCGGACGGGTGAACCCAAGGGGGACGGGAACGACCGTGCGGGCGCGGGCCGTTGTCCGGGCATGAAACCGAAGACGCGTATGGGTTATCAGGGAACAGGACCGGGCGCGATCACGCCCGACGGCTGCGCGGTGGAGCTGTACGAGCGGCTGCCCGTGGGAGCCGAGCCGGACATCATCGCCGCCGCGGTGCCCGCGGGCGCCCGCATCCTGGAGCTGGGCTGCGGCGCGGGCCGTGTGACCCACCCGCTGCTGGAGCGCGGGTTCACCGTGACGGCGGTGGACGAGTCCCCGCAGATGCTGGCGCGGGTGCGCGGTGCCCGGACCATATGCAGCCCGATCGAGGAGCTGGAGCTGGGGGAGACCTTCGACGTCGTCATGCTCGCCTCCTTCCTCGTGCACGCCGGCGACCCCGAGACACGTCGGGGACTGCTGCGGACCTGCGCGCGGCACGTCGCGGAGGGCGGCTGCGTACTCATCCAGCGGGAAGGGGCGGACTACCACACCGACCTGCCCCGCGAGCGCGTGGACCCCGGCGGTTTCACCGTGCGCATCCTGTCGGCCGAGCCGGTCGGCGACGGCGTGAATTCGGTGCGTGCGGAGTACGTGTTCCCGGACGCCACCTGGACGCAGACATTCCTGTCCCGCCCCCTGAGCAGGGAGGAGTTCGAGAGCGCGCTGGGCGAGGCCGGACTGAGGACCGACACATATCTCACCGAGGACGGGACCTGGGTGAGGGCGGTGCGAACGGAGCAGACCGAGCGGCGATGAGTTTCACCGCGGAGGCCGGTCTGCCCCTGTGAAAGCACCCCACGGACCGCTTCGCTTCCCGCAGGAAAACCCCCATGGCCGAGACCACCGCCGTCCCCGCTGCGCCCCTCGTCTCCCCGGCGCCCGGCGCACCGCTCGCCACGGGCACCGCGCCCACTGCCCGTGGCCGTCGCGCCCTCGTCGTCCTGCGCGTCGTCCAAGTGCTGCTCGCGCTCTTCTACGCCTTCGCGAGCGCCCTTCCCAAGCTCGTCGCACACCCGTCGGCCGTGGACTCGTTCGACCGGATGGGCTGGAGCAGCGCGGGCATGTACACCATCGGCGCCCTGGAACTGGCCGGTGGAGTCGCCCTGCTGATCCCGGCGCTGCAGTCGGTGGCGGCGGTGGCGCTCAGGGCGCTGATGGCGGGCGCGTTCGTCGTCCAGCTGACCGTCTTCCACGGGCAGAACGCGGCGACTCCGGTCATCCTGATCGTCCCGCTGCTCCTCATAGCCTGGGCCCGACGCGGCGAGAACGCGCGGCTTCTGCGCCTGGTCCGCCGGCAGGGCTGAGCCCGCCACCTGCCGGGCGACCGGTTCAGGCCCGGCGCGGTGATGGGACGATCACGGTTCCGGCACCGGCTCCGGTCCGTCGTTCACCGGCCTCGGCGGGGCGCCGACCGGCCACCGGGTGGTCGCTCACCGGCCCCGCGGTCGGCCGCCGGCTCCGGTCCGTCGTTCACCGGCCTCGGACCGTCGCCGACCGGCCACGGGTTGGTCGCTCACCGGCCCCGCGGTCGGCCGCCGGCTCCGGTCCGTCGTTTTGCCGGGTCCGGCTGGTCGCTCACCGGCCCCTCGGCCGGCCCGCGGGGCCGTCCAGGCCGCCCATGTCGCGCAGCCGCTCCAGCTCGCGGCGGTCCCGCTTGGTCGGGCGTCCGGCACCGCGGTCGCGGACACCGGCGGGGGCGACGGCCTCACGGGGCGGAGGCGGTGGGGAGTTGTCGACGTAGCACTGGACGGCCACGGGCGCGCCGACCCGCTTGCGGATCAGCCGCGTGACGACGACGATCCGCTCCCGGCCCTCGCCGCGCAGCCGCACCTCGTCGCCGATCCGGACGGAGTGCGCGGGCTTGACCCGCTCACCGTTCACCCGGACGTGGCCGCCCCGGCAGGCGGTCGCGCCGACGGAGCGGGTCTTGACCAGGCGGACGGCCCAGATCCAGCTGTCGATCCGTACGGTCTCGCCGTTCGCCGGACCGGCCGCCTCGGCGGCGGCGACGGCAGCGGCGATCTTGGGATCCGGTGCGGAGGTGTTCTTCGGACCCCCGGCGGCACCGGTCTCCGGTCCCCCCGCGGCACCGGTCTTCGGATCCCCCGCGGCACCGGTCTTCGAATCTCCGGACGGGGGCGACTGCGGGGAGTCCCCTCGTGTCCGACCGTCCTCGCCGCTCCTGCCCTGGTCGCGGTCCACGTCGTCTCCGGAAGCCATGGTCCTGACCTTAGCCTCTCGAAAGCACGGCCCTGGAGGAATTTACGGTGGAGGCATGGACACCAGCAGCCTTGCCGCTCTCGACCAGCGCATCACCCGGTGCCGGGCCTGCCCGCGCCTGGTGGCCTGGCGCGAGGAGGTCGCCCGCACCAAACGGGCGGCGTTCGCCGACTGGACGTACTGGGGCCGCCCCGTGCCCGGCTTCGGGCCCCCGGACGCGCGGCTGCTCATCGTCGGACTCGCCCCGGCCGCGCACGGTGGCAACCGGACCGGCCGCATGTTCACCGGGGACCGTTCCGGGGACGTCCTCTACGAGGCACTGCACGACGTCGGGCTGGCCTCCCAGCCGACCGCCGTGTCCGCCGACGACGGCCTCGAACTGTACGGCGTGCGGATCACCTCGCCGGTGCACTGCGCCCCGCCCGCCAACAAGCCGACCCCCGGCGAGCGGGATACCTGCCGGTCCTGGCTGGTCCAGGAGCTGCACCTGCTGCGGCCCACCCTCCGGGCGGTGGTGGTGCTCGGCGCGTTCGGCTGGCAGGCCGCGCTGCCGGCGTTCAACGAGGCGGGCTGGACGGTGCCGCGTCCGCGTCCCGCCTTCGCCCACGGCACCCGCGTGCCGCTCGACGGCCTCGACCTCTTCGGCTGCTTCCACGTGAGCCAGCGCAACACCTTCACCGGCCGGCTCACCCCCGAGATGCTTCGGGACGTCCTGCGGACGGCGGCACAGGCGGCGGGCCTGCCGACCGCCCCGGCACCGGGGACCACATGACCGCCCGCCCCGGCACCGCCCGCGTCGGCCCCGGCACCGAGGCGCCGACCACGGCGGCTCACGAGCCTCCGCGCGCAGCGGAAAAGGAGGCGAGCGGGCTCCGGCACGGCCGATAGGGTGCGCCGGTGCCACTGCATCCGGAGATCGAAGCCTGCGACCACGGCATGCTCGACGTCGGCGACAGCAACCGGGCGACGACGGCGCCCGTGGGACCGGCGCGGCGCGGCGACGACGAGCGGGTGGCGGCGACGGACGCGTACGGCGCCCGTGGCTGACAGTGCCGGACCGGTCTCACGGGAGCCAGACGTACCGCACGTCCGGCTCCCGTTCCTCGTTCCGGCTGCCGTCGGTGTACTCGGCGGGGACGAAGCCGTGCCGCTCGTAGAAGCGGTGGGCGGGCTCGTTGACCTGGAAGGTCCACAGCGTCAGTCCCCGCGGGACACGCTCCTTGGCCAGGGCGACGAACCGGTCGCCCAGTCCCCGCCCCAGCCATTCGGGAGCGAGGTAGAGCTGGGACAACTCCTCGCCGGCGAGCACCATGACGCCGACGACGCCGGCCCCGCCCCGGTCGTCGGCCACCCAGGTCTCCTGCGCGGGCACCACCACGTCCCGGAAGTACGCCCGCACCTCGTCGTCGGAGTGCGGGCGGACGACCGTCGGCAGTGCGGCGGCGAAGGACCGCAGCCAGACATCGGCGGCGGCCCGGGCATCGTGGTCCCCGGCCCGGCGGAGCACCACGGAGTCGGTCGTGCTCATGCGCGCCCCCCCTCTCCCTGCGCCTGGGCCCGCCTTCCGCCCGTGTCCGCCTCCGGGACGACGGCCGTCGCCGTGATCTCCACCAACTGCCCCGTGTATCCGAGGCAGGAGACACCGAGCAGCGTCGACGAGTGGGGTCCCGTACTGAGTCCGGAGGCCTCGACGACGTCCCAGACGGCCGAGAGCACCGCGGGATCGTCGCTGACGACGTACACCTCGGTCACCAGCACGTGCGCCAGGTCGCTGCCCACCTCGCGGAGTTGCTCGGTGAGATTGGTGATCACCTGCTCGGCCTGGCGCACCGGGTCGCCCGCACCGACGAGTTCGCCCGCGGCGTCCAAGGGCACGGACCCGGCGAGGAAGGCCAGCCTGGTGCCCGCCTCGACGACGGAGGCGTGGGAGTACCGGGGCGGCGGAAAGAGGCGGGGGGCTGTGACACGTTGGATCAACGGGACTCCTCGGGCGGCCGGTTGACGGCCGGTGGACGACGGACGGCCCGTCGATGATGCGCGCCCGGGACATACGGCCGCATCCGAATTTCCCGGGCCGCGAGAAGAGCGGGCGCCGGGGGAGCAAGCGGGAGCCGGGAATAGAGGACGGGGAACGGAGAACAAGGTGCACATGGAGCATTCGGACGAGGTCTTCCTCGACACCACCGCGGACCGCCTCGCCGCTCTCCCCGGTGTCCGGGCCGTGGCCCTCGGGGGCTCCCGCGCCCAGGGCACCCACCGGCCCGACAGCGACTGGGACCTCGCGGTCTACTACCGGGGGCGGTTCGACCCCGCCGACCTGCGGGCGGTCGGCTGGCCGGGCGAAGTGTCCGAGATCGGCGGCTGGGGCGGCGGTGTCTTCAACGGCGGCGCCTGGCTGACCGTCGACGGCCGCCGCGTCGACGTCCACTACCGCGACCTGGACGTCGTGGAGCACGAGTGGGCCGAGGCCGAGGAGGGCCGGTTCAGGGTGGAGCCGCTGCTCTTCCACCTCGCCGGGATCCCGAGCTACCTCGTGGTGGCGGAACTCGCGGTCAACAGGGTGCTGCGCGGCCGGGTGCGGCAGCCGACGGCGTACCCGGAGAAGCTGCGCCGGACCGCGCCCGGACACTGGTACGGCCTGGCCGCCGCCACCCTCGCCTACGCGAAGGACGGACACGCGGCCAAGGGCTCGCTCGTCCAGACCGCCGGTGCCATCGCCCTCGCCGCGACGCAGACGGCGCATGCGGTGCTGGCCGCGCGCGGGGAGTGGACCACCAACGACAAGGGGCTGGTCGCCCGCGCGGGTCTGAGCGGCGTCGACGGCATCCTCGGCGGCCTGACCGCGTCGCCCGCGGCGCTGACCCGGGCCGTCGCGGCGGCGCAGCGCGTCCTCGGTGGCGCGGTGGGCACCGTGGAGGAAGACACCAACGGGTGAACACGAACGGTGCGCGAGGTGACGCGGAAGGTGATCGACTGCGCCGAAAGTGTGAGGTGAGACGCACTTCAGGCATTGAACTCGTGTCGACTGCGTCTCAGTACCATCACTGCGCGAGCCGTTCGCCCCATGCTTGGCGTTTAACTCTACGAGTACAGCTTTACTGGGAGGTGCAGGGTGAACGGGCGAACGGTGCTCGAGCGCTTTCCCGCCGGTGGTCCGCGCGGATCGTGGCCGGCGGAGGAGTTCGCGTATGCGCGACGTCTGGAGGGCCTGCCCGCCGAGGTCGTGATGGACCTCGCGACGGACACGTTCCTGGTGATCGTCCGGGGCGCAGAGGGCGGCGGTGACGTGACCGCCTGAGCCCGCGCGTGCGCCGTGGAGCGCGTGCCCCGAGTCCGGCGCGCACGCTGCGTGCGCCGCGCGCCTGTGGGGCGCGGGACGTGGAGTCGCGCGGACGGCACGCGTGGAGGCTCCGGACGTCCGCCGGCGCGCGCTCAGGCGCTGACGGGGCGGGACCAGGCCGGAGTCGCGCCCGTCACCCGGCACAGCGCCAGGTACAGCGGGATCGGCGGCGTGTAGGGGACCGGCCCGTCCGGCCGGTGGATGAGGGCCGGGGGCTGGTCACGGGCGGTGTCGGGGAGGACCGCGCCGGTCGCGTAGTGCGCGGGGGTGGGCCAGCGCAGCGCGTAGTCGGAGTCCGCCGGCACGATCCACCACCAGTGCGTCCCGTCGGCGTAGACGCAGCCCACACGCGGCAGCCGGGGCATCAGCTGGGAACCGAAACGGGCGGGCACCGCCACCGCGTCACAGCCCAGAGGGACGGTCATGCCCTCGGGGAGGACCAGCCGCAGTGGCGCACCGGACCGATTCGGACCGTCGGGTGCGCCGGTCGTGCGCGCCGTGCGCCCCAGGCGTACGAGCGTGTCCAGATCGAGTGCCTGACCGGAGCCGGAAGCGCCGCTCACAGCCATACGGCCCCCGTTCCATGAGGTTCCTGCGGTCGGGTTCCCTGCGGTGTGTGCGGGGAGTGGGGTGTCTGAGCGGCATGCGGCCCGTGCGGACCATGGGGTGCCTGAGGACCGTACGACGGCTGGTGCCCGCTGTGGCTGTGGGGGTGGGGCACGTGCGGGAGGTGAGGTGACTGCGGCAGGCGGGGCGCATGCGCTCCTGTCCGCACCTCGTGCACCTCATGTACCGCCTGCGCCTCCGGCACGTCGTGCACCGGCACCTCCCGCGCCTCGGGGACCTGATGGGGTGCGTGAGCCTGTCGCGCCTCGGGGACCTCGTGCGGCGCCTGAGCCTCCCGCGCCGCCCGTGGATCGTCCTCGCGGCCCGGATGGCGGGCAGGCGCCGGCTTGGGGCGCGCCCCCCAGCCGAGGTCGCCCCGTACCCCGTACGGGTCCGAGGCCGCGCCGGGTCCCGCCTCCGGGACACCCTGCGTGCCGGGCGTGGCGCTGCCCGCGTCCGCCGGGTCGGCCGCGCGGGGCAGCTCGGCCCACACCACCAGCCCGGGGCCCTGTTCCTGCGCGCCCCAGGCGCGACACATCGCCTCGACGAGGAGCAGGCCCCTGCCGTGCTCCTCCTCCGGTCGCTGCGGCGACGGGTGCGGTTCACCCGGGGCGCAGCCCTCGTCACGCACGGATATGCGCACCAGGTCGTCACTGTCGAGCAGCTCGCAGACGATCTGGTTGCTCGCGGTGTGCACGATGGCGTTGGTGACCAGCTCGGAGACGACCAGAGCCGCGGTGTCGCAGGTGTCCTCGCACACCGACCAGCCGGTCAGCCGGCCTCTGGTCAGTCTTCTGGCCTGTGCGGGGGAACCCGGATGTGCGGCCAGTTCGAAACGGAACCGGCGCTCGGCAACGGCCCCGGTGGGGCCCGCTCCCGTGGCGGCGCCGGGGGCGAGGAGGCCCGCGGCGGCGTCTGTTCCTAAGGGCGGGGACGGAATCACGCTTGCCACTATCTCCCCGCCGTGAACACTTGGCAAGTGTCACTATGAAAAATGCAGAGTGCTGTGTGACGCGGTGAGGGGCCGTGGCACACTGCTCGCAACAGCATGTCGCGCGGCGCCAGTTGAGATCGGCCGAGGATCCGTCGGGTCTTCGAATGAATCTTCGAATGGCGCCGCAGGCCTGTCGGGATTCTTCAGGGCTCCGCGGTTGCGCCGCCGACCCGCGGACCCGTCGGCACCCTTGGGCGTCTCAGGTGGAGGTGGAGTGTGAGCGAACCGCGGTCCGCGCCGACCGTCGGGCAGGTCGTGCTCGGCCGGCGCCTGCTCGACCTGCGGGAACGTGCGGGACTCAAGCGCGAGGAAGCGGCCCGCATCCTCCGCGTTGCCCCCGCCACCGTCCGCAGGATGGAGATGGCCGAGGTCGCCCTCAAGATCCCGTACCTGCAACTGCTGTTGAAGGCGTACGGCATCCCGGACGACGAGGCCGAGGCCTTCGTGCAACTGGCCGAGGACGCCAACCGGCCCGGCTGGTGGCAGCGGTTCCACGACATCCTGCCGGGCTGGTTCTCGATGTACGTCAGCCTGGAGGGCGCCGCCGCGCTGATCCGCTCCTACGAGCCCCACTTCGTACCCGGGCTCCTGCAGACCGAGGACTACGCGCGCGGAGTGCTCACCTCGGGCGCCATAGGCCAGACCAGCCCCGAGGACATCGAGCGCCACGTCGCGCTCCGCATGCAACGCCAGGACCTGCTCACCCGTCCCGACGCGCCCCGGTTCTGGGTCGTCCTGGACGAGACCGCGCTGCGCCGCCCGGTCGGCGGTCCGAAGGTGATGCGTGCCCAGCTCGACAGATTGCTCGACGCCACGAAGCTGTCCAACGTGACGCTGCAGGTCGCCTCGTTCGCCTCGGGGCCGCACCCCGGCACGTACGGGCCCTTCGTGCTGTTCCGGTTCGCCATGCCCGAACTGCCGGACATGGTCTACAGCGAGTACCTGACCGGTGCCGTCTACCTGGACGCGCGCAGCGAGGTGGCGACCCACCTGGAGGTCATGGACCGCATGGCGGCGCAGGCCGCCACAGCACATCGCACGAAGGAGATCCTCCGGGATCTCCGCAAGGAGCTGTGAATGGATCGCATCACGTCCCAGCCCGCGTCGAGCCGTCGCGGCCGGCGGATCCGCGGCGAGCGGATCTACAACGGCATGCCCGCCAGGGAGCTGGGCAGCGAGGGCTGGCACAAGCCGTGGAGCGGCGGCAACGGAGGCAACTGCCTGGAGGCGATGAAGCTGGCCGACGGCCGGATCGCGGTGCGTCAGTCGACCGACCCGGACGGCCCTGCCCTCATCTACACCACCGACGAGATGACCGCCTTCATCGAGGGCGCCAAGGCGGGGGAGGCCGACTTCCTGCTCTCCTGACCGGCGTCCGCCCGACCGGCCTTCGCTGTTTTTCTTGCTCAACTTATTAATTTTGGTACGAACTTGATCGTTTCAGACTGCGACGACTTTGACAGCCTCGGCGGCTTCGACAGCTTCCACGGCTTCTGCCACCTCGACTTCCACGACCTCGACCCCCTACACCGCCATCGGACGGTCGTACGGCCCGATAGGCGCGGGCAGCCGTGAACTGCCCGTCAGGTAGCGGTCGACCGCCGCCGCCACCGCCCGCCCCTCCGCGACAGCCCACACGATCAGCGACTGCCCGCGCGCCGCGTCCCCGGCCGCGAACACACCGGGGACATCGGTCGCGAAGTCGGGGCCCCGTACGAGCGTGCCGCGGGGGGCGAGTTCGAGCCCCAGCTCGTCGATGAGGCCGTCCGTCCGGTCGGGGCCGGAGAAACCGAGCGCCAGCAGCACGAGATCGGCGGGCAGGCTCCGCTCGGTGCCCGGCAACGGGCGGCGCCGCTCATCCACTTCGGACAGGTGCAGCTCACGCACGTGCCCCTGCTCGTCGCCGGTGAAGCGGAGCGTCGACGCTGCGAACAGGCGTGCGTCGGCGTCCGCGGCGGGCGCCGTCCGCAGGGTCCCGGCCTCCTCGTGCGCGGCCGAGAGCCGGTACACCTTCGGGTACGTCGGCCACGGCTCGCGGTCCTCGTCGCGCTCCGCGCCGGGCTGGGCGTAGATGTCCAGCTGGGTGACGGAGGCGGCGCCCTCCCGCACCGCCGTGCCCAGGCAGTCGGCGCCCGTGTCGCCCCCGCCCACGATGACCACATGCCGGCCCGCGGCGGACATCGGGGAGACCTCCAGGTCACCCTCGCACACCCGGTTGGCCAGCGGCAGGTACTCCATCGCCTGTTGCACCCCGGTCAACGCGCGCCCCGGTACGTCGAGTTCACGCCAGGCCGTGGCTCCCGTGGCGATCACCACCGCGTCGTAGCGCGAACGCAGCCGCGCCGCCCCTACGTCCCGCCCCACCGCCGTGGACGTGCGGAACCTGGTCCCCTCGGCCCGCATCTGCTCCAGCCGGCGCTCCAGATGACGCTTCTCCATCTTGAACGCCGGGATGCCGTACCGCATCAGACCGCCGAGCCGGTCGTCCTTCTCGTACACGGCGACCGTGTGCCCCGCGCGGGTCAGTTGCTGGGCCGCGGCGAGTCCGGCCGGTCCCGAGCCGATCACCGCCACGGTGCGCCCCGACAGCCGGTCCGGCGGGCGCGGCGGGGTGAAACCTTCCTCCCAGGCGCGGTCGGCGATGGCGCACTCGACGTTCTTGATGGTGACGGCCGGCTGGTTGATCGCAAGCACGCACCCCGCCTCGCAGGGCGCCGGACACAACCGCCCTGTGAACTCGGGGAAGTTGTTGGTGGCGTGCAGCCGGTCGCTCGCCGCCCGCCAGTCCGCTCGGGCGACCAGGTCGTTCCACTCGGGGATCAGATTGCCCAGCGGGCAGGCGTCATGGCAGAACGGGACTCCGCAGTCCATGCACCGGTCGGCCTGCGGGCCGATGATCGGCAGCAGCGCGCCCGGAACGTAGACCTCGTCCCAGTCGCCGACCCGTTCCCGGACCGGCCTGCGGGGCCACTCCCGGCGGGGCGTGTTCATGAAACCCTTGGGATCGGCCATGGCCGTCCCCCTAGTGATCGGGCGGCACTCATCCGGCCACGGGCGGCACTCTCCCGGCCACGATACGTCGCCCCGGCCCCCCGCGCAGAGTGCGCGACAGCACCGGCCTCGGCCGCAGCGCCGCTCCCGGCCGAGCCTGCCCACCGGGAGACCCGCTCCGCCTCCTCGTCGTGAGGCAGCCCAGCCCTCAGGCCGCGCGCGGCGTCCCTGCCTCCTCGTCCCGCCACGCCCACAGCACCGACTCCACGGCGTCCGCCGTCCGCCGCCGCGCCTCGGGCCGTGCCACCTTGTCCATCAGCAGCAGGTCGTACGGCGTGTCCAGATGCCGTACCGACGCCCGCACCGCGCAGACCACCGCGCCCTCGGACAGCGCCCGCCCCGCCGCGCTGCGCCCGACCCGTCCGCTGCCCCGCGCCGAAGCGTGCGCAGCGACGGCCCGGGCACGGTCGGCCGGGCACCCGGGAAACAGCCGCCGGATCTCCGCCGCGAACGCCTCCGTGAACCGCACGTCCTCCGCCGCCCTGCGCCGCGCGTCCCTGGCCCGCCGCCGACGCCGCGCCTCGGCGTCCGCCAGACACCGCTCCTCGGCCCGGGCGAGAGCCGCCTCCTCCACGAGGATTCCCTGCCGCTCGTACCGGCCGCGGCGCCGGGCGAAGCGCACCACCACCGCCGACAGCGTGCTCTCCTCGCGCGACCTGCGGGTCAGCGCCGTGTCACCGCGTGGCAGCAACACCAGGTGACCGAGGTCGGCGCAGTCCAGACAGCGTGGCCGTCCGTCCTCCAGGACGAGCAAGGACAGCGGCCCGCGGCGACAGGCGGCGCAGTGCTTCCTCCGCACGGGCTGGACGACGACCAGGCCCTGCCGAGGCGGGGCCGGCGACGAAGACGGGGAGGGACCGGGCGGCAGCGGGGGCATGGAAGGTTCATTCCCGTACCGGCCCCCGGCCACCCGCCCGTCCGCCTGGCGCATCATGACCCTGTGCGACTCGAAGCGATCACCTGGGAACGGCTCGGCGACCTCCTGGTCGAACGAATGCTCGCCCTGGAACCCGGCGACGGCGGCGCCTGGCCACGCGTCGCCTTCGACGGCGCCCCCGCCGCCCGCCCGGGCGACCTGGCCGAACGCGTCGGCGAGACGCTGCGCGTCCGCGGCAGGCCGTCCCTGGTCGTCGGCACCGAGGGTTTCCTCCGCCCGGCCTCCCTCCGGCTCGAACACGGCCACCGGGACGTGGAGTCGTACTACGACGGCTGGCTGGACACGAGCGCCCTCTGGCGCGAGGTCTTCGGTCCGCTCGAACCCGGCGGGGACGGCCGGATCCTGCCCGATCTGTGGGACCCGGGCACCGACCGGGCCACCCGCAGCCCCCGTGTCCGGCTCCCGTCCCGCGGCCTGCTGTTGCTGCACGGCCCCCTGCTGCTGCGGCACTGGTTCCCGTTCGACCTGAGCGTCCATGTCCTCCTCTCCCCGGCCGCCCTGCGCCGCCGCACCCCGGAGGCGGACCACTGGACGCTGCCCGCCTTCGAGCGCTACGAGGCGGAGAGCGACCCGGCGGCCACGGCGGACGTGCTGGTCCGCGCCGACGACCCGCGCCGTCCGGCCTGGAACGGCTGACGTCGTCTGCCCCCTGCTTCGCCCGTTCCCTTTCCTCTTCCTCCGGCTTCCTCGGGCTACCTCCGGCCTCCTCCGGCCCCTCGTCGGGCGTCGCCGCCGTGCGTCCGGCGGCGCAGCGGCATGATCGGGGGTATGACACAGGGCGACGGATATCTCCTCGACAACCGGCAGACCGAGGCGGGGGAGCGGTTCGACGCCTTCGCCCACCTCTTCGATCCCACGACCTTCCGGCACCTGGACGCGCTCGGCGTGGACCGCGGGTGGCGGTGCTGGGAAGTCGGGGCGGGTGGGACGTCCGTCGTCTCCTGGCTGGCCGGCCGGGTCGGCGCCACCGGGCGGGTCGTCGCGACGGACATCGACACCACCCGGCTCGCCGCGGCCGGCGGGGGACCGGTCGAGGTGCGGGTGCACGACGTCGGAGCCGAGGAACCGCCGGGAGAGGGCTTCGACCTGGTGCACGCCAGGCTCGTCCTGGTCCATGTGCCCGACCGGGCAAAGGCGCTGCGGTCCATGGTCGCGGCCCTGCGCCCCGGCGGGCGGCTGCTGCTGGAGGATGCCGACCCCGCGTTGCAGCCGCTGCTCTGCCCGGACGAGCACAGCCCTGCCGAGGAACTGGCGAACCGGTTGCGACGCGGGTTCCGTCGGCTGCTCGCCGACCGGGGCGCCGATCTGTCGTACGGGCGTACGATCCCGCGTCTGCTGCGCGAGGCCGGGCTGCGTCACGTCGAGGCCGACGCCTACTTCCCGGTCGCCTCGGAGGCCTGCGCGGCTCTGGAGTCCGCCACGGTCCGGCAGATCCGTGGCCGGCTCGTCGCCGCCGGGCTGGCCACCGACGATGAGATCGACCGGCACCTGGCCAACGTGGCCACCGGCACCATGGACCTGGCCACGGCCCCGATGTTCTCGGCCTGGGGACACAAGGAGTAGTCCCGGGCGCGGCCCCGCCCCGGCGCCTCGCGAGGAAACCGCCGCAAGAGGACCGCCCTGAGGAGACGGCCTCAGGGACGCCGCCTCAGGGACGGTGCCCCTGACGCACCGCCTCAAGGACGCCGCCTCAGGGGCACCGCCTCAAGAGGACTGCCTCAGGAGGAGCACCGCGGAGGTCTCCCGCCCACGTGCGTCACCGCCACCGCTCCCGCGCGGCAGCCGTCCGCCGCGGCGGTCTCGGCCCCGGCGCCGGTGAGCAGCGCAGTGAGGAACGCGCCGGTGAACGCGTCGCCGGCGCCCGTGGTGTCGACAGGCACCGCGGGCCGGGCCCGCACGCGGGCGCACACGGTGCCCGAACGGGCCACCAGTGCCCCGTCCCGGCCGAGCTTGGCCACCACCAGCGCGAACTGCCGGCTCAACTTGGCCGCGGCGTCCGCCGGATCGGGCAGCCCCGTCAGCAGGCACGCCTCGTCGCGGCTGGGCAGCAGGACGTCCACCCCTTCGGCGAGCGCGAGGAACCGGTCCACGCCCAGCACGGCGAGGAAACCCGCCGAGGCCGGGTCCAGGCTCACCGGCACACCACGCGCGCGTGCCGCCGCGACGGCCACCGCCACGAACGCCCGCCCCGCCCCGGAGAACAGCAGGTAGCCCGACAGGTGCAGCCGGGCCACTCCGTCGAGCAGCCGGTCCGACCAGTCCCCGGGCTCCAGCCGCAGGGACGCCCCGCTGTCCGTGAGGAACGTACGCTCGGCCGCTGCCGCCTCGTCGACCAGGCAGACCACCGCGCCGGTCGGCGCGTCGGGGTCCACGACCAGCCGGGGGCGCACTCCCGAAGCGGTCAGCTCCCGCTCGTGCCATGCGGCCGTGTCCGCCCCCACCCGCCCGAGCAACCGCACCTCCGGGCACCCCTGGTGGGCCGCCCAGCAGGCCACGTTCGCCCCCGCGCCGCCCGGCACCAGCCGGATCGCCGCGGCCGTGTCGGTGCCCGGTGCGAGCGGCCCCCGGTGCCGTGCGACGACGTCCGTCACCACGTCCCCGGCCACCAGCAACGCACCGCCCGCGCCGCTCCCGCCCTCGCGAAGGCCGCCCCCCGCCCCGCGCTCCGTGTCCTCGTCCGCCGTCGCCGCCCGCTCCGTCGTCACCCCCGGGTCCAGGCGGCGGCGATGCGTCCGGCCAGCCGGACGTTGCCGCGCACGGCCGCGAGGTTGGCCCGGAGCGAGGCGCCGTCCGTGTGCCGTACGAGGAAGTCGAGCAGGAACGGTGTGACCGCCTGCCCCGTGATGCCCTCCTCCTCGCAGGCGCTCAGCGCGTCGGCGAGCACGCGCGCGTGCAGCGCGGGGTCCAGCTGTTCCTCGCGGGGGACCGGGTTGGCGACGACCAGCGCGGACTCGGGCGCCCGCAGCACTTTCTGCGCCCGCATGACCTCGGCCACCTCCTCGGGCGTGCGCAGCGTCCAGTCCACCGGATGTCCCGAGTCGGACAGGTAGAAGCCGGGGAAGCGATCGGTGCCGTAGCCCGCCACGGAGACGCCCAGGGTCTCCAGGCGCTGCAGCGTCGCCGGGACGTCCAGGATCGACTTCACCCCGGCGCACACGACGGTGATCCGGGTGCGTGCGAGCAGACCCAGGTCGGCGGACTCGTCCTGCGTCACCGTCCACTGCCGGTGCACACCGCCGAGACCACCCGTCGCGAAGACGCGGACGCCCGCCAACGCGGCCAGCAGCGCGGTCGCCGAGACCGTGGTCGCCCCGCTCGCCCCCGCGGCCACGGCCAGGGGCAGGTCGCGGTGGCCCAGCTTGCGCATCCCCTCCTCGTTCGCGACCCGCTCCAGCTGTTCCTTGTCCAGGCCGACATGGGGCCGCCCGTTCAGCACGGCGATCGTCGCCGGTACGGCCCCCTCCTGCCGCACCACCTCCTCCAGCTCCAGCGCCACCTGGAGATTGCGCGGGCGGGGCAGCCCGTGGGCGATGATCGTCGACTCCAGGGCCACCACGGGGCGCCGCCCGGCGAGCGCCTCCCGTACCTCTTCGGACACCACCAGCACGTGCCTGCCTCCCGTCTGCCGCTCTCCCCTCATCTCTGGCGGGCCCCGGCCCCGGTCAAACCCTTGCGGCCGGAACCGTGCGGCACCAGCCTGGGACCCATGACGGACAACACCACACGTCTCGACCACGTCGTCCTCTGGGTGCGCGATCCGCTCGCGGCGGCCGACTTCTACGAGAAGGCGGTCGGTCTGGAGCCGCTGCGCGTCGCGGAGTTCACCGCGGGCGAGGCGTCCTTCCCCTCCGTACGCCTCAACGAGGAGACGATCTTCGACCTCGCGCCGCTGGACCTCATCCCCGGCATGAACATGCTTCCCGGCGCGGCCGGCAGCGCGGGCCACCCCGTGAACCACGTCTGCCTGTCCCTGCCCGCCGACGCCTTCGACGCCCTGCGCACCCGCCTGGAGGAGGGCGACGTACCGGTGTCGGGCATCTCCCACGACTCCTACGGCGCCCGCGGAAAGGCGCCGCGCAGCTTCTACTTCCGTGACCCGGACGGCAACGTCTTCGAGGCCAGGCACTACGACTGAGCCCACCGGGGCCCTGCCCGGGCCGCCTCAGAACAGCGGCTCGGGCAGCACGCCCTCCAGCGCGAGCAGCGCACGCTTGGTCTCCAGACCGCCGCCGAAGCCGCCCATGCCTCCGTCTCTCTCGACGACCCGGTGACACGGCACCACGACCGGCAGCGGGTTGGAGCCCATCGCGACGCCCACCGCCTGGGCCGCGCCGGGCTGGCCGACCCGCCCGGCCAGCTCGCCGTACCCGACGACCGTCCCGTACGGCACACCCGCCGCCAGTGCGCGCAGTGCCTGCCCGTTGAAGCCGGTGTTCCCGGAGAGCATGGACCAGTCCAGGGGCAGTTCGAAGTCCCGCCGCTCGCCCGCGAAGTAGGCGTCCAGCTGGCGTATCGCCTCGGCGAGCAGTGGGGAACAGGGCGCCTCGACGGGCGCGGTGCCCAGACGTGACGCGAGCCGGGCCAGGGCCCGGTCGCGGACCGCGTCCGTGGCGTGGAACACGACGTTGACCAGGCCATCGCCGGTCGCCGCCAGCAGCAGGGGGCCGATGCCGCTGGCGACCACGGCCCACACGACCTGCTGTCCGCTGCGCTCGTCCTGCTCGTGGTTGTCCATGCCGACCACCGTACGACCCGCCACTGACAACGCCCGCCGACCTGCGCGTTCGTCCCTGACGCCGGATTCCGCGAGGGGTCGGCAGCGGCTCAGGGGGCGTCCAGGGAGGCGCGCACCACGTCCGGCTTGTCGGAGATGATGCCGTCGACGCCGTAACCGGAGACGGTCCGGGCGCGCGGAGCGTCGTCGACCGTCCAGGTGAACACCCGCAGCGGTCTGCCGTGCGGCCCGGGGACCGCGTGGACGCGGGACACGTACTCCGGGGTCAGCGTGGTCCAGGAGGGGTTGATCAGGTCGGCGAACCCCGCGAACCGGCGCAGGTCCGCTGTCGCGGGCCGGCCGAGGAAGGCGGTTGTGACGGCCGGGTCCAGCTGGTGCACGGTGCGCACGCTGTCGGCGCTGAAGCTCTGCACGATCAGCCGGTCCGTCAGATGCCGGCGGTCGAGCCAGCCCTCGTTGCCGAGCAGCTTCAGGATCTGGCGCTCGACCCCGGGGTACAGCTCCGGGTTCTTGACCTCCAGGAGCAGCTTCTCGTGGCGCTGCTCGACCCTGCGCAGGTACTGCTTCAGCGTCGGCACACGCGTGCCCGCGTACGCGGGGGAGAACCAGCTGCCCGCGTCCAGTCGGGAGATCTCGGCGGCGGTGAAGTCCTTCACCTTCCACGGCGCCCGGCCCGGGAAGACCTGCTCCACGTTCGTGGTGCGCCGGAGACTGTCGTCGTGGAGGACCACGAGTTCGCCGTCCCTGGCGCGCTGTACGTCGTTCTCCACCCAGCGGAAACCGAGCGCGGCCGCCTTGTCGACAGAGGCCAGCGTGTTCTCCGGGGCGTAGGCGGCCGCGCCCCGGTGGCCGACGATCAGCGGCCGCTCATGACCGCCGGCCGCCAGGACCTCGGCGGTGGGCGACGACACCATGGCTCCCAGCAGGACGGTGGTCGCGGCGGCGACTGCGCGCGCGTGCATGCGGACTCCTCGCATCACATGATGACGGACAGTGCAAGAGTGGCAGCAGATAGTCACCGCTAGGGGATGTCGACGACTCGCCACGCGATCGAGGGAGGGACGGGTGAGCCGCCGAGACGCGCTCACCGGTGGCGCACATCTGGGGAAGGGTCGTGCTTCTTTGCCGGAAAATCGTTCGGTCATTCCGGCGGGAGTCATACTCTCTGCGTCAACCCTGGCCGCGGGGGCGGTCACGGGGCGGGGGCGACTTCACCACATTCCGGGACTCAACAGGGCGGAAGGGCAACCGCGCATGCACGGCACGGTCGACGGATTCAGCTACGGGATCGTCACCCCCCTGGTGGCCTATCTCATGGCCTGCCTGGGCGGGGCGCTCGGCCTGCGCTGCACCACTCGCGCCCTGCTCGTCGCCCACTCCTGGCGCCCCGGCTGGCTCGCCCTCGGCTCGGCGGCCATCGGCTCGGGCATCTGGACCATGCACTTCGTGGCGATGATGGGATTCACCGTCCACGGGGCGCCGATCCACTACGACAGGCCGACGACGTACGCGAGCCTCGCCCTCGCCATCGTCATGGTGGGCGTCGGGATCTTCATCGTCGGCTACAAGGGTGCGACCGGCTCGGCGCTGTTCACCGGAGGCACGGTCACCGGCCTGGGCGTCGCCTCCATGCACTACCTGGGCATGGCCGGGATGCAGTTCGACGGCACCTTCGAGTACAACACCCTCACCGTCGCCGCCTCGGTCGTCATAGCGGTCGTCGCGGCGACCGCGGCCCTGTGGGCGGCCGGGCGGGTCAGGGGATTCCTCTGGAGCGTCGGCGCGAGCCTCGTCATGGGCCTCGCCGTCAGCGGCATGCACTACACCGGCATGGCCGCGCTCAGCGTGCACCTGCACGGCACGGGTGGCGACCCGGTCCCCGGCGAGTCGCCGGCCGCACTGCTCGCCCCCATGCTGATCGGCCCGCTCGCCTTCCTGCTCCTGGCCGGGATCGTCGTGATGCGCGATCCGCTGATGATCATGGGCAGGACGGACTGGGTGCCCGTCGAGCACAAGCCGGGCGTCCCGGCCCGCGAACTCGTCGGCCACACGGTCCGGCACCCCGCCGCCGACGCCCGCCGCGTCCCGGCCGGGCGCCCCGCGCGCACCCCGCAGAACCGCTGATCCCGTCCCGTTGTCAGTGGCGGGTCGTACGGTGGATGGCATGCGGCCCGTTTCCCAGATCGAACGCACGGTGGCGCCCTTCGAGGTCGTCAGCCCCTACCAGCCCAGCGGCGACCAGCCGCAGGCCATCGCCGAGCTAGCCCGGCGCGTCGAGGCGGGCGAGAAGGACGTCGTCCTGCTCGGCGCCACCGGCACCGGCAAGTCCGCCACCACCGCCTGGATGATCGAGAAGCTCCAGCGGCCGACGCTCGTGATGGCCCCCAACAAGACGCTGGCCGCGCAGCTGGCGAACGAGTTCCGCGAGCTGCTCCCCAACAACGCCGTCGAATACTTCGTCTCGTACTACGACTACTACCAGCCCGAGGCCTACGTCCCGCAGTCGGACACCTACATCGAGAAGGACTCCTCGATCAACGAGGAGGTGGAGCGGCTGCGGCACTCCGCGACCAACTCGCTGCTCACCCGCCGCGACGTCGTCGTGGTCGCCTCCGTCTCCTGCATCTACGGCCTCGGCACGCCCCAGGAGTACGTCGACCGCATGGTCCCCCTCAGGGTCGGCGAGGAGATGGACCGCGACGAGATGCTGCGCCGCTTCGTCGACATCCAGTACACCCGCAACGACATGGCCTTCACCCGGGGCACCTTCCGGGTCCGCGGCGACACCATCGAGATCTTCCCGGTCTACGAGGAGCTGGCCGTCCGCATCGAGATGTTCGGCGACGAGATCGAGGCGCTGTCCACCCTGCACCCGCTCACCGGCGAGATCATCAGCGACGACCAGCAGCTCTACGTCTTCCCCGCCTCGCACTACGTCGCCGGACCCGAGCGCATGGAGCGCGCCGTCCGGGGCATCGAGGAGGAACTCAAGGAGCGCCTGGCCGAGCTGGAGAAGCAGGGCAAGCTGCTGGAGGCGCAGCGGCTGCGGATGCGCACCACCTACGACATCGAGATGCTCCGCCAGATCGGCACCTGCTCCGGCGTGGAGAACTACTCGATGCACTTCGACGACCGCGCGCCGGGCACCCCGCCCAACACCCTGCTGGACTACTTTCCCGACGACTTCCTCCTCGTCATCGACGAGTCGCACGTGACCGTGCCCCAGATCGGCGCGATGTACGAGGGCGACGCCTCCCGCAAGCGGACCCTGGTCGAGCACGGCTTCCGGCTGCCCTCCGCCCTGGACAACCGCCCGCTGAAGTGGGAGGAGTTCCAGGAACGCATCGGCCAGACGGTGTACCTGTCGGCGACCCCCGGGCAGTACGAGCTGTCGCGCTCGGACGGCCAGGTCGAGCAGATCATCCGCCCCACCGGCCTCGTCGACCCCGAGGTCGTCGTCAAGCCCACCGAGGGCCAGATCGACGACCTGGTGCACGAGATCCGCAAGCGCACCGAGAAGGACGAGCGCGTCCTGGTCACCACGCTCACCAAGAAGATGGCCGAGGACCTCACGGACTACTTCCTGGAACTGGGCATCCAGGTGCGCTACCTGCACAGCGACGTCGACACCCTGCGCCGCATCGAGCTGCTGCGCGAGCTGCGCTCCGGGGAGTACGACGTCCTGGTCGGCATCAACCTGCTGCGCGAGGGCCTGGACCTGCCCGAGGTCTCCCTGGTGGCGATCCTCGACGCCGACAAGGAGGGGTTCCTGCGCTCCGGCACCTCGCTCATCCAGACCATCGGCCGCGCGGCGCGCAACGTCTCCGGCCAGGTCCACATGTACGCCGACAAGATCACCCCGGCGATGGCGAAGGCCATCGACGAGACCAACCGCCGCCGGGAGAAGCAGATCGCCTACAACAAGGCCAACGGCATCGACCCCCAGCCGCTGCGCAAGAAGATCAACGACATCGTCGCGCAGATCGCCCGCGAGGAGGTCGACACCGAGCAGCTGCTCGGCACCGGCTATCGCAAGGGCAAGGACGGCAAGGGCGCCAAGGCCCCCGTCCCGGCGCTCGGCGACCAGGCCGCCAAGGGCGCCAAGGCGGGGAAGTCCGCCAAGGGCAAGGCGAAGGAGACGGTGCCCACCGACCGTCCCGCGGCCCAGCTCGCCGAACAGATCGAGCAGATGACCGACCGGATGCGCGCCGCCGCCGCCGAGCTGCAGTTCGAGGTGGCGGCCCGGCTGCGCGACGAGGTCTCCGAGATGAAGAAGGAACTGCGCCAGATGCGTGAGGCCGGTCTGGCCTGATCCCAGGGGCGCGCGCTCGCCCGAGGGAGCCGAGGGAAGGCGGATGCCCAAAGGGAGCGCCTGGGGGCATCCGCGTGCGCGCTGTGTTGCAAGACCGACACAAAGTACGGACCGGCGTGCGGTGATGTCAGCGTCTCTGCGTAGGGTTCTGATCAACCGCGCGAATCCGCGGCAACAGGGGAGCAGTCCGAGAGGGGAAGCAGCCGTGACCGTCAACTTGACCAAGGGTCAGGCCATCAGTCTGCAGAAGAACGACGGGGGCAGCCTGAGCGCGGTCCGTATGGGTCTCGGCTGGCAGGCGGCTCCCCGCCGCGGCCTGTTCGGATCCCGTACGCGCGAGATCGACCTCGACGCCTCCGCCGTGCTCTTCGCCGACAAGCAGCCGGTCGACGTCGTCTTCTTCCGCCACCTGGTGAGCGACGACGGTTCCGTGCGCCACACCGGCGACAACCTCGTCGGCGGCGTCGGCCAGGGCGGCGACGACGAGGCGATCCTCGTCGACCTGCAGCGCGTCCCGGTCCACATCGACCAGATCATCTTCACCGTGAACTCCTTCACGGGCCAGACCTTCCAGGAAGTGCAGAACGCCTTCTGCCGCCTGGTGGACGAGACCAACGGCCAGGAACTGGCCCGCTACACCCTCGCGGGCGGCGGCAACTACACCGCCCAGATCATGGCGAAGGTGCACCGGGCAGGCACCGGCTGGACGATGACGGCCCTCGGCGTCCCGGCCAACGGCCGTACGTTCCAGGACCTGATGCCGGCGCTCCTGCCGCACCTGTAGGTCGGCAGGGCGAGCGTCGGCACGAGCGGGGCACGGCACAGGGGGAGAAGGCGATGACGGCCGAGCTGGTGCGGGGGCAGAACCACCCGCTCTCCGAGACCCGCCTGGAGATCAGGGTCTCGGCCGGAACGCCGGTGGTGGCGCTGGTCACCGCCGCCGACGAGAACGGCACGGTCCGCGGGGGCGCCGGGGTGGCCCACCCCGGCGCCCCCGTGCTGCCCGGCCTGGAGGTCTCCCGGCAGGCCGCCGCCGACCACCGGCTCGCTGTCGACCTGGACGCGGTGCCGGAGGCGGTGCACCGCGTCAACGTGCTTCTCACCCTGCCCGGCGGCGGCCAGGGACCGGCGCGGTTCGGGGCGGTCGCCGCCCCCTTCGCGGCCGTCACCGGCCTGGACGGCGCCGAACTCGTCAGCTTCACCCTCACCGGCCTGGACGCCGAGACGGCCGTGATCGCCCTGGAGCTCTACCGCCGGCAGGACGCCTGGAAGGTCCGCGCCGTCGGGCAGGGCTACTCCGGTGGCCTCGCCGAACTCCTCGCCGACCAGGGAGTCGGCCAGGCGCGCCAACTGGCGGCCACCGTCGAGAAGGCGGTGGCCGGGGGCCTGGCCCGCTCGGTGGCGGCCCCTCCGCCGCGCACCGCGGACGGCAGCCGCTCCCGGCAGACCACCGCACCGGCCGCGGACGCGGGCCAGGGCGCCCCAGCGGCCTCCCCGGCCGCCACCGATCCCGCACCCGCGCCCTCCTGCGGCGGCCATACCTCCGGCGCCCCCCTGCAGTCGCCGTCCCCGGACGGCGCCCCGCCGCCACGGACGGGCGGGGGCTCAACACACGAGCCCCCGGCGGACCCCCGGCCGACGGCCCCCACGGGCGGCCCCATCGACTACAGCCACCCCCGCCGGCAGGCGACGGCCCCGCCTCCACCGGCGCCCACCGCGCCCCCGGCCGCACCGGGACGGCCGGCGCAGCCCGTCGCGGGCGACGCGACCGGGTGGTCCATGGAGGAACGGCTCTACAACCAGGTCTGGGGCATGTTCGAGGACCTGGCCCGCACCGCGGCCGCCTACCGCAGCGCCGTCGACTTCGCCGACGCGCGCCGGGACAAGGAGCTGGACCAGGCGCTGTCCGACCCGCGCAGCCGCATCGGCGGCCAGGGCGACGCCGCACGGGAGACGGCACGCGTCCGGCACGCCGAGCTGGTCGACCAGGCCAGGGCCGCCCTCGACCGCGACCTCGCCCAGCTCACCGTCGAGTCCGAGGTGGTCGAGCCCGCGCTGCCGACCGCGTACGCGGGCTGGGACAACCCGGTCTGGCACGGGTACCGCGTACCGATGGAGATCCCGATGGCCGTACGCCTCGGCGACCTGCGTCTGCCCGAGGCGCCCTCCCTGCGCATCCCCATGCTGGTCCGGCTGCCGCTGGAGCGCGGCCTGTGGATCGACAGCGGCCGCTCCCGCGGGCCCGGCGGTGCGCTCACCGACGAGGGAGAGGCGCGGCGCCTGGCGATGGAGGCGGCCGTGGCGCACGCGGCCCGGCTGCTCGCCGTCTACCCGGCCGGCGAGTTCGGTGTGCACGTCATCGACCCGGCGGGTACGGCGGCAGGGACACTCGCGCCCCTGGTCGGCGCGGGCGTGCTCGCCACGCCGCCCGCGACCGGCGCCGCGGGCGTCACGGACGTCCTGGGGGAGCTCACCCAGCGGGTCGACCTGGTGCAGATGGCGGTGCGGGCCGGCGCCCCCGACTCGCTCCCGCCGGGCCTCGACACGGCGGAACAACTGCTGATCGTCAACGACTTCCCGCACGGTTTCGACGACCGGGCCGTGACGCAGCTGCGTTATCTCGCGGACGAGGGCCCGGCGGTCGGGGTCCACCTGATGGTGGTCGCGGACCGCGAGGACGCCGCCGCCTACGGTCCGCTGCTCGATCCCCTGTGGCGTTCGCTGATGCGCCTCACCCCGGTCCCCGACGACCATCTCGCGGACCCGTGGGTCGGACACGCCTGGACGTACGAGCCACCGCTGGTGCCTCCGGGCAGTCAGGTGCTCCAGCGGGTTCTCACGCGGGTCGCCACGGCCCGCCGGGACTGGAACCGGTGACGTGACCGCCGAGCAGGCATACGTCAAGCACAGGTAAAGAGCCTTTGAGCAGGCATCTTGATCTTTTCTTTGCCATGCGCTTTACCTTTCCTTGGTGATTCGGGTACTGTTTTCCGTACGGAGGGGAGTACTCCCTGTCTGCTGCGGCGTACCCGTCAATACGGATCGGACCAGATCCCGGGGCGCCGGCCCGTCCCGGGTGGAAGAGACCTCCGGCAGCGACGACGCTGACTCATCTGCCCGTGACGCACCTGCGGAGGCGCAGTGGAAGTTTCGATCACCCTGTGGACCCTGACCGTCGTCGGCCTGGCCGCGCTGATCGCGGTCGACTTCTTCATCGGCCGCAAACCCCATGACGTGTCCGTCAAGGAAGCCGGTGTCTGGACCATCGTCTGGATCACCCTGGCCTGCCTCTTCGGGCTCGGGCTGTTCCTCTTCGGTGGCGGGCAGCCGGCCGGCGAGTTCTTCGCGGGCTTCATCACCGAGAAGTCGCTGAGCGTCGACAACCTCTTCGTCTTCGTCCTGATCATGGCGAAGTTCGCCGTGCCGTCGCAGTACCAGCAGCGGGTGCTGCTCGTCGGCGTCCTCATAGCCCTGGTACTGCGGGCCGCCTTCATCGCCGCCGGCGCAGCCATCCTCGCCGGCTTCTCGTGGGTGTTCTTCCTCTTCGGCGCGTTCCTCATCTGGACCGCCTGGAAGTTGATCAAGGAGGCCCGATCCGGCGGCGAGGACGAGGAGTTCGAGGAGAACAAGCTGCTCAAGGCCGCCGAGCGCCGCTTCGGCGTGGCCGACCGCTACCACGGCACCAAGCTGTGGATCCGGGACAACGGCAAGCGCGTGATGACGCCGATGCTGGTCGTCATGCTGGCCATCGGCACCACCGACGTGCTGTTCGCCCTCGACTCCATCCCCGCGATCTTCGGCCTCACCCAGGACCCGTACATCGTCTTCACCGCCAACGCCTTCGCGCTGATGGGGCTCAGGCAGCTGTACTTCCTGATAGGCGGCCTGCTGAAGAAGCTGGTCCACCTCTCCTACGGCCTGTCGGTCATCCTCGGATTCATCGGCGTCAAGCTCGTGCTGCACGCACTGCACGAGGCCGGTGTGCACGTCCCGGAGATCAGCATCCCCGTCTCCCTCGGCGTGATCTGCGCGGTCCTGATCATCACCACCGTCACCAGCCTGATGGCGACCAGGGGCCGGGCCGCGACGGAGGAGGTGCGAGAAGGGCAGGGCGACACCGAGCACAAGGACCGCGTCGATGCCTGACCGTCACACGGCAACGGGCTCGCGGCACGCGACCGGCCACGGGACCCCCCATCCGGACGGGGCGGGGACTGCGGGAGCCACCGCCCCGCCCACCCACCGGAATGCGAACCCACCGGGCCTCTGCGACGATCGCAGCATGATCACGCGGCTCAGGGGACTCGCCAGGGCGTGGACGACGGCGGTACCGGTGCTCGCGGTCGTCCTGCTGGTCCTCACCTGGGGACGGAGCCTGCCCGCAGCCGTGGTCGTGCTGGTGACGGTGGTGCTCGCCGGTGCGGTGCTCGCCGCGGTGCACCACGCCGAGGTGGTCGCCCACCGGGTCGGCGAACCCTTCGGCTCCCTGGTCCTGGCCATCGCCGTCACCGTCATCGAGGTCGCGCTCATCGTGACCCTCATGCTGGACGGCGGTGACAAGAGCGCGACCCTGGCCAGGGACACGGTGTTCGCAGCCGTCATGATCACCTGCAACGGCGTGGTCGGGGTCTGCCTGCTCGTCGGCTCGCTCCGGCACGGCACCGCCGTCTTCAACGCCGAGGGCACCGGCGCGGCGCTCGCCACCGTGGCCACCCTGGCCACCCTCAGCCTGGTCCTGCCGACGTTCACCACCAGCAAGCCGGGACCGGAGTTCTCCGGCGTGCAGCTCACCTTCGCCGCCCTGTCCTCACTGATCCTGTACGGCCTGTTCGTGGCCACCCAGACGGTCCGGCACCGCGACTACTTCCTGCCCATCACCCGGCAGGGCGAGGTGATCACCGCCGACGACCACGCCGAGCGGCCCACCGCCCGCATGGCCTGGACCAGCCTCGGCCTGCTGGGCCTCGCCCTGATCGGCGTGGTCGGACTGGCGAAGGGCGTCTCGCCGACCATCGAGTCCGGAGTGGCGTCCGCAGGGCTGCACCACGCGGTCGTCGGCGTGATCATCGCATTGCTGGTGCTGCTGCCCGAGACCATCGCCGCCCTCCGCTCCGCCCGCCGCGACCGGGTGCAGACCAGCCTCAACCTCGCCCTGGGCTCCGCGATGGCCAGCATCGGCCTGACCATCCCGGCCGTCGCCCTGGCCTCCGTATGGCTCTCCGGGCCCCTGGTGCTCGGTCTCAGCTCCACCCACATGCTGCTGCTCCTGCTCACGGTGGTGGTCAGCTCGCTGACTGTGGTGCCGGGCCGGGCCACACCGCTCCAGGGCGGCGTCCACCTGGTGATCTTCGCGGCCTACCTGGAGCTGGCCATCAACCCCTAGGGACCTGTTCGGGCATCGACCAGGAGGGGCCTGCCCGGGGCCGTGCGACCGGTTCCCCGTGATAGACCGGGGGCCGCGGCGGTCGCAGTCGATCGCCGCGCACCGACGGACCCGGAGGAACCGTGCCCCGCACTCTGGCCAACGCCCCGATCATGATCCTCAACGGCCCCAACCTGAACCTGCTCGGCCGACGGCAGCCGGAGATCTACGGCTCCGACACGCTCGCGGACGTGGAGACCCTGTGCGCGAAGACGGCGGCCGCGCGCGGCGGCACGGTGGACTTCCGGCAGTCCAACCACGAGGGGGAACTGGTCGACTGGATCCACGAGGCGCGGTCGCACCACTGCGGCATCGTGATCAACCCGGCCGCCTACTCGCACACCTCAGTGGCGATCCTGGACGCGCTCAACGCCTGCGACGGGATGCCGGTCGTGGAGATCCACATCTCCAACGTCCACCGGCGCGAGTCCTTCCGGCACCACTCCTATGTCTCCCTGCGCGCCGACGGCGTCATCGCCGGCTGCGGAGTACAGGGCTACGCGTTCGCGGTGGAGCGGGTGGCGACGCTGGCCGCTGGGGCCGCCGGGGCCGCCGGGGCCGCCGGGGACGAGGCTCAGGCGTAAGGCCCGGCCCCCCGCGCCCCCGGTGCCGTCGACGACGTGCCGGGGCCGCCGGTCGGGGCGGGACGAGGACCGGCGGCCCGTGCCGCGCAGGAGCCGTCTTCCTGAGCGGGGCTGGTCCCAGTGGACCGCCCGGCAGGCCGGTTCCGGGAGCGCACGCGCGCCTCCGGTGTGGGCGAAGGGTTCACACGGGGTGCGAATCCCTCGCGGAAGCGGGGGTCACCACCCGCGCGCGTGCCATTCGGGCAGGTGCGGGCGTTCGGCGCCCAGGGTGGTGTCGTTGCCGTGCCCCGGGTACACCCAGGTCTCGTCCGGCAGCGGTGCGAAGATCTTCGTCTCGACGTCGTGGATCAGGCTCGCGAACGCCTTCGGATTCTTGAAGGTGTTGCCCACACCGCCGGGAAAGAGGCAGTCGCCGGTGAACACGTGCGGATGCCCGTGCGGGTCGTCGTAGACCAGTGCGATGGAGCCCGGGGTGTGTCCGACGATGTGGCGGGCGGTGAGCCGCACGTGCCCCACGCTGATCGTGTCCCCGTCCTGCACGAGGACGTCGGTCGGCACGGGGATGCCCTCGGCGTCGTCCCGCCCCGCGTACGTACGCGCGCGCGTGGCCGCCACCACGTCGGCCAGTGCCTGCCAGTGGTCCGCGTGCCGGTGGGTGGTGACGACGGAGGCGATGCCGTCGTCACCGATCATGCCGAGCAGCGTGTGCGCGTCGTTGGCCGCGTCGATCAGCAACTGCTCGTCCGTGGCCCGGCAACGCAGCAGATAGGCGTTGTTGTCCATCCGGCCGACCGCGATCTTGGTGATCATCAGGTCTTTCAGCTCGTGCACGTCCGCCGGGCCGCCGACCGTCACCTCTCCGCTGTACGTCATGGCCGTCAGCCTATAGCCGCGAGCGGCGGTGGACCGCCGCAGGCGGAGGCAGCCGCGCCCGCCGCGAACCGCGGGCAGCGCTCGGACGCCTGCGAGCAGCCGTGGCGGCTCACCCTGCCCACCACGGCCGCCCGGGCCGGGCCACGGTTCGCCGGCCGTTACAGCGGCGGCAGTACCGGCAGGGCGCCGCCCGTCACCGCGAGCGCGGCCCCGTCGCGCCGCCCGGCGAGCCAGCCGAGCAGGTCCGCCGGGGTTCCCGTGACGGTGACCGTCGGCTCGTCCTGCTCCCGGCCCGTGCTCCACGCGCGCGTGCCGTCCGTCAGCCGGGTCGCCGGCACGTCGGAGCGGCCGGTGAACCGCCGGGCGAGGAAAGCGGTCTCCCGCTCCGTGAACTCCTGCGGCAGGTCCTCCAGCTCGTAGCCGATGCCGAGGTCGACGTGGTGCAGTTCGACCTCCGCCCAGCGGCGGAACGGCACCCGGGAGGCGGTGTCGGTGACCCCGTTGCGCAACTCGACGGTCCGCGACCAGTCGGCCGGTGCCTCACCCGCCGCGCGGAAGCGGGCCGCGCTCTCGCGCAGGTCGGCGAGGTGCGCGTCGAGCCGGCGCGGGGCGTCGTGCTCGATGTCCGCGTCCCGCACCTCGGCGGAGACGTACATGGGACGGCCTTCGAGAACGTTGACGAGCGCGTCCGCGTTGCGGGAGAGGTGGGCGAGGACATGGCCGCGGGTCCAGCCGGGCAGCCGTGACTGGTCGGTCACAGCCGCGTTGTCCAGTCTGCCGGCCGCGCTGAGCAGTCGTTCGGTGGCTTCCTGTACAGACGCCAGGTCACGCGCGTGATCCATCATGCGCCCGACCTTAGCGGCGCCACACCTTCGGGTGAAGGCGGCCGACCACGACGGAAAATCGAATGCGCGTGCGATATCGTCGTCGGCGGCGTCGGGCATGCTGGAGAGCCGGGGATTGTTGACTATCCGGGCGGATCCGGGAATCCCACCCGGCGTTGTCAGTGGCTCCCCCTAGTCTGAAGAAGCACGGGGGCCCCGCCCCTGTCACTTCTCTCAAGAAAGGTGCGGACCGGCGTGGCCGACCGTCTCATCGTCCGTGGCGCGCGCGAGCACAACCTGAAGAACGTGTCGCTCGACCTGCCTCGTGACTCGCTCATCGTCTTCACGGGCCTGTCCGGTTCGGGCAAGTCCTCCCTCGCCTTCGACACGATCTTCGCCGAGGGCCAGCGGCGCTACGTGGAGTCGCTCTCCTCGTACGCCCGCCAGTTCCTCGGTCAGATGGACAAGCCGGACGTCGACTTCATCGAGGGCCTCTCCCCGGCGGTCTCCATCGACCAGAAGTCGACCTCGCGCAACCCGCGCTCCACGGTCGGCACCATCACCGAGGTCTACGACTACCTGCGCCTGCTGTTCGCCCGCATCGGCAAGCCGCACTGCCCCGAGTGCGGCCGTCCGATCTCCCGGCAGTCGCCGCAGGCCATCGTCGACAGGGTCCTGGAGCTGCCGGAAGGCAGCCGCTTCCAGGTGCTCTCGCCGCTGGTGCGCGAACGCAAGGGCGAGTTCGTCGACCTGTTCGCCGACCTCCAGACCAAGGGCTACTCCCGCGCGCGTGTGGACGGCGAGACCGTCCAGCTCTCCAGCCCGCCCACGCTGAAGAAGCAGGAGAAGCACACCATCGAGGTGGTCGTCGACCGCCTCACGGTCAAGGACTCCGCCAAGCGCCGGCTGACCGACTCCGTGGAGACCGCGCTCGGCCTCTCCGGCGGCATGGTCGTGCTCGACTTCGTCGACCTCCCCGAGGACGACCCCGAGCGCGAGCGCATGTACTCCGAGCACCTGTACTGCCCGTACGACGACCTGTCCTTCGAGGAGATGGAGCCCCGCTCCTTCTCCTTCAACTCGCCCTTCGGCGCCTGCCCCGAGTGCACCGGCATCGGCACGCGCATGGAGGTCGACCCGGAGCTGATCGTCCCCGACGAGGACAAGTCCCTCGACGAGGGCGCCATCCACCCCTGGTCGCACGGGCACACCAAGGACTACTTCGGCCGCCTGATCGGCGCCCTCGCCGACGCGCTGGGCTTCCGCACCGACATCCCCTTCGCCGGGCTGCCGCAGCGCGCCAAGAAGGCCCTGCTGTACGGCCACAAGACCCAGATCGAGGTCCGCTACCGCAACCGGTACGGACGCGAGCGCGTGTACACCACTCCCTTCGAGGGCGCTGTGCCCTTCGTCAAGCGCCGGCACAGCGAGGCCGAGAGCGACGCCAGCCGCGAGCGCTTCGAGGGGTACATGCGCGAGGTGCCCTGCCCCACCTGTGACGGCACGCGCCTCAAGCCGGTCGTCCTCGCGGTCACGCTCATGGGCAAGTCGATCGCCGAGATCTCCGCGATGTCGATCAGCGACTGCGCGGACTTCCTGCGCGGACTGAAGCTCGACGCCCGCGACAAGAAGATCGCCGAGCGCGTCCTGAAGGAGGTCAACGAGCGACTGCGCTTCCTGGTCGACGTCGGCCTGGACTACCTGTCGCTGAACCGCGCCGCCGGTACGCTTTCCGGCGGCGAGGCCCAGCGCATCCGCCTGGCCACCCAGATCGGCTCCGGCCTCGTCGGCGTCCTCTACGTCCTCGACGAGCCCTCCATCGGCCTGCACCAGCGCGACAACCACCGGCTGATCGAGACCCTGGTCCGGCTGCGCGACATGGGCAACACGCTCATCGTCGTCGAGCACGACGAGGACACCATCAAGGTCGCCGACTGGATCGTGGACATCGGTCCCGGTGCGGGCGAGCACGGCGGCAAGGTCGTGCACAGCGGCTCCCTGAAGGAGCTGCTCGCCAACGCCGAGTCGCAGACCGGTCAGTACCTGGCGGGCAAGAAGTCGATCCCGCTGCCCGACATCCGGCGACCGCTCGACCCCGCCCGGCAGCTCACGGTGCACGGCGCCCGGGAGAACAACCTCCAGGACATCGACGTGTCCTTCCCGCTGGGCGTCTTCACCGCCGTCACCGGCGTCTCCGGTTCCGGAAAGTCGACCCTGGTCAACGACATCCTCTACACCCACCTGGCCCGCGAACTGAACGGCGCGCGCAACGTCCCCGGACGGCACACGCGCGTCGACGGCGACGACCTCGTCGACAAGGTCGTGCACGTGGACCAGTCGCCCATCGGCCGCACCCCGCGGTCCAACCCGGCGACGTACACCGGTGTCTTCGACCACATCCGCAAGCTCTTCGCCGAGACCACCGAGGCCAAGGTCCGCGGGTACCTGCCCGGCCGCTTCTCCTTCAACGTCAAGGGCGGCCGCTGCGAGAACTGCGCGGGCGACGGCACGATCAAGATCGAGATGAACTTCCTCCCGGACGTCTACGTCCCGTGCGAGGTCTGCCACGGCGCCCGTTACAACCGGGAGACCCTGGAGGTCCACTACAAGGGCAAGTCCATCGCCGATGTGCTGAACATGCCGATCGAGGAGGCGACCGACTTCTTCGAGGCGGTTCCGGCGATCGCCCGGCACCTCAGGACCCTCAAGGACGTCGGCCTCGGCTACGTCCGGCTCGGCCAGTCCGCCACCACGCTGTCCGGCGGTGAGGCACAGCGCGTCAAGCTCGCCAGCGAGCTGCAGCGCCGCTCCACCGGCCGCACGGTCTACGTCCTGGACGAGCCGACGACCGGACTCCACTTCGAGGACATCAGCAAACTGCTGAAGGTCCTTTCCGGCCTGGTCGACAAGGGCAACACGGTCATCGTCATCGAGCACAACCTCGACGTGATCAAGACCGCCGACTGGGTCGTCGACATGGGTCCGGAGGGAGGCGCCGGCGGGGGTCTCGTCGTCGCCGAGGGCACGCCCGAGCAGGTGGCGGGGGTCCCGGCCAGCCACACCGGCAAGTTCCTGCGGGAGATCCTGGGCGCGGACCGGATCAGCGACGCGGAGCCGGTGAAGGCGGTGAAGGCCCCGCGCCGGGCCGCCGCCAAGAAGGCGGTGGCAGCCGCGTCGACGGCCCGGAAGACGGCCACCGCAAGGACGGCGGCCGGTGGCGCGGCGAGCAAGAAGGCCGCGCCCGCGAAGAAGACCACGCGGGCCCGCAAGGCCTGAGACGCACGCGGCCACCACAGCCGCCACCCGGCCGCCGCACCCGGCCACCCCAGCAGGCGCCCCGCGGGACCACCCGCGAGGCGCCTGCCCGTACTCCCGCTCCGCCCACCATGCACCGGCTGCCCGTGCCGCCGGACCGCTGAGCATCGCGGCCCCCGGCCCGCCCGCGCTCCCGGCCCGTGTGCCGCCGGACCGCCGGACCGCCTAGACCTCGCCCATTTCCGACGCGTACGGCGGTTCCGCGCCCGCGCGCGAGCAGGTGATCGCCGCCGCGCGGGCCGCGAACCGCAGCAACGCGGTCCAGCCGGCCGCGCCGAGCCCCGCGAGTCCCTGCGGGGACAGCGCGTCACGCACGGCCAGGCCGTGCAGCAGAGCCGCGTTCACGGTGTCGCCGGCCCCGATCGTGTCGACGACCGTCACCTTCTCGCCCGGAACCGAATGCTCCCCGCCGTCACGGGTGTGCACGGTGAGCCCGTCGCCGCCATGGGTGATGACGACGGCCGCGGGCCCGGCGGCCAGCCACTCGCGTGGTGTACCGCCCAGCCACCGGGCGTCCTCCTCGGACAGTTTCAGCAGCGACACCGAGGGCAGCCAGCCACGGAAACGCGCCCGGTAGGCGTCCGGGTCCGGGATCAGCCCGGCCCGGATGTTCGGATCCAGCGCCGTGAACACGCCTGCGACGGCCGCGGCCCGCATCAGCCTCTCGTAGGCACTCGCGCCCGGTTCCAGGACGAGCGAACAGGTGCCGAAGGAGACCGCGCGCGTTCCGGCGGGCAGCGCGGCGGGGGCGGTGAACAGACGGTCGGCGGTGCCGTCGACGTAGAACGAGTACGTGGCCGAGCCGTCCGTGCCGACCGTCGCGACCGCCAGCGTCGTCGGCTCGCTGCCGCGCTGCACGCCCGAGACGTCCACCCCGGCCTTGCGCAGCCCGTCCAGCAGGGCCTCACCGAAGGCGTCGTCCGAGGCACGGGAGCAGAAAGCGGTGGGGGAGCCGAGGCGGCCGAGGGCGACGGCCGTGTTGTAGGGGCCGCCGCCGAGCGCCGGCTTGAGGTCGGCGAGGGCACCCGCGCCCTGCGGTACCAGGTCGATCAGGGCCTCACCGGCGACGACGATCACGAGTCGGTTCCTTCCTCGGGCTGTGCGGGGCAACCGCAGGACGTGCGGTGGACGAACGTGCACGGCAGACGCACCGTGCGGGCGGGCCGGTCGGGCGCGGCCAGGCGGTCGAGGAGCAGTTGGACCGACCGGGCGCCCAGCTCCCTGCCGGGCTGGGCGATCGCCGTCAGCCGGGGAGAGAACAGGTCGGCCCAGTCGAAGTCGTCGAAGCAGCACAGCGCGATGTCCGAGGGCACGGACAGGCCCAGCTCACGCAGCGCCCGCAGGGCGCCGATGGTCATCGCGTTGTTGGCCGTGACCAGTGCCGTGGGCGGTACGGCGAGGGCGAGCAGGGCGGCGGTGGCGCGTTGCGCGCCCTCCGCGGCGGAGTCGCCGTGTACCACGAGCCGTTCGTCGTGGGGGAGTCCGGCGGCGGCCAGGCCGTGGCGGTAGCCGGTCATCCGTTCCCGGGTCGTGCTCAGTCCGGGCAGGCCCGCGACCAGGCCGATCCGGCGGTGGCCGAGACCGGCGAGGTGCCCGACGAGCCGTGCGGTCGGTTCGGCGCTGTCGGCGCAGACCTGGTCGAAGCGTGGCGCGTCGCCGCTTGCGGTCTCCGGCCCGGTGCGGACCAGGCGGTCCAGGAACACGGTGGGTACGGCGTGCCGCGTGAGGTAGGCGACCAGGTCGTGGGGGCGGGCGGAGGCGGCGACGATCATGCCGTCCACGCGGCGCTCGTGCAGGAGCTGGGCCACCTTGCGCTCGTGTGCCGGGTCGTCGTGCGGGTCGGCGATGAGCAGGCTGTAGCCGTGTTCCAGGGCGCCGGCCTCGACGCCCTGGAGGATCTCCGTGAAGTACGGGTTGCTGATGGCGGACACCGCGAGCCCGATGGACCGGGTCCGTGCGGTGACCAGGGAGCGGGCGAGACCGTTGGGCGTGTAGCCGAGCTGTTCCACGGCGTCGAGCACCGCCTGGCGGGTGTGCGGCAGCACGGGCCGGGTGCCGTTCAGCACGTGCGAGACGGTCGCCACGGAGACCCCGGCGCTCCGTGCGACATCGGCCATGGTCGGCATCGTGTCCCCTCTCCGAGCGGCCTGCCGGCAGCCCGTGGCCGGGACCGTACCGCATCACCGGACCCGCGTAAACGCTTGCGCAAGCGTTTACGCCGCCATCACCCGCCCCTGTCCGTCCCTTCTTCGACGCGTCCCCCTCGTACCCGTCCGGGCCAGCACCCCGCCCTGCCAGGCCGCTCCACCGCCCGCCCCGCCGCCCGCCCGAGCGGGCGCGGTCGGTATCGTCGGCCGTGCACAGCCCTCCGACCAGGGGAGTCCCCATGCCAGGCCGTCCCTCCGCGCGCCGCCGTACGATCCTGCGGACGGCGGCCGTCACTCCCGTCGCCGGGCTCGGGCTCGCCGCCTGCGGGCCGGAAGGCGGCGGTGCCGCGGCGCCCGCGACCCCGACGGCACCGGTCGACCTCGGTGCCGAGAGCGAGATCCCCAAGGGCGGCGCCAAGCTGTTCCGGGACCACAACGTGGTCGTCAGCAAGGGCGGTGACGGCTCACTGAAGGCGTTCAGCACCATCTGCACCCACGCGGGATGCGCGATCAACAAGCTGGAGGGCACGACACTGATGTGCCCCTGCCACGGCAGTCAGTTCGACGCCACCACCGGCAAGGTGGTGCAGTCCCCGGCCACCGAGCCGCTGGCCGAGCTGCCGGTCCGCGCCGACGGCGGCAAGATCGTCGCGGGGCCCGGCGCCTGACCGCGCACCCCGGCAGCACCCCGGCCGGTCATTCCCAGTCCCAGGCGATCCCCACGATCCCCGGCCGCACCCGCGGCTCGACGAGATGGACCGAACGGTGCCGTGGGCTCACCGCCAGCTCCTGGCGACCGCCGCGCGGCGCCGCCGCCGACTGCTGGGTGAACCGGTGGCAGCGCACCGGGAGCGCGTCGGCGTCGAACCGCACCTGGAGGGCGTACTGCCCGCCGGCCGAGTCGAAGGCCCTCAGGTACTCGCGGGACACGCCGGCCGTGCCGTCCTCGACGCCGTAGCGGAAGAGGAACGTGTCACCGGCCCGCAACCGGGTGTCGAAGAGGAACTCGGCCACGAGCAGGCCCGTGCCGTGGTCGCGGCGCACGCGCCCGGCGCGGCAGTTCTCCAGCGCGTGCACGCTCATCGACTCCGGTGCGCACTCCGTATCGCCCTGGTGCACGGCCACGAAGCGATCCACGCCGTCCCGGTGGGCGCGCACGATGTGCTGCGACTCGCGCCCGGCGAGTTCCCGGCGCGCACCGAGCCGTATGCGCTCGTGGTGGCCGAGGGTCTGCAGACCGCTGTCGGGCGGGGCGTCGAGTCCGGTCAGCAGTCGGCGCAGGGCGTCCGACGTCTCGACGAGGGAACGGTAGGAGCGCCCGCCGGACCGCCGGGCGAGGGCGGGTTCCGCGGTCTCGGCCAGCAGGCGGATCAGCGACTCGTCCGGCAGCCGCAGGATCTCCTCCAGGGCCCGCACGGCCCGCAGCGACTCCGGACGCTGGGGGCGCCGGGCGCCCTGCTGCCAGTAGCTCAGGCTGGTGACCCCGACCTTGACGCCGTAGCGGGACAGGTGGTGCTGCACACGCTGCAGGGGCAGCCCACGGGCGGCGATCGCGGCGCGCAGCGCCACGTGGAACGGACCGCCCCGCAGGGCCGTGTCCAGTTCCGCGGTGGCGACGTCCGCCTGCTGGGTGGCGTGCGGCATGCACGGGCCTCTCTGTGAAAGGTGCACAACGGCTGGTCAGACCGTTCACGCGGACCGCCGGAGACCGCCCGCGAGCGGGAGCACGGGAGCCGTTTCGCCTCCGTGCAGGCCCGCATGCCGTCGTCCGCGGCCCCGACGTCCCCCGCATTGAAGCGTGTTGACCAAGCCCCGACAACACCTGCGACCCGGCGGAAGGCACACCTGGCCGAGTCCGCACCTTTGCGCCGACCCGGAGAGGTACCTCCGCGCCAGGCCCCGCACCGTGCGAAGACGCCTGGTCACAGCAGGTAGTCGTACGTCTGTCCACCCCGTGCGGCCGCGCGGCCGTGGGGGTTGTCCACAGGCTCATCGCCCTGTCACACCGCGCCAGTAGGGTGTGAGACATGGCCGACCCCTCCAGCTACCGCCCCAAGCCGGGAGAGATCCCGGACTCTCCCGGGGTGTACAAGTTCCGCGACGAGCACCGCCGGGTGATCTACGTCGGAAAGGCGAAGAGCCTGCGCCAGCGCCTGGCGAACTACTTCCAGGACCTGGCGAACCTCCACCCGCGCACCCGCACCATGGTGACCACGGCCGCCTCCGTGGAGTGGACCGTGGTGTCCACCGAGGTCGAGGCGCTCCAGCTGGAGTACTCCTGGATCAAGGAGTTCGACCCCCGGTTCAACGTCAAGTACCGCGACGACAAGAGCTACCCCTACCTCGCGGTGACGATGGACGAAGAGTTCCCGCGCGTCCAGGTCATGCGCGGCCACAAGAAGAAGGGCGTGCGCTACTTCGGGCCGTACGGGCACGCGTGGGCCATCCGCGACACCGTCGACCTGCTGCTGCGCGTCTTCCCCGTACGCACCTGCTCGGCCGGCGTCTTCAAGAACGCCGCCCGCACCGGCCGCCCCTGCCTGCTCGGTTACATCGGCAAGTGCTCCGCGCCCTGCGTCGGCCGGATCTCCGCCGAGGACCACCGGGAACTGGCCGAGGAGTTCAGCGACTTCATGGCCGGCCGCACGGGCACCTATCTGCGCCGCCTGGAGCAGCGGATGACGGAGGCGGCCGAGGAGATGGAGTACGAGCGGGCCGCCCGCCTGCGCGACGACATCGGGGCCCTGAAGAAGGCCATGGAGAAGAACGCCGTCGTGCTCGCCGACGCGACCGACGCCGACCTCATCGCCGTCGCCGAGGACGAGCTGGAGGCCGCCGTGCAGATCTTCCACGTGCGCGGCGGGCGCGTGCGAGGCCAGCGCGGCTGGGTCACCGACAAGGTGGAGGAGGTCACCACCGGCGCCCTCGTCGAGCACGCCCTGCAGCAGCTGTACGGCGAGGAGAGCGGGGACGCCGTCCCCAAGGAGGTCCTCGTACCGGCCCTGCCCGACCCGGTCGAACCGGTCCAGCAGTGGCTCACCGACCGCCGTGGCGCGGGCGTGTCCCTGCGCATCCCGCAGCGCGGTGACAAGAAGGCTCTCATGGAGACCGTGCAGCGCAACGCCCTGCAGGCGCTCGCCCTGCACAAGACCAAGCGGGCCTCCGACCTGACGACCCGCTCGCGCGCGCTGGAGGAGATCGCCGACGCCCTCGGCCTGGACAGCGCCCCGCTGCGCATCGAGTGCTACGACATCTCCCACCTCCAGGGCGACGACGTGGTGGCCTCCATGGTCGTCTTCGAGGACGGGCTCCAGCGCAAGGGCGAGTACCGGCGCTTCCAGATCAAGGGCTTCGAGGGGCAGGACGACGTCCGCTCCATGCACGAGGTGATCACCCGCCGCTTCAGGCGCTACCTGGCGGAGAAGGAGCGCACCGGAGAGTGGACCGACGGCGAGGAGGCCGCCGTGCCCCACGGGACGGCAGCCGCGCCCGCCGGGACAGCGGCCCTCCCGTCGGCCGGCCCCGCCGTCGACGGCTCGCCCGCCGGAGCACCCGACGCGGCACCCGGCGACGCGGTCGACAACCCGTCCGACGCCCTGGTGGACGGGCCGGCCGGTGGCTTCACCGAGGACGACGGGCGCCCCAAGCGGTTCGCCTACCCGCCGCAGCTCGTCGTCGTCGACGGCGGGCAGCCGCAGGTCGCCGCCGCCCAGCGGGCCCTGGACGAGCTGGGCATCGACGACATCGCGGTGTGCGGGCTGGCCAAGCGCCTGGAGGAGGTGTGGCTGCCCGGCGAGGACGACCCGGCGGTCCTGCCCCGCAGCAGCGAGGGGCTGTACCTGCTGCAGCGCGTCCGTGACGAGGCCCACCGCTTCGCCATCACCTACCAGCGCACCAAACGGGCCAAGCGCTTCAGGGCCGGCCCCCTGGACGACGTGCCCGGTCTGGGCGAGACGCGCAAGCGGGCCCTGCTCAAGCATTTCGGTTCGGTGAAAAGGCTGCGGTCCGCCACAATCGACCAGATCTGTGAGGTACCCGGCATAGGCCGCAAGACGGCCGAGACGATCGCCGTGGCACTGGCCCAGGCGGCCCCGGCCGCACCCGCCGTGAACACGGCGACCGGAGAGATCATGGAAGACGTGGAAGAGACGGCGCCCGAGACGACGGCGGGCACCGCAGGGGAGCCCGTGCCCACGGGCGCCCCGACCGAACGACGGGGGCAGGAGACATGACCGAGCACGAGACGCAGCCCGCAGCACCACGAGATCAGGCACCCGGGCCACGACGGGATCACGACCCCGCGGCCGGACGGGATCACGACCCCGCCGCGCAACCCGACCGGGCCCGCACGGCGTCCCGACAGCAGACACCCGCGCGGACGCAGGCGGACACGCCCGCGAAGACTCAGGCGGACACGCACGAGGACGCCGGCGCGGACACGCACGAGGACCGGACGCAGCATCCGGTCCAGGAACACGGAGCACAGGTGAGTACGGGCATCGACACGGCAGGCGTCCCCGACGCGGCCATCCCCGAACTGGTGATCATCTCCGGCATGTCGGGGGCCGGCCGCTCGACGGCCGCCAAGTGCCTGGAGGACCTCGGCTGGTTCGTCGTCGACAACCTGCCGCCCGCGCTGATCCCCACCATGGTGGAGCTGGGCGCGCGCTCGCAGGGCAACGTCGCGCGCATCGCGGTCGTCGTCGACGTCCGCGGCCGCCGCTTCTTCGACAACCTCCGCGAGTCACTGGCCGACCTGGAGGCACGCAACGTCACGCGGCGGATCGTCTTCCTGGAGTCCTCCGACGAGGCGCTGGTGCGCCGCTTCGAGTCGGTGCGCCGCCCCCACCCCCTCCAGGGCGACGGCCGGATCGTCGACGGCATCGCCGCCGAGCGGGAACTGCTGCGCGAACTGCGCGGCGACGCCGACCTCGTCATCGACACCTCCAGCCTCAACGTCCACGAACTGCGCGCCAAGATGGACGCCCGGTTCGCGGGCGAGGAGGAGCCCGAGCTGCGGGCCACCGTGATGTCCTTCGGGTTCAAGTACGGCCTCCCGGTCGACGCCGACCTGGTCGCCGACATGCGCTTCCTGCCCAACCCGCACTGGGTGCCGGAGCTGCGCCCGTACACCGGCCTCAACGAGGAGGTCGCCGGGTACGTCTTCAACCAGCCCGGCGCCAAGGAGTTCCTGGACCGCTACGCCGAACTGCTGCGGCTCGTCGCGGCCGGCTACCGCCGTGAGGGCAAGCGGTACGTGACCATCGCCATCGGCTGCACGGGCGGCAAGCACCGCTCGGTGGCCATGTCGGAGAAGCTTGCCGCACGACTGGCGGCCGAGGGTGTGGAGACCGTCGTCGTCCACCGGGACATGGGGCGCGAGTGAGTGGACGTACGCCGAGGCTGAGCAGACTGCGCCGCGCGGTCCCCGAGGGCCGCGCGGCACGTCTGGCGGCCGAGGGGCAGGCCGGCCGGCCCGCCGAGGCCCGAGGCGCCCGGCCGCGCCGCCGGGGTGCCCAGCCCAAGGTGGTCGCCCTCGGCGGCGGCATGGGCCTGTCCGCCTCGCTCGCCGCGCTGCGCCGCATCACCGGAGACCTCACCGCCGTCGTCACCGTGGCCGACGACGGCGGCTCCAGCGGGCGCCTGCGCGACGAGCTGGGTGTTCTGCCGCCCGGCGACCTGCGCAAGGCGCTGGCGGCGCTGTGCGGCGACGACGACTGGGGCCAGACCTGGGCCCGCGTCATCCAGCACCGCTTCACCTCCCAGGGCGACCTGCACGACCACGCGGTCGGCAACCTGCTGATCGTCGCCCTGTGGGAGCAGCTCGGCGACCACGTCCAGGCCCTCGACCTGGTCGGCAAGCTGCTGGGCGCGCACGGACGCGTGCTGCCCATGTCCGCCGTACCACTGGAGTTGCAGGCCCTGGTCAGGGGGCACGACCCGGACCGGCCCGACGACGTCGACACGGTCCGCGGTCAGGCGACCGTCGCGCTCACCCCGGGCGAGGTGCAGTCCGTGCACCTCGTGCCGCACGACCCGCCCGCCGTGCCCGAGGCCGTCGCGGCGGTCCTGGACGCGGACTGGGTGGTGCTCGGCCCCGGCTCGTGGTTCTCCTCGGTCATCCCGCACCTGCTCGTGCCCCAGCTCCTCGACGCGCTCACCGAGACGAAGGCGCGCCGGGTGCTCTCCTTGAACCTCGCCCCGCAACCGGGAGAAACCGCCGGCTTCTCCCCGCAGCGTCATTTGGAGGTTTTGGGACGACACGCCCCTAAACTCGCCCTGGACGTGGTGCTCGCCGACGAGGCCGCCGTGCCCGACCGCGAAGTCCTCACCGAGGCCGCCAAGCGGTTCGGCGCCGCGGTCGAGCTGGCGCCGGTGGCCCGGAGGGACGGAACTCCGCGGCATGACCCGGAGCTGCTGGCCGCCGCGTACGACCGTATTTTTCGGATGCATGGAAGGATCGGCCCATGGCGATGACGGCAGCGGTGAAGGACGAGATCTCCCGGCTCCCCGTCACCCGGACCTGCTGCAGGAAGGCGGAGGTCTCCGCCATTCTGCGGTTCGCCGGCGGCCTCCACCTGGTCAGCGGGCGCATCGTGATCGAGGCGGAACTGGACACCGCGATGGCGGCGCGGCGCCTGAAGCGGGACATCCTGGAGATCTTCGGGCACAGCTCGGAACTGATCGTGATGGCGCCGGGCGGCCTGCGCCGCGGCTCGCGCTACGTGGTCCGGGTCGTCGCGGGCGGCGACCAGCTGGCCCGCCAGACCGGTCTGGTCGACGGCCGGGGCCGTCCGATCCGCGGCCTGCCGCCGCAGGTGGTCTCGGGGGCCACCTGCGACGCGGAGGCCGCCTGGCGCGGGGCGTTCCTCGCGCACGGCTCGCTCACCGAGCCCGGCCGTTCCTCGTCCCTGGAGGTGACCTGCCCGGGTCCGGAGGCCGCGCTCGCCCTGGTAGGCGCCGCCCGCAGACTGTCCATCGCCGCCAAGGCCCGTGAGGTACGCGGGGTGGACCGGGTGGTCGTCCGTGACGGTGATGCGATCGGCGCGCTGTTGACGCGACTGGGCGCCCACGAGTCCGTACTGGCCTGGGAGGAGCGGCGGATGCGCCGCGAGGTCCGCGCCACGGCGAACCGGCTGGCCAACTTCGACGACGCCAACCTGCGCCGCTCGGCCCGCGCGGCGGTCGCCGCCGGAGCCCGGGTGCAGCGCGCGCTGGAGATCCTCGGGGACGACGTGCCCGAGCACCTGGCGGCGGCGGGACGTCTGCGCATGGAGCACAAGCAGGCCTCCCTGGAGGAGTTGGGCGCGCTCGCCGACCCGCCGCTGACCAAGGACGCCGTCGCGGGCCGCATCCGCCGGCTGCTGGCCATGGCCGACAAGCGCGCCTCCGACCTGGGTGTCCCGGGCACGGAGGCCAACCTCAGCGAGGAGCTGGCGGACAACCTCGCGGGCTGACCGGCGTGCGCCGCGCGGCGGGGCCCGGCCGCGCGGACGGGCCCCGCCGCACCTGCCTCCGGACGCCGCCGGGAGCCCCACCGCCGTCTTGCGGCCGACGGCCGCTGCCGCCCCTCGACGCCGAGGGGCGCGGCCGACCGGACGGCTTCTCCGGGGCGGGAGATCGCCGTACTCGACAAGTGAGCCGGGGTCTGCACGAAAGAGTGATGAATGCGGTCAACGCGTACGGACACTCCGTACTGAAAAGGAGTGAACCGGACGCCGGGCCGCGGGGGCCCGCACCCCTACTGACGGGTACGGGTCGCCATGCCGTTCAGGGGGTCTCCGAATGTCACTTCGAAGGCCTCAGGGAGGTAGGGTCGGGGGTGGTCGGGGACATCCCAATACAGCTCGCCGGCGTCGAAACCGGCGTACCAACGAGGAGATCGGTTCGTGACGATCCGCGTAGGCATCAACGGCTTTGGCCGCATCGGTCGTAACTACTTCCGCGCGCTGCTGGAGCAGGGTGCAGACATCGAGATCGTGGCTGTCAACGACCTGGGTGACACCGCGACCACCGCTCACCTGCTGAAGTACGACACCATCCTCGGCCGCCTCAAGCAGGAGGTCACGCACACCGAGGACACCATCACCGTCGGCGGCAGGACCATCAAGGTCCTCTCCGAGCGCAACCCGGCCGACATCCCCTGGGGTGAGCTGGGCGTGGACATCGTCATCGAGTCCACCGGCATCTTCACCAAGAAGGAAGACGCCGAGAAGCACATCGCGGGCGGCGCCAAGAAGGTCATCATCTCCGCCCCGGCGAAGAACGAAGACGTCACCATCGTGATGGGCGTCAACCAGGACAAGTACGACGCCGCCACGGACAACGTCATCTCCAACGCCTCCTGCACCACCAACTGCGTGGCGCCGATGGCGAAGATCCTGGACGAGAACTTCGGCATCGTCCGCGGTCTGATGACGACGGTGCACGCGTACACGAACGACCAGCGGATCCTGGACTTCCCGCACAAGGACCTGCGCCGCGCCCGCGCCGCCGCCGAGAACATCATCCCGACCACCACCGGCGCGGCGAAGGCCACCGCCCTGGTGCTGCCGCAGCTCAAGGGCAAGCTGGACGGCATCGCGATGCGCGTCCCGGTCCCGACCGGCTCGGTCACCGACCTCGTCGTCGAGCTCTCCCGCGAGGTCACCAAGGAAGAGGTCAACGCCGCCTTCCAGAAGGCCGCCGAGGGCGAGCTGAAGGGCATCCTCGAGTACACCGAGGACCCGATCGTCTCCTCCGACATCGTCAACGCCCCGGCGTCCTGCACGTTCGACTCGTCCCTGACCATGGTTCAGGACGGCAAGAACGTGAAGGTCATCGGCTGGTACGACAACGAGTGGGGCTACTCCAACCGCCTCGTCGACCTCACGGTCTTCATCGGCAACCAGCTCTGATCGGCAGAGCAGGCACCTCGATGTGAGAACAGGGCTCGGGCAGCGCACCACCGCGCGGTCCGGGCCCTGACGCGCGTACGGCGGGCCGGGTCCCTCGGCCCGCCCGCGTGCGGATCGACCGGCCCTCGTACGATCAAGAGCCCCTCCTCAGGAGTCCCATTCCCATGAAGACGATCGACGAACTTCTCAGCGAAGGCGTGGACGGCAAGCGGGTCTTCGTCCGCGCCGACCTCAACGTGCCGCTGGCCGACGGTGTCATCACCGACGACGGCCGCATCCGCGCCGTGCTGCCCACCGTCAAGGCGCTCGCCGGTGCCGGCGCCAAGGTGATCGTGGCCTCGCACCTGGGCCGCCCCAAGGGCGCCCCGGACCCCGCCTTCTCGCTGCTGCCCGCCGCCGAGCGCCTCGGTGAACTGCTGGGCGCCCCCGTGGCCTTCGCCCAGGACACCGTGGGCCCCGCCGCGCACGGTGCCGTGGACGGCCTGGAGCCCGGCCAGGTCGCGGTCATCGAGAACCTGCGTTTCAACCCCGGCGAGACGTCCAAGGACGACACCGAGCGCGGCGAGTTCGCCGACGCCCTCGCCGCCCTCGCGGACGTCTACGTCGGCGACGGCTTCGGCGCGGTGCACCGTAAGCACGCCTCGGTCTACGACCTGCCGGCCCGTCTGCCGCACTACGCCGGATACCTCATCGCCACCGAGGTCGGCGTCCTGAAGAAGCTCACCGAGGACGTCAAGCGGCCCTACGTCGTCGCCCTCGGCGGTGCCAAGGTCTCCGACAAGCTCGCCGTCATCGACCAGCTCCTCGGCAAGGCCGACCGGCTGCTCATCGGCGGCGGCATGGCGTACACCTTCCTCAAGGCCAAGGGCTACGAGGTCGGCATCTCCCTCCTCCAGGAGGACCAGGTCCCGACCGTCACCGAGTACATGGAGCGCGCCGAGAAGCAGGGCGTCGAGCTGCTGCTTCCCGTCGACGTCGTGGTCTCCCGGGAGTTCCCGGACCTGAAGACCAAGGCGCCGACGCAGAACAACACGGTCGACGCGGACAAGATCCCCGCCGACCAGGAGGGCCTGGACATCGGCCCGCGCACCCGTGAGCTGTACGCCTCGAAGCTCGCCGACGCCGCCACCGTCTTCTGGAACGGCCCGATGGGTGTCTTCGAGCACCCCGACTTCGCCGAGGGCACCAAGGCGGTCGCCCAGGCCCTCGTCCACTCCGACGGCTTCACCGTGGTCGGCGGCGGCGACTCCGCCGCGGCCGTCCGTACGCTCGGTTTCGACGAGAACGCATTCGGCCACATCTCGACCGGCGGCGGCGCCTCCCTCGAATACCTCGAGGGCAAGACGCTCCCCGGCCTCGCCGCACTGGAGGACTGACCTCAATGACCACCCGCACGCCGCTGATGGCGGGCAACTGGAAGATGAACCTCAACCACCTCGAGGCCATCGCGCACGTCCAGAAGCTCGCCTTCGCCCTGGCCGACAAGGACTACGACGCCGTCGAGGTCGCCGTCCTGCCGCCCTTCACCGACCTGCGCTCCGTGCAGACCCTGGTCGACGGCGACAAGCTCAAGATCAAGTACGGCGCCCAGGACATCTCGCAGCACGACTCCGGCGCCTACACCGGCGAGATCTCCGGCCCCATGCTGGCCAAGCTCAAGTGCACCTACGTGGTGATCGGGCACTCCGAGCGCCGGCAGTACCACGACGAGACCGACGAACTGGTCAACGCGAAGGTCAAGGCCGCCTACAAGCACGGCCTGACCCCCATCCTCTGCGTCGGCGAGGAACTGGACGTCCGCGAGGCCGGCAACCACGTCGCGCACACGCTCGCCCAGGTCGAAGGCGGTCTGAAGGACCTCCCGGCCGAGCAGGCCGAGTCGGTCGTGATCGCCTACGAGCCCGTGTGGGCCATCGGCACCGGCAAGGTCTGCGGCGCCGAGGACGCGCAGGAGGTCTGCGCCGCCATCCGCGCCAAGCTCGCCGAGCTGTACACGCAGGACGTGGCCGACAAGATCCGCATCCAGTACGGCGGCTCGGTCAAGTCGGGCAACGTCGCCGAGATCATGGGCCAGGCCGACATCGACGGCGCCCTGGTCGGCGGCGCCTCGCTGGACGCCGACGAGTTCGTCAAGATCATCAGGTTCCGCGAGCAGTGAGCCGGCCGTGAGTAGGCGGTAGCGGCGATACGTCGTACCCTGGCGGGGGCACAGCCAAGGTGCTGTGTCCCCGTCGTCCATCCGTATCCGAGGAAGTTGGTCCAGCCGTGGTTTTGGGGTTCTCGATCGCCCTGATCGTCTTCAGCCTGCTGCTGATGCTGCTGGTGCTGATGCACAAGGGGAAGGGCGGCGGCCTCTCCGACATGTTCGGCGGCGGCATGCAGTCCTCCGTCGGCGGCTCCTCCGTCGCCGAGCGCAACCTCGACCGCATCACCGTCGTGGTCGGTCTGCTGTGGATCGCCTGCATCATCGTCCTCGGCATCCTGATGAAGTCCAACAGCTGACGAGCCGGCGAACACCGTACATTCCGCACGGAAGGCCCCATGGTCGGTACGCGCTCCACAGCGCGGCCTATCATGGGGCTTGCGTCTGTGTGCGGGGGACGGTAACTCCCATCACTGGACGCGCGTTGGGCCTTACGTAGACTGAGGCGCTCGCAGCGAAGCGGTACGCCGACTCGTTTCGCGGCACCATCACGCAGGGAGTTACGACCGTGGCAAGTGGCAACGCGATCCGGGGAAGCCGGGTCGGGGCGGGGCCGATGGGCGAGGCCGAGCGCGGCGAGTCCGCGCCGCGCCTGCGCATCTCCTTCTGGTGCTCCAACGGGCACGAGACGCAGCCCAGTTTCGCCAGCGACGCACAGGTGCCCGACACCTGGGACTGCCCGCGCTGCGGCTTCCCGGCCGGTCAGGACCGGGACAACCCGCCGGACCCGCCCCGCACCGAGCCGTACAAGACGCACCTCGCCTATGTGCGCGAGCGGCGCAGCGACGCGGACGGCGAGGCCATCCTCGCCGAGGCGCTCGCCAAACTGCGGGGCGAGATCTGACAGCTGACGCCCCGTCGGGTGCCGCCTCGGCACTCGGGGGAGTCCGGCGTGGCTCGTTCCTCACCGGGGCCGGCCGAGTGGACGGCTGACGACGCCCGGACGGCCGCGCGGCGGTCGCCTCCACGCGCCCTCACGGAAACGGGGGCGGTGCGGGCTGTGGTGCCCGCGCCGCCCCCGTCCCGTACTCGGTGGTGACCGGTGGTCGATCAGGCCGACGCCGGCGGGTACAACGACCGGGGCAGTTGCGACGCCGCCGCCGTGTCCAGCAGCCACAGCGTGCGCGCGCGGCCGTACGCGCCCGCCGCCGGGGCCTGGATCTCGCCCGTGCCGGACAGCGCCATCGCCACCGCGTTCGCCTTGTCCTCGCCCGCCGCGAGCAGCCACACCTCACGGGCCGAGCGGATCGCGGGCAGGGTCAGGGAGATGCGGGTGGGCGGCGGCTTCGGCGAGCCGTGGACGCCGATGACCGTGCGCTCCGTCTCCCGCACCCCCGGGTGCTCCGGGAACAGGGACGCCACGTGCGTGTCCGGGCCGACGCCCAGCATCAGCACGTCGAAGGTGGGGACCGCGCCGTGGTTGGCGGGGCCGGCCGCGTGGGCCAGCTCCTCGGCGTAGGCCTCCGCCGCCGTCTCGACGTCCGTGCCCCACGGCCCGTCGGAGGCGGGCATCACGTGCACCCGCTTCGGATCCAGCGGTACGGAGTCCAGCAACGCCTCCTTGGCCTGTGTGACGTTGCGCTCGGGATCGCCCTCCGGCAGGAACCGCTCGTCACCCCACCACAGGTCCAGGCGCCCCCAGTCGACGGCGTCGCGGGCGGGTGCCGAGGCCAGCGCGGCCATGACGCCGTTGCCGTTGCGGCCGCCGGTCAGGACCACGGACGCGGAGCCCGTGGAGGCCTGCGCGTCCACGATCTTCGTGATCAGCCGGGCCGCGGCGGCCTGCGCCATCAGCTCCTTGTCACGGTGGACGACCAGCTGCGGAGTGCTCACTTGGCCGCCGCCTTCCGGGTCGGGGTCTTCCTGGCGGTCTTGGCGGCGGCACGCCGCGCGGGTGCCTTCGCCGCCTCCTCCTCCGGTGTGGCCACCGCGACCGCCGCCTCCGCGGTGGCCTGCGGCGCCGAGCCGTCCAGCCGTTCCACCCCGAAGCGCAGCGCCGACGCGTAGGTGTCGTCCGGGTCGAGCCGCCGCAGCTCCTCCGCGATCAGTTCGGCCGTCTCCCGCCGCTTCAGCGCCACCGCACGCTCCGGCTGCCCCTGGACGGACAGCGTGGCCAGCCTGCCGTCGGCCCGGTCCAGCTTGACCGGGCCGCAGCTGGTGTCCATGCGGACCGCGGTCAGCCCCGGCCCGGCGGACAGCGAGCGCTTGACCGGTACGTCCAGCCGGTCCGCGAGCCACATCGCCAGCAGCTCGCAGCTCGGGTTGAACTCCTCGCCCTCCACCTCGACGGACCGGACCTCGCAGGTCACCTGGTCGAGCGCGGCGGCCAGCATGGAACGCCACGGCGTGATCCGGGTCCACGCCAGATCCGTGTCGCCGGGGGTGTACGCCTCGGCCCGCGCGGCCAGTTCCCGCACCGGCTCCTCGCAGGCGTAGGCGTCGGTGACCCGGCGCTGCCCCAGCGCGCCGAGGGGGTCCTCGGCCGGGGCCAGCGGGCCGTTCACCGGCCACCAGACCACGACCGGCGCGTCCGGCAGCAGCAGTGGCAGCACCACGGACTGGGCGTGGTCGCAGACCTCGCCGTACAGCCGCAGCACGACCGTCTCGCCGGTGCCCGCCTCCGCGCCCAGCCGGACCTCGGCGTCCAGCCGTGAGGAGGTGCGGTCGCGCAGGGTGCGCGAGACCCGCCGGATGACGACCAGGGTGCGCGAGGGGTGCTCGCGGGAGGCGTCACCGGCGGCCTTGAGGGCGTCGTAGGCGTTCTCCTCGTCGGTGACTATGACGAGGGTGAGCACCATGCCGACGGCGGGTGTGCCGATCGCCCGGCGGCCCTGCACGAGCGCTTTGTTGATCTTCCCGGCGGTGGTGTCGGTCAGGTCCGTCTTCATGGCCGGCGCCAGCTCCGTCCGTCTCGTGCGAGCATCTCGTCCGCCTCGTCCGGCCCCCATGTCCCGGACGCGTACTGCGCGGGCCTGCCGTGCGTGTCCCAGTACTCCTCGATCGGGTCGAGGATCTTCCAGGAGAGTTCGACCTCCTCCGTGCGCGGGAAGAGGTTGGAGTCGCCGAGGAGCACGTCCAGGATGAGCCGTTCGTACGCCTCCGGGCTGGACTCCGTGAAGGACTCGCCGTAGGCGAAGTCCATCGAGACGTCCCGGATCTCCATCGAGGTGCCCGGCACCTTGGAGCCGAAGCGCACGGTGACGCCCTCGTCGGGCTGTACGCGGATGACGACCGCGTTCTGCCCCAGCTCCTCCGTCGCCGTGGTGTCGAAGGGGGAGTGCGGGGCGCGCTGGAAGACCACCGCGATCTCGGTGACCCGGCGGCCGAGGCGCTTGCCGGTGCGCAGGTAGAAGGGGACGCCCGCCCAGCGGCGGTTGTCGATCTCCAGTTTGACGGCCGCGTAGGTGTCGGTCTTCGACTTCGGGTCGATGCCGTCCTCTTCGAGGTAGCCGATGACCTTCTCGCCGCCCTGCCAGCCGGCCGCGTACTGTCCGCGCACCGTCGTCGCGCCCAGGTCCCCGGGCAGCCGGACGGCACCGAGGACCTTCTCCTTCTCCGCGGCCAGCGCGTCCGCGCCGAAGGAGGCGGGCTCCTCCATCGCGGTGAGCGCCATCAGCTGGAGCAGGTGGTTCTGGATGACGTCACGGGCGGCGCCGATGCCGTCGTAGTAGCCGGCCCGGCCGCCGATGCCGATGTCCTCGGCCATGGTGATCTGCACGTGGTCCACGAAGGACCGGTTCCAGATCGGCTCGAACATGGTGTTGGCGAAGCGCAGGGCCAGGATGTTCTGGACGGTCTCCTTGCCCAGGTAGTGGTCGATGCGGAAGACCTGGTCCGGGGCGAAGACCTCGTGGACGACCTTGTTCAGCTCCTCGGCGGACTCCAGGTCGTGGCCGAACGGCTTCTCGATGACCGCGCGCCGCCAGGAGCCGCCGGTCTGGTCCGCCAGGCCGTGCTTCTTCAGCTGCTGGATGACGACCGGGAAGGACTTCGGCGGGACGGACAGGTAGAAGGCGAAGTTGCCGCCCGTGCCCTGCGCCTTGTCCAGCTCCTCGATGGTGCCGCGCAGCCGTTCGAACGCCTCGTCGTCGTCGAAGGTGCCCTGCACGAACCGCATGCCCTGGCTGAGCTGCTGCCAGACCTCCTCGCGGAAGGGCGTGCGCGAGTGCTCCTTGACGGCGTCGTGCACGACCTGCGCGAAGTCCTCGTGCTCCCAGTCGCGCCGGGCGAAGCCGACCAGCGAGAAGCCCGGCGGCAGCAGCCCCCGGTTGGCGAGGTCGTACACCGCGGGCATGAGCTTCTTGCGGGACAGGTCGCCCGTCACGCCGAAGATGACCAGGCCCGACGGCCCCGCGATACGCGGGAGCCGTCGGTCTGCGGGGTCACGCAGCGGGTTACCGCTGGACAAGGTGTCAGCCCTCCGCGGGGGCGAGGCGCTCCAGCTCCGCCTCGGTCGACTTCAGCAGGTCGTTCCAGGAGGACTCGAACTTCTCGACGCCCTCGTCCTCCAGGACCTGGACCACGTCGTCGTAGGAGATCCCGATCTTCTCCAGGGCGTCGAGGTCGGCACGGGCCTGCTCGTAGGTGCCGCGCACGGCGTCGCCGCGGACCTCGCCGTGGTCCTCGGTGGCCTCCAGGGTGGCCTCCGGCATGGTGTTCACGGTGTTCGGCGCCACCAGTTCCTCGACGTACATGGTGTCCTTGTACGCCTTGTCCTTCACACCGGTGGAGGCCCACAGCGGACGCTGCTTGTTCGCGCCCGCGTTCTCCAGCACGCTCCAGCGGTCCGAGGAGAAGACCTCCTCGTACGCCTGGTAGGCCAGGCGCGCGTTGGCCACGCCCGCCTTCCCGCGCAGCGCCTTGGCCTCGTCGGTGCCCATCTCGTCGATGCGCCGGTCGATCTCGGTGTCGACGCGGGAGACGAAGAAGGACGCCACCGAGTGGATCTTGGACAGGTCCAGGCCGCGCTCCTTGGCCTTCTCCAGGCCGGTCAGGAAGGCGTCCATGACCGCGCGGTAGCGCTCCAGGGAGAAGATCAGCGTGACGTTGACGCTGATGCCGTTGCCGATGGTCTCGGCGATGGCCGGCAGACCCGCCTCGGTGGCCGGGATCTTGATGAGCGTGTTCGGGCGGTCCACCAGCCAGGCCAGCTGGCGGGCCTCGGCCACCGTCGCCTTGGTGTTGTGCGCCAGGCGCGGGTCGACCTCGATCGAGACCCGGCCGTCCTGGCCGTCGGTGGCGTCGAAGACCGGGCGCATGATGTCGGCGGCGTCGCGGACGTCCGCCGTGGTGATCATGCGGATTGCCTCTTCGACGGTGACCCGGCGGGCGGCGAGGTCCGAGACCTGCTGGTCGTAGCCGTCGCCCTGCGAGATCGCCTTCTGGAAGATCGTCGGGTTGGTGGTGACGCCGACGACGTGCTGCTGGTCGATCAGCTCGGCGAGGTTGCCGGACGTGATCCGCTTGCGCGACAGGTCGTCCAGCCAGATCGCGACGCCTTCATCGGAGAGGCGCTTGAGTGCGTCTGTCATGGAAATTGCATCTCCTACGTGTCGTATATGAGCGTCAGCGCTGGGCGGCGGCGAGGGATTCCCGGGCCTTGGCGACCACGTTCTCGGCGGTGAAACCGAATTCGCGGAACAGCACCTTGGCGTCGGCGGAAGCACCGAAGTGCTCCAGGGAGACAATGCGTCCGGCGTCCCCGACGTACTTGTGCCAGGACAGGGCGACACCGGCCTCGACCGCGACACGCGCCCGCACGGCCGGGGGCAGCACGCTGTCCCGGTACCCCTGGTCCTGCTCCTCGAACCACTCGACGCACGGCATGGACACCACGCGCGTGGGAACACCGTCGGCCTGGAGCTGCTCGCGCGCCTCGACGGCCAGGTGCACCTCGGAGCCGGTGGCGATCAGGACGACCTGAGGCTGCGCGCTCTGCCCGTCGGACCCTTCGGCCTCGAACAGGACGTAGCCGCCGCGCACGGTGTCGTCGTTCGGCTCGTACGTCGGCACGCCCTGGCGGGTCAGCGCGAGGCCGTGCGGGGCGCCCTTGCCGAACTCCTTGGTCCAGCGGCGCTGGATCTCGGTCCAGGCGAGGGCGGTCTCGTTGGCGTCGGCGGGGCGGACGACGTTCAGGCCCGGGATGGCGCGCAGCGAGGCGAGGTGCTCGACGGGCTGGTGGGTGGGGCCGTCCTCACCCAGGCCGATGGAGTCGTGCGTCCACACGTACGTCACCGGCAGGTGCATCAGCGCGGACAGGCGCACCGCGTTGCGCATGTAGTCGGAGAACACCAGGAAGGTGCCGCCGTACGCGCGCGTGTTGCCGTGCAGCGTGATGCCGTTCAGCTCTGCGCCCATCGAGTGCTCGCGGATGCCGAAGTGGATCGTGCGGCCGTAAGGGCTCGCCTCCGGCAGCGGGTTGCCCTCGGGCAGGAACGACGAGGTCTTGTCGATGGTGGTGTTGTTGGAGCCGGCCAGGTCGGCGGAGCCGCCCCACAGCTCGGGCAGCACCTCGCCGAGCGCCTGGAGCACCTTGCCGGAGGCCGCGCGGGTGGCCACGCTCTTGCCCGCCTCGAAGACCGGGATCTTCTCGGCCCAGCCGGCGGGCAGTTCGGCGGCGGCGATGCGGTCGAACTCGGCGGCCCGCTCCGCGTCGGCCTCGCGCCAGGCCTGGAAGGACTTCTCCCACGTGGCCTTCGCCTGCCGGCCGCGCTCCAGCGCCTGGCGGGTGTGGCCGATGACCTCGTCGGAGACGTCGAAGTGCTTGTCGGGGTCGAAGCCGAGGACGCGCTTGGTGGCCGCGACCTCGTCCTCGCCCAGCGCCGAGCCGTGCGCGGCCTCGGTGTTCTGCGCGTGCGGGGCCGGCCAGGCGATGATCGAGCGCATCGCGATGAAGGACGGCCGGTCGGTGACCGCCTTGGCCTTCTGGATCGCCGCGTAGATGGCCTGCGGGTCCAGGTCGCCGTCCGCCTTGGGCTCCACGCGCTGCACGTGCCAGCCGTAGGCCTCGTACCGCTTGGCGGTGTCCTCGGAGACGGCCGTCTCGGTGTCGCCCTCGATCGAGATGTGGTTGTCGTCCCACAGCAGGACCAGGTTGCCGAGCTTCTGGTGGCCGGCCATCGAGGACGCCTCGGCGGAGATGCCCTCCTGGAGGCAGCCGTCACCGGCGATGCAGTAGACGAAGTGGTCGAACGGGGACTCCCCGGCGGGGGCCTCCGGGTCGAACAGACCGCGCTCGTAGCGGGCGGCCATGGCCATGCCCACGGCGTTGGCGACGCCCTGGCCCAGCGGGCCGGTCGTGGTCTCCACACCGGCCGTGTGCCCGTACTCCGGGTGGCCCGGGGTCTTGGAACCCCAGGTGCGGAAGGACTCCAGGTCCTCCAGCTCCAGGCCGAACCCGGCCAGGTAGAGCTGGGTGTAGAGGGTCAGGGAGGAGTGACCGGCGGACAGCACGAAGCGGTCTCGCCCCACCCACTGCGGGTCCGCCGGGTCGTGCCGCATCACCTTCTGGAACAGGGTGTAGGCGGCAGGAGCCAGGCTCATCGCCGTACCCGGATGGCCGTTGCCGACCTTCTGTACGGCATCGGCGGCCAGGACGCGCGCGGTGTCCACCGCGCGCTGGTCCAACTCGGTCCACTCGAGGTCTGTGGTGGTCGGCTTGGTGCTCACCCTGGTTCAGGGCTCCTCTCCACATGTCGGATGCCGACGCGTGTGTCCACGCACCGGCTGCCGGCGTTCTGGCGTCGGCCGGCCGTTGTTGAGCCTACCCCCGTAAAGACGTGCGTTTTTTCGAGTCATTCAAGAGTGCCGGGACTCCGGGAAATCCGCCTGCCGACCGGCTCCTTCCCCTATTCGGCAAGTGAATACGGGGGCGCTCATCCGATCGCTCATTCGAGCCGTCGTGCGCCCGTCGGAAACCCTTTCCGGACGCCGTCCCGGCGGCACCCCCAAACCACCGCCGGGGGCCTGCCGCGCGGGCGGTGCCAACACGACCCCACCCCCGCGAATGTCCGGGTCTGGGCAACGTCTACAGTGGCGTGGTACGCGCGAGTCTTTACCCTGTGTTCACAGGGGTGGGGCTCGCTGGGAGTCTCTGTCAGGGGTGTGCGTGACGGCCGTCGAATCCCGTCCAGCGGGACTACTCGGTGCAGGCCAGAGCCCGAGCCACCGGCCGTTCGGGGCCCGTGTCAAGGCGTTCGTGGCACTGACCAAGCCGCGGATCATCGAGCTGCTGCTGATCACCACCGTTCCGGTGATGTTCCTGGCGCAGCAGGGTGTGCCCGACCTGAAGCTGGTGCTGCTCACCTGTGTCGGCGGCTACCTGTCCGCGGGCGGCGCCAACGCGCTCAACATGTACATCGACCGTGACATCGACGCGCTCATGGACCGCACCTCGCAGCGCCCGCTGGTCACCGGCATGGTCAGCCCGCGCGAGTGCCTGGCCTTCGGCATCTCCCTGGCGGTCGTCTCCACCCTGCTGTTCGGGCTCACCGTCAACTGGCTGTCGGCGTGGCTGTCGCTCGGAGCGCTCCTCTTCTACGTCGTCGTCTACACGATGATCCTCAAGCGGCGCACCTCGCAGAACATCGTCTGGGGCGGCATCGCCGGCTGCCTGCCGGTGCTCATCGGCTGGTCGTCCGTCACGGACTCGATGTCGTGGGCGCCGGTCATCCTCTTCCTCGTCATGTTCTTCTGGACGCCGCCGCACTACTGGCCGCTGTCCATGAAGGTCAAGGAGGACTACGCGCGCGTGGGCGTGCCGATGCTCCCGGTGATCGCCTCCAACAAGGTGGTCGCCCGGCAGATCGTCATCTACAGCTGGGTGATGGTCCTCGTCTCGCTGCTGCTGACCCCGCTCGGCTACACGGGCTGGTTCTACACCGTGGTCGCCCTCCTGGCCGGCGGCTTCTGGCTGTGGGAGGCGCACGGGCTGCAGAACCGCGCCAAGGCCGAGGTGACCGGCGTGAAGCTGAAGGAGATGCGCCTGTTCCACTGGTCGATCACCTATGTGTCGATCCTCTTCGTCGCGGTGGCGGTGGACCCCTTCCTGCGCTGACCTCCGCAGACGTCGCCTGCGGGCGGTGGGGGCACCCCCTGCTCGAAGGGCTTGGGGGAGCGTGGCCGAGGCCACGTACCCCGCCCGTCGCAGTAACCACTACCCGTCGGTAGCATCCTGGCCATGGCAGACACGCAGCAGGTTGACCCCAAGGCCGAGCGCAAGGCGGCCCGCCTCGCCCGGCGGATCGGCTCCTTCTCCCGGGCGCACGGCGGTGCCGAGGGCCAGGTCGCGTACCTCGGGCAGCGCGGCGCCCGGATCGTCCTCGTCGGCGAGGACGGCACCTGGGGCGACGTCGTGGCCCCCACGTACGCCATCGCCGAGCAGGCGGTGGCGAAGTCCGGCATCACCGTCCACGAGTCCTTCGACGGCGAGTTCGCCGCCAAGGTCAGGACGGGCCCGTACGAGTGGTCCCGCATGGCGGGCATCCAGCTCGGTGGCCCCGCGAACGGCTGAACAAAGCCGCCGGGCGGGCAACACCTGAGAGCCGGTTCACCCGTTAGGACTCACGCAGGAAGTGGTCCCAGCCGGGGGAGACCGGATGATCGAAACGCCGTCCCTCGTGGACCAGTACTGCCACGGCGTGCTGCGGACGGAACTGGGCCTCGGCACCTTCGAGGCCCAGCTGGCCCGGACCGAGGGCCCGCCCGCGCCCGGCACCACCCTCTTCGACACCCAGACCGGTTTCGCCGTACGCCGCTGGTGCCCCCCGCTGCTCGGCCTGGAGCCGCACTGCCCGCCCGCCCGCTATCTGGCCCGGCGCCGCGAGCTGGGTGTCCTGGAGGCCGGCCGCAGGCTGCTGCGCGGCAGCGGCATCACCGACTACCTCGTGGACACGGGGCTGCCCGGGGACCTCACGGGACCGGGCGAGATGGCCTCGGCGGGGGCCGCCGCCGCCCACGAGGTGGTCCGCCTGGAACTTTTGGCCGAGCAGGTCGCCGACACCTCGGGAACCGTCGAGGCCTTCCTGTCCAACCTCGCCGAGGCGGTGCACGGCGCCGCCGCGGACGCGGTCGCCTTCACCTCCGTGGCGGGTCTGCGGCACGGTCTCGCGCTCGCGCCCGAGCCACCGGGGCCGGGGGAGGTGCGGGGCGCCGCGGGACGCTGGCTGGCGCGGCGGGGCGTCGGCGGGGAGCTGAGCGATCCGGTGCTGCTGCGCCACCTGCTGTGGATCGCGGTGGCCTCCGGGCGCCCGCTCCAGCTGCACGCCGGGCTGGGCGAGCCGGGGCTGCGCACCGACCGCACCGACCCGGTGCTGCTGACGGACTTCGTCCGGGCGACCGCGGGACTGGGCACGGACCTGGTGCTGCTGCACGGGTACCCGTACCACCGCAACGCGGCGCACCTGGCCGCCGTCTTCCCGCACGTGTACACCGACTCGGGGGCCGCGCTGGCGCGCACGGGCGCACGGGCCGCCACCGTGCTCGCCGAGATCCTGGAGCTGGCCCCCTTCGGCAAGATCCTCTTCTCCAGCGGCGCCCGCGGGCTGCCCGAGCTGCACGTGGTGGGGGCCCGGCTGTTCCGGGAGGCGCTGGGCCGGGTGCTCGGTGCCTGGGTGGCCCAGGGCGCCTGGTCACCGCAGGACGCGCAGCGGGTGGCACGGATGGTCGCGGCGGGCAACGCCCGGCGGGTGTACGGGCTGGGGTGACCGCCTCCGCGGGCTGCGGTGACCCGCGGGGCGCTACGCCTTGGTCAGCGAGCCCGTCTCGACGGATGCCGCCGGCAGCCCGTCGCCCGCCGCATCGGGCCGCTCGCGCAGTGACAGCAGCACCCGCAGCACGCCGATCCACATCAGGCACGACCCCAGCATGTGGACGCCCACCAAGACCTCGGGCAGGTGCGTGAAGTACTGGACATAGCCCACCACACCCTGGGCGAGCAGGACCAGGAACAGGTCGCGCGTGCGGTCCAGCGGCCCCTTGGGGGCGTCGACGGCCTTCAGGACGAACCACAGGGCGAACGTCAGCGTCACCACGATCCACGCCAGCACCGCATGCGCCTTGGCGACCGTCTCCCAGTCGAGCGGGATCCGCTCGACCTCCGCGGAGTCGCCCGCGTGCGGGCCCGCGCCGGTCACCACGGTGCCCGCCGCGATCAGCAGCACGCTCGCGACGACCAGGAACCACACCAACTGCTGCACCGCCTTGCCCACCAGCGGACGCGGCTCCCCGTCACCCTCCCGGGTGCGCTGCCACATCACCGTCGCGACCGCGATCAGCGCCGTGGTCAGCAGGAAGTGCGCGGCGACCGTGTACGGGTTCAGGCCGACCAGGACCACGATGCCGCCGAGCACCGCGTTGCCCATCACGATCCAGAACTGCGCCCAGCCCAGCCGGGTCAGACCGCGCCGCCACGGCTTTTCCGAGCGGGCGGCGATGATCGCCCAGCCGACCGCGGCACACAGCACGTACGTCAGCATGCGGTTGCCGAACTCGATCACGCCGTGGAAGCCCATCGCGCGGGTCGTGGTCAGCGAGTCGTCGGTGCAGGTCGGCCAGGTGGGGCAGCCCAGGCCCGAGCCGGTCAGCCGCACGGCACCGCCGGTGACGACGATGACCACCGCCATGACGAGCGCGGCGAGGGCCGCCCGCCGGACGGTCCGGGGCTGCGGGGTCCAGCGTTCGGCGATGAAGGCGAGCGGGTTGCGCACGGCGGATACGGCGTCGTCGCGGGTCAGGTTCGGCACGCGTTCCATCGTAGGCCGCCGCTTGTGCACACTTTCACGAGGGTCCGTCTCAAGGGTCCATGGGATGTCCGCGGCCCCTACTCCCAGCGGAAGAACTTCCCCGCCGCGGCCAGCGCCACGACCGCCCACACGGCGAGGATCCCGGCGTCGCCCCACGGCATGCCGGCGCCGTGCTGGAGCACGTCCCGCAGCCCGTCGGACAGCGCCGAGATCGGCAACAGGCCCAGCACGTCCTGCGCGCCGGAGGGGAACTTGTCCAGCGGGACGATCACGCCGCCGCCGACCAGCAGCAGCAGGAAGACCAGGTTCGCGGCGGCCAGCGTCGCCTCGGCCTTCAGCGTGCCGGCCATCAGCAGGCCGAGCCCGGAGAAGGCGGCCGTGCCGAGCACCAGCAGCACCAGCACGGCGAGGGGATTGCCGTGCGGGGACCAGCCGAGCGCGAAGGCGATCACCGTCAGCAGGATCACCTGGAGCACCTCGGTGACCAGCACCGACACCGTCTTGGCGGTCATCAGGGCCCAGCGCGGCAGCGGTGAGGACGCCAGCCGCTTCAGCACGCCGTAGCGGCGCTCGAAGCCGGTGGCGATGGCCTGGCCGGTGAACGCCGTCGACATCACGGCGAGCGCCAGCACGCCCGGTGTGAGGAAGTCCACGGCCTTGCCCGCGCCGGTGTCCACGATGTCCACGGAGCTGAACAGCGCCAGCAGCAGGGTGGGGATGACGACGGTGAGCAGCAGCTGCTCGCCGTTGCGCAGCAGCATCTTCGTCTCCAGCGCCGCCTGCGCCGCGATCATGCGGGTCAGCGGGGCCGCGCCGGGCTTGGGCGAGTACGTACCGGTGGATGAGCCGGTGGCGGTGGTCATGAGCGCAGCTCCTTGCCGGTCAGCTCCAGGAAGACGTCCTCCAGGGTGTGCCGCTCCACCGAGATCCGGTCGGGCATCACGCCGTGCTGCGCGCACCAGGACGTCACCGTGGCGAGCAGTTGCGGGTCGACCTCGCCGGCCACGCGGTACGCGCCGGGCGTCAGCTCGGCGGCGGAGGATTCGGGGGGCAGGGCCTTGAGCAGGGAGCCGACGTCGAGGCCGGGGCGGCCGGTGAAGCGCAGGGTGTTCTCCGCGCCGCCGCGGCACAGCTCCTCCGGGGAGCCCTGGGCGATGACCCGGCCGGCGTCGATGATCGCGACGTCGTCGGCGAGTTGTTCGGCCTCGTCCATGTGGTGCGTGGTGAGGATCACGGAGACCCCGTCGGCGCGCAGGTCGTTGACCAGGTCCCAGGTGGCCCGGCGGGCCTGCGGGTCGAGTCCCGCGGTCGGCTCGTCGAGGAAGACCAGCTCGGGGCGGCCGACGACGGCCATGGCGAGCGCGAGGCGCTGCTGCTGGCCGCCGGACAGGCGCCGGTAGCCCGTCCGGCCGCAGCCGGCGAGCCCGAGCCGTTCGATCAGGGCGTCCACGTCCAGGGGGTGGGCGTGCAGCTTGGCGACGTGCCGCAGCATCTCGTCGGCCCTGGCCCCGGAGTAGACCCCGCCGGACTGGAGCATCACCCCGATGCGGGGGCGCAGTGCGGCGGACTGGACGACCGGGTCGAGGCCCAGGACGCGCACCGTGCCGGTATCCGGCTTCCGGTACCCCTCGCAGGTCTCGACCGTGGTCGTCTTGCCCGCGCCGTTGGGGCCGAGCACGGCGGTCACGCCCGCCCGGGCCACCAGGTCGAGGCCGTCCACCGCGGTCTTGGTGCCGTACCGCTTCACCAGGGACTGGACCTGGACCACTGGCTCACTTCGCATGGGTCCAGAGTCTAGGGACGCGCCGGGCGGTTCAGGCGGGCGGGTGCGTGAAGTCCTCCTCACGGGGACGGTGCAGGGCGAGCCAGTGTTCTGCGTAGGCCACGGCGTCGGCCAGGGGCAACAGCCGCGCGTCGGCAGCGCCGACCTTTCCCCTGGCGACGGGCCGGTCCCGTTCGAAGTCGTGCCCCAGCTCGTCGAACCGCTCGGAGGTGATGGACACCTCGGTCACGGTCTCCCAGCCGTGCGGTCCGGGCCTGCCCTCGCGCACGCGGGGCGCGGGAATGCGGTACTCGGCGAGGTGGAAGCAGGTGCAGGCGTCGTATCCGGCGCCGAGGAGCAACACGCGGGCGCCGGCGGCCTCCAGCCGGGCCAGCGGACTGCGCTCGCCGAGCCGGCAGTCGGTGGCGTGGGCGTCGGTGATCTCCCGCGCGCGCGGGCCGATCGCGGCGAACGACGTCTGGGGGTGGGCGCTGCGGTGGGCGCCCGGCCAGGTGCGGACGGTCTCCGGGACGACGCCGACCCCGCGGGTGGGGGTGGTCGGCGGGTCGTAGGCGGGCATGGTGGCCCGGATGGCGTCCCACCACTCCTCGGGGACCGGCGGGTCGCCCCACAGCGCCGGGTCGCAGAGGTCGCCGCTGTGGGCGGGGACGACGAGCGTGCCGTCCGGGCCCAGGGCGTCCAGCAGCCCCCGCACGACGGCGACGGGGCCCCCGCAGACCCAGCCCAGGGACTTCAGGGAGGAGTGCGCCAGCAGGATCTCGCCGGGCCTGACGCCGAGCCGGCGCAGGGCGCCCGCGAGTGTGCCGCGCGTCACGAGTGGGCCGGTCGGAGGGGGTGTGGGCATGGTCCGGGAGTCTGGCGCACCGGGCCGGAGTGTGCCACCCGTTCGATCGATCAGAGATCGTTTCCGCAGGTCGGATTAGGTCCACCTAAGTGACGCAGGGCACCGGCCGCCCCGACCGGCGGCGCTTGTCAGGGTCCGATGAATTACGCAACAATGGCGTTGTGAAAAACGTCGGCGAGGCTCGGGAGACCCCCACGGGGGCCCCGCAGGAGGAGTTCGCGACCGGGGAGCGTTCCACGCGCAACCGGGTCGCGCGGTCCGTCCTGGACCACGGTCCCTCGACCGTCGCCGAGCTGGCCGGGCGGCTGGGGCTCACCCAGGCGGCCGTGCGGCGCCACCTGGACGCGCTGGTCGCCGACGACGTCGTGGAAGCACGCGAACGGCGGGTGTACGGCGCGCGGACGCGCGGGCGGCCCGCCAAGGTCTTCGCGCTCACCGACTGCGGCCGGGACGCCTTCGACCAGTCCTACGACAAGCTCGCCGCGGACGCCATGCGCTGGATCGCCGAGCGGGAGGGCGGCCAGGAAGCGGTCGCCGCCTTCGCCCGGGCCCGCATCGCCGCGCAGGCGCGCGCCTACCGCCGGGCGATCGAGGCGGCCGGCCCCGACGAACGCGCCGAAGCGCTAGCCAAGGCCCTGAGCCTGGACGGGTACGCTGCTACGGCGCGCAGCGCACCGGTCGGCGAGCAGCTCTGCCAGCACCACTGCCCGGTCGCCCACGTCGCGGAACAGTTCCCCCAGCTGTGCGAGGCGGAGACGGAGATCTTCGCCGAGCTGCTGGGTACCCATGTCCAGCGACTGGCGACCATCGCCCACGGCGACGGCGTCTGCACGACGTTCATCCCCAGGATTTCCCAGACAGACAACGCATCCGCAAGCACGGCCGGGAGGAACCCCGCATGACTCTCCCCACGGAGACTGCCCACCCCGAACTCGAGGGCCTGGGCAAGTACGAATACGGCTGGGCCGACTCCGACGCGGCCGGTGCCTCCGCGCGGCGCGGTCTGAACGAGGACGTCGTCAAGGACATCTCCGCGAAGAAGTCCGAGCCGGAGTGGATGACCAAGCTCCGCCTCAAGGGCCTGAGGCTCTTCGAGAAGAAGCCCATGCCGAACTGGGGCTCGGACCTGTCGGGGATCGACTTCGACAACATCAAGTACTTCGTGCGCTCCACGGAGAAGCAGGCGGAGTCCTGGGAGGACCTGCCCGAGGACATCAAGAACACCTACGACAAGCTGGGCATCCCGGAGGCCGAGAAGCAGCGCCTGGTCGCCGGCGTGGCCGCCCAGTACGAGTCGGAGGTCGTCTACCACCAGATCCGCGAGGACCTGGAGGAGCAGGGCGTCATCTTCCTGGACACCGACACCGCGCTGAGGGAGCACCCGGAGCTCTTCAAGGAGTACTTCGGCACCGTCATCCCGGTCGGCGACAACAAGTTCGCCTCGCTGAACAGCGCCGTGTGGTCCGGCGGCTCCTTCATCTACGTGCCGAAGGGCGTGCACGTGGAGATCCCGCTCCAGGCCTACTTCCGCATCAACACGGAGAACATGGGCCAGTTCGAGCGGACCCTGATCATCGTCGACGAGGGTGCCTACGTGCACTACGTCGAGGGCTGCACCGCCCCGATCTACAAGTCGGACTCGCTGCACTCCGCGGTCGTCGAGATCATCGTCAAGAAGAACGCCCGCTGCCGCTACACGACCATCCAGAACTGGTCGAACAACGTCTACAACCTGGTCACCAAGCGCGCCGTCGCCTACGAGGGCGCGACCATGGAGTGGATCGACGGCAACATCGGCTCCAAGGTGACGATGAAGTACCCGGCCGTCTATCTGATGGGCGAGCACGCCAAGGGCGAGACCCTGTCCATCGCCTTCGCGGGCGAAGGCCAGCACCAGGACGCCGGTTCCAAGATGGTCCACATGGCGCCGAACACCTCCTCCAACATCGTCTCCAAGTCGGTGGCGCGCGGCGGCGGCCGCACCTCCTACCGCGGTCTGGTGGAGATCGGCGAGGGCGCCGCGGGCTCCAAGTCCAACGTGCTGTGCGACGCGCTGCTCGTCGACACCATCTCCCGCTCCGACACCTACCCCTACGTGGACGTCCGCGAGGACGACGTGTCCATGGGCCACGAGGCGACCGTCTCCAAGGTCTCCGAGGACCAGCTCTTCTACCTGATGAGCCGCGGTCTGTCCGAGTTCGAGGCGATGGCGATGATCGTGCGCGGCTTCGTCGAGCCGATCGCCAAGGAACTCCCCATGGAGTACGCGCTGGAGCTGAACCGGCTGATCGAGCTGCAGATGGAAGGCGCGGTCGGCTGACGACCGCCCGCCGAGACAGCCAGCGAACACTGACGTAGGAAGAGAGCAGACCGACAGCCATGGCTGAGGCCCAGAACTCCCCCCAGTCCTCGACTCCGCCCGGACAGGGGGCGCCCCCACCTGTGGGCTCCACCACCGCAGGCCAGATCGCGGTGGCCGCGGAGTCGACCGTCGCCACGCGCATGAGCGCGCCCCCCTCCTTCGACGTGGCGGACTTCCCGGTCCCGCACGGCCGCGAGGAGGAATGGCGGTTCACCCCGCTGGAGCGGCTGCGCGGCCTGCACGACGGCACCGCGACCGCCACCGGCACCGGCGTGAAGGTGGACGTCCAGGCCCCCGAGGGCGTGACCGTGGAGAGCGTCGGCCGCGACGACGCGCGGCTCGGCAAGGCCGGCACCCCGGTCGACCGCGTCGCCGCCCAGGCCTACTCCGCCTTCGAGCAGGCCTCGGTCGTGACCGTCCCCAAGGAGACCGTCCTGACCGAGCCGATCCGCATCGCGGTGCACGGCGAGGGCGGGGTCGCCTACGGCCACCAGGTCGTCGAGCTGGGCGCCTTCGCCGAGGCCGTCGTCGTCATCGACCACACCGGTGACGCGGTGCTCGCCGCCAACGTCGACTACCTCCTGGGCGACGGCGCCAAGCTCACCGTCGTCTCCGTCCAGGACTGGGACGACAAGGCCGTCCACGTCGGCCAGCACAACGCGCTGGTCGGCCGGGACGCCTCCTTCAAGTCGGTCGTCGTCACCTTCGGCGGCGACGTCGTCCGGCTGCACCCGCGCGTGACGTACACCGGCGCCGGCGGCGAGGTCGAGATGCTCGGCCTGTACTTCACCGACACGGGCCAGCACCAGGAGCACCGGCTCTTCGTCGACCACGACGCCCCGCACTGCAAGTCGAACGTCGTCTACAAGGGCGCGCTCCAGGGCGAGGAAGCGCACGCCGTGTGGATCGGTGACGTGCTCATCGAGGCCAGGGCCGAGGGCACCGACACCTACGAGATGAACCGCAACCTGGTCCTCACGGACGGCGCCCGCGTCGACTCCGTGCCGAACCTGGAGATCGAGACCGGCGAGATCGTCGGCGCCGGCCACGCCTCCGCCACCGGCCGCTTCGACGACGAGCAGCTCTTCTACCTGATGGCCCGCGGCATCCCGGAGCACGAGGCCCGCCGCCTCGTCGTCCGTGGCTTCTTCGCCGAACTGGTCCAGCAGATCGGTGTCACCGACATCGAGGAGCGCCTGCTCGCCAAGATCGAGGAGGAGCTGGAGGCGTCCGTCGCATGAGCGGTGCCTTTGTACGCGTGTGCGCGCTGAGCGAGCTGGAGGAGGACACCCCCAAGCGGGTGGAACTCGACGGCACGCCCATCTCCGTGGTGCACACCGAGGGCGAGGTGTTCGCGATCCACGACATCTGCTCGCACGCGAACGTCTCGCTCGCCGAGGGCGAGGTCGACGACTGCCACATCGAGTGCTGGCTGCACGGCTCGCGCTTCGACCTGCGCTCCGGCAAGCCCGACAGTCTTCCGGCGACGCGTCCCGTCCCCGTATACCCCGTAAAGATCGAAGGGGACGACGTGCTCGTCTCCCTCTCCCAGGAGTCCTGAGGCACCCATGGCAACGCTTGAAATCCGAGACCTGCACGTCACCGTCGAGGCCGACAACGCCACGAAGGAGATCCTCAAGGGCGTCGACCTCACCGTGAAGCAGGGCGAGACGCACGCCATCATGGGCCCCAACGGCTCCGGCAAGTCGACCCTCGCCTACTCGCTCGCGGGTCACCCGAAGTACACGATCACCGGCGGCACCGTCACCCTCGACGGCGAGGACGTCCTGGAGATGTCCGTCGACGAGCGCGCCCGCGCCGGCCTGTTCCTGGCGATGCAGTACCCGGTCGAGGTCCCCGGCGTCTCGGTCTCCAACTTCCTGCGCACCTCCGCCACCGCCATCCGCGGCGAGGCCCCCAAGCTGCGCACCTGGGTGAAGGAGGTCAAGGAGACCATGGAGCGGCTCCACATGGACCCCTCCTTCGCCGAGCGCAACGTCAACGAGGGCTTCTCCGGCGGTGAGAAGAAGCGCCACGAGATCCTCCAGCTCGAACTGCTCAAGCCGAAGGTCGCGATCCTCGACGAGACCGACTCCGGCCTGGACGTCGACGCGCTGCGGATCGTCTCCGAGGGCGTGAACCGCGTCCGCGAGACCGGCGAGGTCGGCACCCTGCTGATCACGCACTACACGCGCATCCTGCGCTACATCAAGCCCGACTTCGTCCACGTGTTCGCCGACGGCCGCATCGCCGAGTCCGGCGGCGCCGAGCTGGCGGACAAGCTGGAGAACGAGGGCTACGAGGCATACGTGAAGGGTGGCGCATCCGCGTGACACAGCTGCCGGGCCTCCTCGACACCGAGGCGATCCGCAAGGACTTCCCCGTGCTGGACCGACTGGTCCACGACGGCAAGAAGCTCGTGTACCTGGACAACGCGGCGACCTCGCAGACCCCGCGCCAGGTGCTCGACGTGCTGGCCGAGTACTACGAACAGCACAACGCCAACGTGCACCGCGGTGTGCACGTGCTCGCCGAGGAGGCCACGGCGCTGTACGAGGGCGCCCGCGACAAGGTCGCGGCGTTCATCAACGCGCCGAGCCGCGACGAGGTGGTCTTCACGAAGAACGCCTCCGAGTCGCTCAACCTCGTGGCGAACATGCTCGGCTGGGCCGACGAGCCCTACCGGGTGGACCACGACACCGAGATCGTCATCACGGAGATGGAGCACCACTCCAACATCGTGCCGTGGCAGCTGCTGGCGCAGCGCACGGGCGCGAAGCTGAAGTGGTTCGGCCTGACCGATGACGGCCGCCTGGACCTGTCGAACATCGAGGAGGTCATCACGGAGAAGACGAAGATCGTCTCCTTCGTGCTGGTCTCCAACATCCTCGGCACCCTCAACCCGGTCGAGGCGATAGTGCGCCGCGCCCAGGAGGTCGGCGCCCTGGTCTGCATCGACGCCTCGCAGGCCGCCCCGCACATGCCGCTGGACGTACAGGCCCTGCAGGCCGACTTCGTGGCCTTCACCGGCCACAAGATGTGCGGCCCGACCGGTATCGGCGTGCTCTGGGGCCGCCAGGAACTGCTGGAGGACCTGCCTCCGTTCCTCGGCGGCGGCGAGATGATCGAGACGGTGTCGATGCACTCCTCGACCTACGCCCCCGCCCCGCACAAGTTCGAGGCGGGCACTCCGCCGATCTCGCAGGCCATCGGCCTGGGCGCGGCGATCGACTACCTGAACGCGATCGGCATGGACAAGGTCCTCGCCCACGAGCACGCGCTCACCGAGTATGCGGTGAAGCGGCTCGCGGACGTCCCCGACCTGCGCATCATCGGCCCGACCACGGCCGAGGACCGCGGCGCCGCGATCTCCTTCACGCTCGGCGACATCCACCCGCACGACGTGGGCCAGGTCCTCGACGAGCAGGGCATCGCCGTCCGGGTCGGCCACCACTGCGCGCGGCCGGTCTGCCTGCGCTACGGAATTCCTGCGACCACGCGAGCGTCGTTCTATCTGTACTCCACGCCGGCCGAGATCGACGCCCTGGTCGACGGCCTGGAGCACGTACGGAACTTCTTCGGATGAGGGGCTGAGGCGTGAAGCTGGACTCCATGTACCAGGACGTCATCCTGGACCACTACAAGCACCCGCACGGGCGTGGTCTGAGGGACGGCGACGCCGAGGTGCACCACGTGAACCCGACGTGCGGCGACGAGATCACCCTCCGTGTGAAGTACGACGGCACCACGATCGAGGACGTCAGCTACGAGGGGCAGGGCTGCTCCATCAGCCAGGCCTCGGCCTCCGTGCTGAACGACCTCCTGGTCGGCAAGGAGCTGGCCGACGCGCAGAAGATCCAGGAGACCTTCCTGGAGCTGATGCAGTCCAAGGGGAAGATCGAGCCGGACGACGCGATGGAGGAGGTCCTGGAGGACGCGGTGGCGTTCGCCGGGGTCTCCAAGTATCCGGCCCGGGTCAAGTGCGCCCTGCTGAGCTGGATGGCCTGGAAGGACGCGACGGCCCAGGCGCTGGACGGCGCCGACGCCGAAAGGAAGACCGCATGAGCGAGACCGTGGAGATGAAGCCGGCCTCCGAGGAGGAACTCCGCGAGGCCCTGATGGACGTCGTCGACCCCGAACTGGGCATCGACGTCGTCAACCTGGGCCTGATCTACGGCATCCACGTCGACGAGTCGAACATCGCGACCGTCGACATGACCCTGACGTCGGCGGCCTGTCCGCTCACCGACGTCATCGAGGACCAGGCCAAGTCCGCCACGGACGGTCTCGTCAACGAGCTGCGCATCAACTGGGTCTGGATGCCGCCGTGGGGCCCGGACAAGATCACGGACGACGGCCGCGAGCAGCTGAGGGCGCTCGGCTTCAACGTCTGAGAGACCCTGCTTCAGGAACGGCGGAACAAAACGGCGGCACCCCTCGGGTGCCGCCGTTCGGTTGTCCGGGCACGACCCTGTTTCCGTACGCCCTCGTTATGTACGCTCGTACACATGGGATACCTGTTCCTGGCCGGAGCCATCGCCGCCGAGGTCGCCGGGACCACCGCCATGAAGTACAGCGAGGGCTTCAGCAGGCCGGCCCCCTCGGTGCTGACCGCGCTCGGCTACCTGATCTCCTTCGCGCTGCTCGCCCAGACCCTCAAGACCCTCCACGTCGGCACCGCGTACGCCATCTGGTCCGGCATCGGCACCGCGGCGATCGCCACCATCGGCGTGGCCTTCCTGGGCGAGGGGATGACCCTCACCAAGGTCGCCGGAATAGCGCTGATCATCGTCGGCGTGGTGGTGCTCAACCTGGGCGGCGCGCACTGATGTCCCGGCGCTACGACCCCGGCCGGCGGCAGCGGATCATCGACGCCGCGATCCGGGTCGTGGGGGAGAAGGGCATCGCCGGGCTCAGCCACCGCACGGTCGCCGCCGAGGCCGATGTGCCGCTCGGCTCCACGACGTACCACTTCGCCACCCTCGACGACCTGCTGGTCGCCGCGCTGCGCCAGGCCAACGAGGGCTTCGCCGAGGCGGTCGCCGCACACGGCGCCCTGTCCGGCCCGCACCCCGACCTGGCGCGGGAACTCGCGGCCGCGATGGGGGAGTGGCTCGCCGGGGAGCGCACCGGGGTCGAACTGGAGTACGAGCTGTACCTGGCCGCGCTGCGCCGCCCCGCCCTGCGTCCCGTCGCCGCCGAGTGGGCCGACGGCCTCGCCGCCCTCCTGTCCCGCCACACCGACCCCGTCACCGCGCGCGCCCTGGTCGCCCTGGTGGACGGCATCTGCCTCCAGGTGCTGCTGACGGGCGGTTCGTACGACGAGGAGTACGCCCGCGAGGTGCTGGCTCGGGTGATCCCACCGAGGCCGCCCGGCACGTGAGACAGGGTTCGCTCCCGCACCCGCCGCCACGTTAGGTTTTCCCCATGACCGACACTGCTCCCCGCACCACCGGCGCCGTCGCCGCCGGACTCGCCACGATCGCCGCCGACGGCACCGTTCTCGACACCTGGTTCCCCGCTCCCGAGCTGACGGACGAGCCCGGCCCGGCCGGTACCGAGCGGCTGTCCGCCGAGCGCGCCGCCGAACTGCTCGGCGGCGGCGCGACCGCGGCGACCGGTCCGGACGCCCGCCGGGGCGTCGAGGTGGTCGCGGTCCGCACGGTCATCGCCTCGCTCGACGAGAAGCCGGTCGACGCGCACGACGTCTACCTGCGCCTGCACCTGCTCTCCCACCGCCTGGTCAAGCCGCACGGCCTGAACCTGGAGGGCCAGTTCGGCTTCCTCGCCAACGTCGCCTGGACCTCGCTCGGCCCGGTCGCCGTCGACGACGTCGAGAAGGTGCGGCTCAACGCCCGCGCCGAGGGCCTGCACCTCCAGGTGACCTCCATCGACAAGTTCCCGCGCATGACGGACTACGTGGCCCCCAAGGGCGTCCGCATCGCCGACGCCGACCGGGTCCGGCTCGGCGCGCACCTCGCCGAGGGCACCACCGTGATGCACGAGGGCTTCGTGAACTTCAACGCGGGCACCCTGGGCACCTCCATGGTCGAGGGCCGCATCTCCGCGGGTGTCGTGATCGGCGACGGTTCGGACATCGGCGGCGGCGCCTCCACCATGGGCACGCTCTCCGGCGGCGGCAACGTGATCATCTCCATCGGCGAGCGCTGCCTGATCGGCGCGGAGGCGGGCGTGGGCATCGCGCTCGGCGACGAGTGCGTCGTGGAGGCCGGTCTGTACGTCACCGCCGGCACCCGTGTCAGCATGCCCGACGGGCAGATCGTCAAGGCCCGCGAACTCTCCGGCGCCTCCAACATCCTCTTCCGCCGCAACTCGGTCACCGGCGCCGTCGAGGCCCGCCCGAACAACGCGGTCTGGGGCGGCCTCAACGAGGTTCTGCACAGCCACAACTGACGCGGCGAGCGCCGGCTCGCGCGAGGCGCCCTCCCCATGGCGGGAGGGCGCCTCGCCCCGTCTACGGCGCCGTCTACGGCGCCATCGAGTCCGCGAACCGCGCGAGGGCCGTGAAGTCGCTCTCGCGCAGGCCCACGCGGGGATCGACGTGGTGGAGGAGGGCCGGGCCGGGGTGTCCGGCCCTCACGTACTCCGTGTCCGCCGGGCTCTGCTCGTCGTCCACCCAGGCGAACGGGCGGCCCGCCGCGTACGCCACGATCGCCTCGGTCTTCCAGTGGACCCCGTCGGGCCGTAGGGCGAACAGGCCCGCGCCGAAGTCGACGTACGGCAGCTCGGGCAGTCCGACGACCGGGGCGATCCAGCGGTTCGCCGCCTCCATCCAGGTGGTGGCCCAGCACAGCTCGTAACCGAGACCCAGCAGTGCCGGGCCGTGCGCCGGGTTCAGCCAGACGCGCAGCACCCGGCCCGGGTGCGGGGACGCCCGGATCGTGGTGTAGCCCTCGGGCCGCCGTTCCGGCTGTGCGGCCCAGGGGTTGAGGGGGCCGTCGACGTCGAGGAAGAGCAGGGGGCGGCTCACACGGCCAGCGTACGGCTCAGGGCGCCGAGGACGTGAGCCGTTCGTAGGCCGCCAGCAGGCCGTCGACCGTCTCGCGGCCGGCGGGCCGCAGCGGCGCGCGGACCGGGCCCGCGGGCAGGCCGAGCGCGCCGAGCAGGCCCTTGACGGTGACCGCGCCGGGCAGCCCCGAGGCTGTCGTCGACTCGATCAGCTCCGTGGCCTGTTGCTGCGCCCGGGCCGCCCGCAGGGTGTCGCCCGCGTCGAACGCGTCCAGGACGGCGCGCAGCCGGCCGGGGACGAGGTTCGCGACCGTGCTGACGTATCCGGCGCCGCCGACCGCGTACAGGGCGAGGTTGTGCTCGTCGCAGCCCGCGTAGAACGACAGGTCCGTGCGCGCCAGCAGCTTCTGGACGCCGAGGAAGTCGTAGGAGCAGTCCTTGACCGCGACGATCCGGGGGTGCTCGGCCAGCCGCAGCAGGGTGCCGGGCTCGATGCGGGTGCCGGTGCGGGCCGGGATGTCGTAGAGCACGAGCGGCAGCCCCGAGCCGTCCGCGACCGTGCGGAAGTGCGCCTCGACCGCGTCCTGCGGGGGTCTGCTGTAGTACGGCGTCACGACCAGCACGGCGTCGGCGCCGGCCTTCTCGGCGGCCAGGGCGAGTTCGACGGTGTGCCGCGTGTCGGACGTGCCCACGCCCGCGACGATCGCGGCGCGGTCCCCCGCGGCCTCCCGGACGGCCCGTACGAGTTCCGCCTTCTCGGCGTCCGTGGTGGTCGGGGACTCGCCGGTGGTGCCGTTCAGCACGAGGCCGTCGCATCCGCCGCTCACCAGGCGGTCCGCCAGGCGCTGGGCGCCGTCGAGGTCGAGGGTGCCGGCCGGGGTGAAGGGCGTGACCATGGCGCACAGGGCGCGGCCGACGGGGCGGGCGGGACTGTCGGCGCTCGCCGCGCTCGCCGGGCCCTCCGCGTTCTCCGCGCTCTCTTCGCTCTGGGAGGTCGTCGTCATGGAGACAGTCTCGGCAGCCCTTCGATGAAGCTCCACTTAATTCTCCTACCGGATATTGATAAGCGATGCTGGAAAGACGGTGTGCTGTGTCCAAAGTCGGCGGTATGGGTCACCATGGGGGAGAAGGTCACTGACGGGCAGCTCATGGGAGGCGTCATGAAGCTCGGCAAGGCACTGGCCACCGGAGTCGCGCAGGAGGAGGAGCAGCCGCGGGCCGCCGAGGAGGAGACTCCCGTACGGACCGTGGCCGTGGAGGTCCCTCAGGAGCCGCAGACCACCGAGTCCGAAGAGGTCCCGGCCGCCCGATGAGGCTGCGGCTGCCGACGGAACGCCCGACGGAGCCGCCGACCGGTTACAAGATCGCCCACCCGGTGCTGTCGCAGGACGGCACCCGGGCCGGGTTCACCGGAGTGTCGCTCGGCGGCGCGCTGCCGTACGGCGTCGTCGCGGACGCCGGCTGCGTCTACGGACGCCGCCACCGGCCGCCCGCCCGCCTGTGCGACTGCGGCTTCCACTGCGTGCACGAACGCGCCGTGGCCGAGGAGCTGTTGTGCACGGCCGAGCACCGGGCCGCCGTCCTCCTGGAGGTCTCGGTCCTCGGCTCCTACATCCGCTTCGAACGCGGCTACCGCTACGCCCGCCAGCGGGTGCGGACCATGACGGTCGGGCCGTGCGCGTGCGGCGCGCCCGCCGTCGCACTGGCCGACGCGGGCTGGGGCAGGCCCGGCCGACGCGCGCTGGCCGCCGCCTGCGGGGGCTGCGCGAGCGGCCGTACGGCCGTGACCCTCGCCGGGTTCGCCCGGCTGGCCGGAGACGGACTGCGGGTGACGGCCGGGGCCCCGCCGGCCGGTGCGGAGCCGGTGGCCGCCGTCACCGGGGGCGCACCCGCGCCGATGCCCGCCCCGGCGGGGGGCGGCGAACTCGGCGTACCCGAACTCGCCGCGGAGGCCGCCCTGTTGCAGGCCCGGCTCGACTGGTTCCAGACCCAGCTGGCCCTGCTCGGCGAGCGCGGGCCCGGCGGGACGGGCGAGGGGTAGCCCAGGCGCCCGAGGGGTACCCGGTCGTCCCGGACCGAGAGGAGGCGGGACACCGTGACCGGGACCATCGATGCCAGACCCGTCCGGACGCGGCACGCCGCGGCGGCCGTCCGCCCCGAGAGCGACCGGTCGGTGGGCGAACTCGTCCATGACGCCACGGAACAGCTCTCCCTGCTGGCACGGCAGGAAGTGGCCCTCGCCAAGGAGGAACTGGCCGCGAAAGGCCGGCGCGTGGGGCGGGGCGGCGGACTGCTGGGCGCAGCGGGTGCCGTCGCGTACGTCGGAGTGTTCGCGCTCGCCGGTACGGCCGTCGCCGCGCTCGCGCTGGTGCTGCCCGTGTGGGCCGCCGCGCTCATCGTGACCGGCGCGCTGTTCGCGATCGCGGGCGTCCTGGCCCTCACCGGGCGCGCTCAGTTGCGCCGCGCCGGGCCGCCCAAGCCGCAGGAGGCGCTCGGCAGCGTCAAGGCGGACGTCGAGGAACTCAAGGAAAGGGCACACCACCGATGACCGACAGCAGGCAGGGGGCGGGCGGCGGGGCTGCACGGGCCCTCGGCGCGAAGGGGCCGGACGAGCTGCGGGAGCAGATCGAGCGGACCAGGAGCCGCCTCGGCGACACCGTCGAGGAACTGGCGGCGAAGGCCGACGTGAAGGGCCGCACCAGGGCCCGGGCGGCCGATCTGCGGGACCGGGCCGGGGCGATGGGCGTCCAGTTGCGCAGCGGCGCCGCCCAGGCCGGACACCGTGCGGAGGAACGGGCCGCCCGCGCCCTGCGGCGCACCCGGCACTCCGCCTCAGGGCCGGTGAGCGACGCGGCGCGGGCCTGCCGGCGCCATCCCCGGCCGTTGCTGCTCGTGGGCGCGGCGGGAGTGGCGGTGCTGACGGCGGGGCTGCTGAGGCGGCGGCGCCGGGCACACATCTGCTGAGGGGGCGGTGGGCGTTCCGGGCCGACCCCGGGCGGGGCGGCTTCCTTCGCAGGCGTCGGCAAGCCGTTGGTCCCGGGCAACCGGCAGGCGGTGTGGACCCGGGCGGCGAGCTGCGCAAGGGTGCAAGGCCGGCGCAGGTCGTCTTCGGCGAGGCGGCAGTCCCGGCCTTGACCTCGACCTTGGTCGAGGTCGGAGAGTGGGGGCGTCCGCGTCAGACGCCGATCAGCGAAGGGCCGCCCCGATGAGTCCCGTACCCCGTACGCCCCGCCGCACCAGCACCCACCCCGACCTCGGCGATCCGCGGGTCGGCGCGCCCTTCTTCAGCACCTGGCGGGTGGGGACGCCCGACCGGCAGCGGCAGACCGTCGACGCCGTCGCCGAGGCCTGGGGCCGACGGCCCTGGCCGGCGGACGGCCTGCTCTCGTACCACGTCTACGCGGGCGAGGACGGCTCGACGCTGCTCCACCACTCGCAGTGGGCGAGCGAGCAGGCGTACGAGGCGTTCGTACGGACCCTGCGGCAGGAACGGGTCGACGAGATCGACACCGCCGTGCCCGGGATCGAGCGCCTCGGGCTCGGCCGCTACCGGTACTACCGCGGCGCCTCGGCCGGCCCGGACGGGCGGGCCCCCGGGTGCGTCGTCATCGTCGAGGTCGAGTTCGACGGCCCCGACGCGGACCGGCAGCGCGCCTGGGCCGACGCGGTCCTCGAGGCCCTGGCCGCGGAGCCGGCCCCGCACCCCGCAGGGATGGCCGCCCACTTCCACCTGAGCACCGACGGCAGGCGTGTCCTGAACTACGCCCAGTGGGAGAGCGCCGAGGCGCACGCCGAAGCGCTGTCGGCTCCCGGTGAGGGCGTCGGGTCGGCGACCGCGCAGTGGCAGCGCGTACGGAACTGGCCCGGACTGAAGAACAGCACCGTCAGGCGCTACGAGCACGCGCTCGGTCTCGTCCCCGCCTGAAGGCGGCCGGCGCGGACGAGACCGGGCGGGCGTCGCCCGCTAGGGGCGGAACCGCAGCACCTGCGGGTCGTGGTCGCTGATCTGGTCGTGGAACTCGGAGTTGATGTGCACGCTGTCGTACGCGAAGCGCCGGCCGTGCCGGATCGAGGGACTGATCAGGATCTGGTCCAGGACCTGCGCGTTGCCCTGGTAGTCGTACGTGTACCGCTCGCTCGCGGGCAGCGACTTGATCGCCGACCACAGCTCGCCGCGGCCCTGAAGGATCTTCGCGGTGCCGGAGAACTCGAAGTCGTTGATGTCGCCGAGGGCGATCACGTCCGCGTTCCGCTGGACCTTCAGGATGTCCTTCACGAAGGAGTTCACCTTGGCCGCCTGGAGGTGGCGCTGGGTCTCCGAGCTGCGCGCCGGCGGCTGGTACTGCGAGGTCAGCCCCTGGTCGCCGCCCTTGGAGGCGAAGTGGTTGGCGATCACGAAGACCGTGCGGCCCCGGAAGACGAACTCGCCGGCCAGCGGCTTGCGGCTGGACTTCCAGGCCTCGCTCGCCGGGTCGACGCGGCCCGGTGAGGCGGTCAGGGCGGCCTTGCCGTGCACGCGGGTCACGCCGACGGCGGTGGTGGAGGTGCCGCCGGGGCGGTCGGTGAAGGAGACCCGGGCCGGGTTGAACAGGAAGGCCTGGCGGATGTTGCCGCCGGGCTCGCCGCCGTCCTGGTCGTCGACCGGGTCGATCGAGCGCCACTCGTAGCGCGGGCCGCCCGCCGCGACGATCGCGTCGATCAGCTTGGCCATCGTCACGCCCGCGGTCACCGTGCCGTCGTCGGTGGCGCCGTCGTCGTCCTGGATCTCCTCCAGGGACACGATGTCGGGCGAGCGGAGGTTGTTCACGATCGCGGAGGCGTGGGCCGCGAAGGTGGTGTCGGACGGGTCCAGGTTCTCCACGTTGTAGGTGGCCACCGCCAGCTCGTCGCGGGACTGCGCGCGGGTCGACTCACGCCGCAGGCCGCCGCTCTTCAGCGTGCCGAGCCGGTTCGCGACCAGCGTGTAGCCGCCGAACTGGTTGTAGTCCACAGGCCCGGTGGTGGCGCCTTGGAGGGTGTCGCCGACGTTCGCCACCGGGAAGTCGGCGGTGGCGCCGAGCGACTGGATCTGGAGGCGGCCGGTGTTCTGGGAGTCGTAGGAGCCGTACACCGTGCCGCCGCGCCGGGTGGCGTTCTCGTGCGGCTTCACGGTGACCCACAGCTCGGTGTACGGGTCGGTGGCGGTGACCACGCGGGCGTCCGTGACCTGGACGTTCATGCCCTCCAGGGACTCGTAGTAGTCCAGGGCGTAGCGCGAGGGGCGCAGCGGCAGGGCGTTGACCGAGCCGTTGGCCGCGCTGTCGCCGGCCGGGGCGTAGGCGGCCGGGACCGACTTCGCGTCGACGACGACCGGGGCCGGGACGGCGTTGCCGGAGGAGAGCACGGTGACGGCGGGCTTGGTGATCTCGGTGACCGACTGGTTGCCCGAGGAGGTGCCGCCGGGGACGTACTCGGAGACCGTGCCGGTGACCGTGACGGAGTCGCCCACGGCCACCTTCGGGGCGGAGCTGGTGAAGACGAACACGCCCTCGCTGGTGGCCGGGTCCGCGTCAGGGGCGGGGTCCTGCATCCAGAAGCCCTTCGAGGCGCCGTAGGGACGGACGCCGGTGACGATTCCGGCCACGTCCGAGACCTTCTGGCCGGCGTGCGGGGAGATCCGGGTGGTGCCCTGGATGTCGTGGATGCGTACGGAGTCCGCGTGCGCGGGCGCGGGCAGGACGATCATCTGGGTGAGTGCCGCCGCGGAGCAGACGGCGGCGACGGTCAGCGCGGCGAGGCGCGCGGAAGACTTGCTCGGCAACGGAATCCCTCCGGGGACGTACAGGAGCGCCGGGACGAGGGTGGAGCGTGGAACCGGGTGCCGCGACCGGTGGGCGGCGCGGCGCGCAGAGCAGTCGGTGAACAGCTGTCCCCCGAATTTCTACGCGCGTCAATCTCCTGCGCGGCCAGGGGGGTTGTCAAGGTTTCGGCCATGTACGGACGGCGTCCGGGAGATGAACCGGGCGGCATGGGTGGAAATCCGTCTAGGCTGAGCGGTTGAGTCGTCAGGCTTTTCGGCCCGGGGTGCCGAACCCCCGGGTCACCAGGTCCGCTAGGAGAACCAGCCGATGTCAGACACGTCCCCGCTGCCGCCGGTGCGGCTGGCTTTTGAACCGGAGCTGGCCCGGGACGCCCTCGCCACCCCGCTCCTGTCCCGGGCCGCCCGGCTCGCCCGCTGGGCCGGCCCCGGGACCCGGGTGGACGCGGGTGGCGCCCTGGTCCCGGAGCAACTGCCCGCCGCCGCCGGGGAACTGGGGCTGAGCGGCGACGACGCGGCAGACCGGGCGAGCGAGGCCTGGCGGATGGCCGTCGACACCGGCCTCGTCGAGATCACCGACGAGGAGGAGGGCACCGTCACGGCGGGCGCGGAACTGCGGCTGCTCACCGGCGGCTCGCCGCACGACGTCCTCACCGTCTGGCTGACCGCGCTGGAGGCCGTCCTGGCCGACGCGAGCGTGCCCGACCTGGACGGCCTGATCGACACGATGGACGAGGGCGGCGCCGTCGACCTCTCCACGCTGGAGTGGGACCCCCAGGCCGAGGCGGAGTTCCTGGACGGTGTGCTCGCCAACCTGTACCTGCTGACCGTGGGCGAGGAGGGGCCCGCCGGCGCACCGGTGCCACTGCCGGCGCTGGCCGCCTCCATGATCGTGCCCAGCGACATGGGGGAGCCCACCGACGACATACTGGAACAGGTCTCCGACGCGATGATGCGGCTGGACGACCAGTTCCGGCTGCTGGAGCCGGTCGGGCTCGTCGACTACCGGCCGGTGGACGAGGCCCTTCTGGAGGACGCCGGGGACGCCCAGGACGCCGGGGACTTCGGTGATTCCGGCGACGGCGGGAGTGCCGGTGACTCCGGCGACGGCGGGAGTGCCGGGGGCGCCGGCGGCGGGCGGGCCGGGGAGCCGGCCGACGGGACGACGGTGTCCGACGACGAGGTGGAGGTCGCCCGCTACGGCATGGTGCGGCTCACCCCGCTCGGGCTGTACGGCATGCGCGCCCGGCTCCTGGAGGCCGGCTTCGACGCCCCGGCCGTCGGCGACCTCGCGGACAAGGGAGCGGACGCGCTGCTCGACGGCACCGCCGGCTTCCCGCCCGCGGCCACGCACGCCGAGACCGAACAGTGGCTCGCGCGCCGCGAGCCCCTGACCGCCGCGCGCGAGCTGCTCGCCGCCGCGCGCGGCACGGACGCCGGGGCCCCGCTGCGCCGGCTCCGCTGCCAGCAGGCCCTGTCCCTGGTGGGCGCCGTGGCCGAACCGGCGCTGCGCGAGGTGCTCGACGACGCCGAACTGGGCGGGCTCGCCCGGGTCTGGCTGACCGAGCGCGGCCTTCCCGACGTCCCCCCGCCCACCCAGGACATGGTCTTCTGGCTCACCATCGACACGGTGGCCGCGCAACTGGCCGCCGAGGGCGAGTCCGACGAACTGCACGCACTGGTGCAGGGCCTGGCCGAGCAGCACAGCGGCTTCTTCGCCGCGGCCTGGCGGGTGGACCACCCGCACACGGCTGACGTGCTGGAGGCGATGGGGCGGCTGCACCCGGACAAGAAGATCGCGAAGGAGGCCCGCAAGGCGGCCTTCAAGGCGCGCTCCGCGCACGGCGGTTGACCGCACCGGGGGACGATTGATTCGTTCGCCCCTCCCGCGGCCTCCCTCCTAGAGTGACGTACGTCCAGGTGCGACAGGCAGGACCTACTTCCACTCATGATGGGGAGGCCGCGGGTTCGAATCCCGCCACCGGCACCACGCGCCGGTGCAGCTCAGAGGCAGAGCACCACACGTCGGTTCAGCCGCCCTCGATCTCTGGACACCGAATACTTCACGCACCTCCCGGTGCGCGGGCCGCGGCTACTTCTTCGCACAGAATCCACGCCGCTGCCGAACTGATCTCGGGAGGCGCAGCTCATGGTGGGTGCCCGGTGCGCAGGCAGCGGTTACTGGCGGCGGCCGGCCTCGTGTCCCGCGGCACCCGGTAAATTGGGCAGACGGCTCCGCTTCGCGAGGAGGATCTGGATGGCGCAGGTCAGACCCATGCGCGCGGATGCCCGGCGCAACTACGAGCGGCTGCTCCGGGTGGCGGCCCAGGCCTTCGCCGAGCACGGGGAGAACGCCTCCCTCGACGACATCGCCAAGCGTGCCGGGGTCGGCTCCGGCACGCTGTACCGGCACTTCCCGAACCGGCAGGCCCTCCTGGAGGCGGCCTACGTGGACCGGATCGAGGCGATCGCCGCCCGCGCGGGCGAGCTGGCCGGGCGGCTGCCGCCGGGCGAAGCGCTGACGGCGTGGCTGAACGAGCTGTGCGTCTGGACGATCCAGGCGCGCGGTCTGAAGGCGCTGCTGGGTTCGGCCGTCGCGGACGGCGGCGCGGCGGCGGTCACGGTGTGCGGTACGTCGCTCAAGGGCGCCGCGACCCGGCTGGTGGCGGCCGCGCAGCGCGAGGGGGCCCTGCGGACGGACCTGGACCCGATCGAACTGCTGCGGCTGGCCCACGGGGTGACGACGGCCGCCGAGCTGGCCGACGGGCGGGGAGCGGGGCAGGCGGCACACATCCGCCGCTATCTGACCCTGCTGCTGGAGGGGCTGCGGGCGGCGGCGTGAGCACGGTGACCGGCCGTGGGCGCCCCCGCGCCGGGCGGTGCCGGGGCGCCCACACCGCTGCCGCCGCGCCTACAGCGCCTGGGCCGCCGGCTTCACCATGTTCCGCACGGTGCGCGCCTTGACGAAGTCGCCCATCGCCGTCATCTCCCACTCGCCCGAGTACTGCCGGATGAGCTTGGCCATCATCACGCCGGTCTGGGCCTCGGCGTTGGTGAGGTCGAAGCGGACCAGTTCCTCCTCGGTGCCGGCGTCGAGGAGACGGCAGTAGGCCTTGGCCACCTCCGTGAACTTCTGGCCGGAGAAGGAGTTGACCGTGAAGACCAGGCCGGTGACCTCCTGGGGGATGCGCCCGAGGTCGACCACGATGACCTCGTCGTCGCCCGCGCCCTCGCCCGTGAGGTTGTCGCCGGAGTGCTTCACCGCGCCGCCCAGGATGGACAGCTTGCCGAAGTAGCAGCTGTCGATGTGGTTGCGCTGCGGGCCGTAGGCGATGACCGAGGCGTCCAGATCGATGTCAGCGCCCCGGAAGGCGGGCTCCCAGCCCAGGCCCATCTTCACCTGGGACAGCAGGGGACGGCCGCCCTTGACCAGGGACACCGTCTGGTTCTTCTGGAGGCTGACCCGGCCCTTGTCGAGGTTGACCTTCCCGGAGTCCGGAGCGGGCGGGGCCGGGGGCGGGGGAGCGTCCGAGGGGGCGACCCGGGTGTGCGGGGCGGGCGGCGGAGCCGTCGGCTGCGGCGGGGTGCCCGGGTGCGGCGGGGCAACGGGCCGCTGCGGGACGGGCGCCGGTTCCTCCACGCTCACCCCGAAGTCGGTCGCGATGCCCGCGAGCCCGTCGGCGTACCCCTGGCCGACGGCCCGCGCCTTCCACTGGCCGCCGCGCAGGTAGATCTCCACGACCACCAGCGCCGTCTCGGTGCCGAGCCGGGGCGGGGTGAACGTGGCCAGCGGGGAGCCGTCGTCCGCGTCGCGGATGGTGGCCGTGGGCTCGATGCCCTGGAAGGTCTGCCCGGCGGCGTCCGGGCTGGCGGTGACCACGATCTTCTCGATGCCCGGCGGTACGGCGGCCGTGTCGACGACGATCGCGTCCGGCGCGGTGCCGCCGCCGGAGCGGTAGGTCACGCCCGGCCCGGAGGGCTGGTTGTAGAAGATGAAGTCGTCGTCCGAGCGCACCTTGCCGTCGCCGGTGAGCAGCAGGCCCGAAACGTCCAGCCGCACGGGAGCGGCCACGTCCACCGTGACACGGGTGGTGGGGAGGGGGATGTTCGAGCCGGGGGTCATAGCTGTCATGCCGGGTGAACGAGCGAGGGCACTTTGCCGTTCCCTTACCCAGCGGGAAGAGGCCGTCCGGGTGGCGGCGGGCGCGGACCGCAGCGGCCCGAAGGAGTTCGCCCCCGCCGCCCCTTCCCTTCCCGTCCCTGGGGCTTTGCCCCCACCCCGCTGATCGGCCTTGGCCTCGTCCTCGGACCCCCCGAGTTCTTCGAGCAGGGGGGACCCCCGGACCGGCTGGAAGAGCGCCCTACGGCACGACCACGATCTTGCGGCCGACCCCCGCCGCGAACTGTTCCAGCGCCTGCGGATAGCTCTCCAGCGGGAGCCGGTCGCTGATGAAGACGTCCGGGTCCAGCACGCCGCCTGCGAAGAGCTCGGCCGCGCGTTCGTAGCTGTGCAGGACCGCCATCGAGCCCGTGATGGTGATCTCCTGGTTGTAGATGCGGTACGGGTCGATCTCCACGCGCGTGGCGTAGTCGGCCACGCCGAACTGGAGGAACGTGCCCGCCTTGGCGACCCGGCCCAGGCCGTCCTGGATGGCCGCCGCGTTGCCCGTCGCGTCGATGACCAGGTCCCAGCCCTCGGGGCGGTCCAGTTCGTCCGGGTTCGCGGCCGCTGCCGAGACACCGAGGCCGCGGGCCGTCTCCAGGCGGGCGGGGTTCAGGTCGACCACGTCCACGCTCGCCGCGCCGGTCCGCTTGGCCAGCTCCAGCATCATCAGGCCCATCGTCCCGGAACCGTAGATCAGGACGTGGGCGCCGAGCCGGGACTGCAGGACGTCGTAGCCGCGCACCGCGCAGGACAGCGGCTCGATCAGGGCCGCGTCCTCGGTGCGGACGTGCTCGGGGAGCTTGACGCAGTTGGCGACCGGGGCCACCGCGTACTGTGCCGCGCCGCCCGCGGTCGTCACGCCGATCGCAGCCCAGCGCTCGCACAGGTTGTTGTGGCCGGTGCGGCACCGGCGGCACTCGTAGCAGTACAGGGACGGGTCCACCGCCACCCGGTCGCCCGCCGCGACCTCGGTGACCTGGGTGCCGACGGCGACGATGCGCCCGGCGAACTCGTGGCCCGGCACGATCGGCAGCTTGGGCGCGAACTCACCTTGGAGGATGTGCAGGTCGGTCCCGCACAGACCGCAGGCGGCGACCTCCACGACGACCTCGCGCGGCCCGGGCGTCGGGTCGGGGACCTCGGTGACGACGGCACGGCCCACGGACTCGATGACGGCGGCCTTCATTTCACGGCTCCCAACGACAGGCCCTGGACCAGTTTGTCCTGGGCGGCGAACCCCGCGGCGAGCACCGGCAGGGAGATGACCAGCGACGCGGCGCACACCTTCGCCAGGAACAGGCCCTGGCTGGTGATGAAGCCGGTCAGGAAGACGGGGGCGGTCTCGGCGACCACGCCGGTGAGCACCCGTGCGAAGAGCAGTTCGTTCCAGCTGAAGATGAAGCAGATCAGTGCCGTCGCCGCGATGCCGGGGACGGCGATGGGGGTGACCACCCGGGCCAGGATCGTGGGCAGGCGCGCGCCGTCCACCCGGGCCGCCTCGATCACCGCGACGGGCACCTCGGCGAGGAAGGACTGCATCATCCACACCGCGATCGGCAGGTTCATGGAGGTGTAGAGGATGACGAGCAGCCAGATGTTGTCGAGCATCCCGGCGTTCTTGGCGAACAGGTAGATCGGCAGCAGTCCCGCCACCGCGGGCAGCATCTTGGTGGACAGGAAGAAGAACAGCACGTCCGTCCACTTCTTCACCGGCCGGATCGACAGCGCGTACGCCGCCGGGAGGGCCAGGACCAGGACGAACAGCGTCGACACCACCGAGGCGACCGCCGAGTTGGCCAGTGCCGGCCAGGGGCTGGGGCCGCCGCCGCTGCCGAAGAAGTCGCGGTAGCCGTCCAGGGTGAGGGAGGCGGCGAAGGAGGGCGGGTTGGTCGCCGCGTCCGCCTCCGAGTGGAAGGACGTCAGCGCCATCCAGGCGATGGGCAGGAAGAAGACGATGCCGGCCAGCCAGGCGATAAGGCCGAGACCGTTGCGCTTGAGGACGTTCATGCGCGGGACGCCTCCTCGCGGAACAGGGACGAGACCACGCGCAGGGCGAAGGTCGCGATGACGATGGAACCGATGACGACCAGGACACCGGCGGCGGAGGCCAGGCCGTTCTCGTGGGCCTGGTAGAAGCTCTGGTAGACGGTGTAGGGCAGGTTGGCGGTGCCGAGGCCCCCGGAGGTGAGGGTGAAGACCGCGTCGAAGTTCTGGACGATGTAGATCGAGCCGAGCAGCGCCCCGAGTTCGAGGTAGCGGCGCAGGTGCGGCAGCGTGAGGTGGACGAAGATCTGCCAGTCGCCGGCCCCGTCCACCCGGGCGGCCTCGATCTGCTGCTGGTCGCGGCTCTGCAGCCCGGCCAGCAGGATCAGCATCATGAACGGCGTCCACTGCCACACCAGGGAGGCCTCGACCGCGAGCAGCGGGGTGTTCGAGATCCAGTCGGGCTGGGGCCCGCCGACGTAGTGCAGCAGGCCGTTGAGCAGGCCGTACTCGGGGTTGTAGAGCACGTGTTTCCACAGCAGGGCGGCGGCGACGGGCACGACGAGGAACGGGGCGATCAGCAGGGTGCGCACGGCGCCCCGGCCGGGGAAGCGGCGGTCCAGGAGCAGGGCGAGCGCGAGGCCGAGGACCAGGCTGGCCAGCACCACCGCCACGGTCAGCAGGACCGTCGTCCACACCGAGTGGCGCAGGTCCGCGTCGGTGAGCACCTGCTGGTAGTTGTCCAGGCCGGTGAAGCGGCGGGCCTTCGGGTAGAGCGCGTTCCAGTCGAAGAAGGAGATCACCAGCGTGGCCACGAACGGGAGCTGGGTCACGGCGATCATGAAGACGAGGGCGGGCAGCAGCGGGGCGCGGGTGGCCCAGGCGCGCAGCCTGGGGGAGGGCTGCCGGGGTGTGAGCGGCTCGGTGGCGGCCACGGGGGCCGTGGTCGTGGCGGTCATCGTCCCTCGTACTCCTTGGCGATCTTCTCGGCGAGCTGCTGGGACTTCCTCAGGGCCGACTCGACGGACTGGCGTCCGGCGACGGCCGCGCTGATCTCCTGGGATACCTTGGTGCCGAGGTCGGTGAACTCGGGGATGTCGACGAACTGGATGCCGGGCGCGGGGCGCGGCTGCACGCCGGGGTCGTTCGGGCGGGCGTTCTCGATGGCGTTCTTCGTCATCTCCTGGAAGGCGGCGGCCTCTTGGCGGTAGGCGGGGTTCTCGTAGGTCGAGGCGCGCTTGCCGGCCGGTACGTTCGACCAGCCGTACGTCTTGCCCACCAGCTGTTCGTACTCCTTGCCGGACGCCCAGGAGACGAACTTCCAGGCCTTGTCGGGGTTGCGGGAGGCGTTCTGGATGCCCCAGGCCCAGGTATAGAGCCAGCCGGACGACTTGGTCTTCTCCACCGGGGCGGGGGCGTAGCCGACCTTGCCCTTGACGGGGGATCCCTTGGCCTCCAGGGAGCCGGCCGCGCTGGTGGCGTCGTACCACATGGCGACCTTGCCCTGGGTCATGTTGTTCAGGCACTCCGCGAAACCGGACTGCGCGGCGCCCGACTCACCGTGCTGCCGGACCAGGTCGACGTAGAACTTGGTCGCCTCGGTGAACTCCGGCGAGTCCAGGTGCGCCTTCCAGTCCTTGTCGAACCAGGTGCCGCCGAAGGTGTTCACGACCGTGGTGAGCGGTGCCATCAGCTCGCCCCAGCCGGGCAGTCCGCGCAGGCAGATGCCCTTCATCCCGGGCCGGGCGCCGTCGGCCTTCGCCGCGAGGCCGGCGATCTGCTGCCAGGTGGGGTGCGCGGGCATGGTCAGGCCCTTGGCCGCGAACACGTCCTTGCGGTACATGAGGAAGGACGACTCGCCGTAGAACGGCTCGCCGTAGAGCTTGCCGTCGTCGGCGGTGAGGGACTGGCGCATCGGCGCGAGGACGTCCCCCTGGTCGAAGGCCCGGTCCCGGGCGACGTAGGAGTCCATGGCGTGCAGCCAGCCGTTGCGGGCGTAGATCGGGATCTCGTAGTTGGACAGGGTGGCCACGTCGTACTGGCCCGCCTGGTTGGCGAAGTCCTGGCTGATCTTGTCGCGCACGTCGTTCTCCGGCAGCACGGTGAAGTTCACCTTGATGCCGGTCTCCTTGGTGAAGTGCGCGGCGGTGAGCTTCTGCAACTCCGTCATCTGCGGGTTGTTGACCATCAGCACGTTGATGGAGTCGCCGCCGGAACCGGCTCCGCCCGCCCCGACCCAGCAGCCGGAGAGCAGCGGGGCGAGCAGCGTCCCTGCGGCGGCCAGGGCGAGTGTCGCTCGCGGTGGCCGCCGTCGGCTCTGGGTTCGCATGGATCGCTCCTGGACATAGGGGAGGTGGTTTATATCCGTACATAAGGGGTTCAGCAGGGTGTGCGGCAGGGGTGGCAGGGCGGTGTGGTCCGGCGGGCCGGGCCACCGGGGGTCAGACCCGGACGACCTGCGGCCCCAGCAGGGCGTACCGGTGGGCCTCGGACGCCGGGAGCAGGGTGCTGGTCACGATCGCCTCCACCGCGCCGACCTCGGCGAACCGGCAGAAGCTGACCGCGCCGAACTTGGTGTGCGTCCCGGCGAAGACGGTGCGCCGGGCGGCCCGCATCGCCTGTGCCTTGACCTCGCCCACCGCCGGGTCGGGCGTGGTCAGGCCGTGTTCACGGGAGATGCCGTTGGCGCCGATGTAGGCGAGGTCGAGGACGAAGCCGGCGAGCATCTTCGTCGTCCAGTGGTCGACGGTGGCGAGCGTCCCGGCGCGGACCCGGCCGCCGAGCAGCAGCACCGAGACGTTCGCGGCCTCGGCGAGGGCGCCCGCGACCGGCAGGGACGCGGTGACCACGGTCAGCGGCCGGTCCCTGGGCAGGGCCTCGGCGATGAGCTGCGGGGTGAAGCCCTCGTCCACGAAGACCGTCTCGGCGTCCCCGATCAGTTCGGCCGCCGCGGCGGCGATCCGGCGCTTCTCGGGCACGTGGCTGGTGGCCCGGAAGGCGAGGGTCGTCTCGAACCCCGCGCTCTCCACCGGGTAGGCCCCGCCGTGGGTGCGGCGGACGAGGCCGTGGTCCTCCAGGGCGCGCAGGTCCCTGCGGATGGTCTCCTTGGCCACGCCGAGTTCGCCGGCCAGCGCGGTGACGTCGACCTGGCCGGTGGCCCGCGCGGCCCGCACGATCTCCCGCTGCCGTTCCTCCGCCGTCCGCGCGCCCATCGCCTGCACCTGCCTTCCTGGCCTGCTGCCCGTTCGGGCCCGTTCGGGCCCGGTGGGGCCCTCGGGGCACAGTTGTACAGCGGGTGCGCGGCGCCGACCAGGTCTGTTGCGGGCTCGATGCTGCCCGGGTGCGCCCGTTTGCCCGGGCGCGTGTTTGTCGCGGACCTGCGGGGCTGTCCGGGCGGAGGTGGTTTCGGGCATGGCGGATGCCCGTACGCGGAGGCGGGCGGGCCCGTTCGGTGCCCGCCCGCCTCGCGGAGCGGTGTTTTCGCGCCGTACGGCGGGCCCGCGGGGCCGTCAGTGGGGCCAGATCGGGGGGTCGGTCACGAAGTGGCCGCCCAGGTAGGCGTGTGCCTCGTCGGCCGGGTCGAGTTCGCCCTGCTCGGCGATGAGCTTCGCGGCGTACGGCTCGGAGTCGTCCTGCGGCTCGTAGCCGAGCGCCCGCGCGGTCGACAGGTCCCACCACAGGCGGGTGTTGGCGGAGGAGCCGTGGACGACGGTGTGGCCGACGTTCTCGGCGGTGAGGGCGGCGTGGAAGAGGCGGGCACCGTCGGCGGGGCTCATCCACACCGAGAGCATGCGCACGCTGGTCGGCTCGGGGAAGCAGGAGCCGATGCGCACCGAGACGGTCTCCAGGCCGTGCTTGTCCCAGTAGAGCTGGGCGAGGTCCTCGCCGAACGACTTCGACAGGCCGTAGAAGGTGTCGGGGCGGCGCGGGGTGTCGACGGGGATCAGCGGGTCGTCGCCGCGCGGGCGGGGCGTGTGGCCGATCGCGTGGTTGGAGGAGGCGAAGACGACGCGCCCGACGCCCTCCTCGCGGGCGGCCTCGTACAGGTTGTACGTGCCTTCGATGTTGGCCTTGAGGATCTTCTCGAAGGGGGCTTCCAGCGAGATGCCGGCGAGGTGGACGACCGCGTCGACGCCGCGGACCGCCGCCCGCAGGGCCGCCTTGTCGCCGAGGTCGGCGGTGACGGCGTCCGGCTCGCCCTCGATCGGCCGCATGTCGAGGAGGCGGAGCGTGTAGCCGTACTGCGGCAGCAGGTCGCGCATCAGAGTGCCGAGTCCGCCGGCGGCGCCGGTGAGCAGAACGGTGCGGGGAGCGGGCATCCTCGGTCTCCTTGCGTCAACCAGCCGCATGCGTGGCTGTAGTTCACATGCGTGGACACGCTAGGGATCCCGGGCGCACGCCGTCAAGTGTGCCGCGTGCACGGGGTGGCGCCTGCGGGCGAAATCCGCTGCCGCTTGCCGGTTTGCCCGCTTGACCGGCCGGGGCGGGGCCGCTTAGCGTGAGTGTGTTCATGAATATGGACGCAGATCAGAAACGTGAGTGACTGCCCTAGGGAGAGCCCGTGCCGTCAGCCCCCCTCGCCGAACGCCTCAGCATCCCCAGCGGTCCGCTGTTCTTCCCCGTCACCGCCTACGGCCCCGACGGCGCCCTCGACCTCGACGCCTACCGCGCCCATGTGCGCGGGGGCGTCGAGGCCGGTGCCGCCGCCGTCTTCGCCTGCTGCGGCACCGGCGAGTTCCACGCGCTGACGCCCGAGGAGTTCGAGATCTGCGTCCGCGCGGCCGTCGAGGCGACCGAGGGGCGCGTCCCGGTCGTGGCGGGCGCCGGGTACGGCACCGCGCTCGCCGTGCGCTACGCCCGCCTCGCCGAGGCCGCCGGGGCGGAGGGACTGCTCGCCATGCCGCCCTACCTCGTCGTCGCCGGGCAGGAAGGGCTCCTGCGGCACTACCGCGAAGTGGCCGCCGCCACCGCCCTGCCCGTCATCGTCTACCAGCGCGACAACGCCGTGTTCACCCCTGACAGCGCCGTCCGACTGGCCCGCACCGACGGCGTCATCGGCCTCAAGGACGGCCTCGGCGACCTGGACCTCATGCAGCGCGTCGTCAGCGCCGTCCGCACCGAGGCCCCCGGCGACTTCCTGTACTTCAACGGCCTGCCCACCGCCGAGCAGACCCAGCTCGCCTACCGGGGCCTGGGCATCACCCTCTACTCCTCCGCCGTCTTCTGCTTCGTCCCCGAGATCGCCCTCGCCTTCCACCGGGCGCTGCGCGACGGCGACGACACGACGGCGCACCGGCTCCTGGACGGCTTCTACCGCCCGTTCGTCGAACTGCGCGCCCAGGGCAGGGGGTACGCCGTCTCCCTGGTCAAGGCGGGCGTACGGCTGCGCGGACTCGACGTCGGCGAGGTGCGCCCGCCGCTGCACGAACCGGCCGAGGACCACGTCAAGCAGCTCGCCCGGCTGATCGAGCGCGGGTACGCGCTGCTGGAGGGGGACGCGTGAGGGCGTCGGCGTTCGTCTACCCCTGGGACGTCAACGGCGACCCCGCGGCAGCCGGGCGCGTCGCCGCGCTCGGCGTGGCGCAGGCGACCCTCGCCGCCGCCTACCACTCCACGCGGGCGCTGACCCCCCGCCACCCGCGCCACCGCGTGGTCACCGCCGAGTACGCGGCCGTCCTCTACCCGCCCGGCAGCCGCTGGCAGGGGCGGACCCCGCGGCCCCACCCCGCCGGTGACTGGGCGCCCGGGGACGCGTACGGCGAGGCGGCCGAGGCGCTGACCGCGGCCGGTCTGGAGGTGCACACCTGGGTGGTCCTCGCGCACAACTCCCGGCTCGGCGCCGAACACCCGGACACCTCCGTCGTCAACGCCTACGGCGACCGCTACCCGTGGGCACCGTGCATCGCCCAGCCCGCCACGCGCGCCTACCTCGTCGACCTCGCCGCCGAGGCCGCCGTACGGCCCGGCGCCCGCGGCACCGAACTGGAGTCCCTCGGCTGGTACGGCCTCGCCCACCTGCACGCCCACGACAAGACCGCAGGGGTCGGCCTCGGCGACGCCGGGCAGTACCTGATGTCCCTGTGCTTCTGCCCCACCTGCCGGGCGGGCTACGGGCAACAGGACCTGGACGCCGACGCGCTGGCGGACGCCGTACGCACCGCGCTGGAGCCGGTGTGGCGGGGGGCGCCCTCCACCGGCGGCTGGCCGGCGGTCGAGAAGCTGCTCGGCGCGCGCGAGGCCGCGGGCACGCGCGCGTGGCGCGACGACAGGGCGCGCACCCTCCAGGAGGAGGCCGTCGCGGCGGTCCGGGCGGCGGCACCCGAGGGCTTCCGGGTGCTGCTGCACGCCGACCCGGTCTCCTACCACTGCGGCGCCAACGCCGGTGTCGACCCCGCACACGTCCTGGCCGTGGCGGACGGTGTCGTGGTGCCCTGCACGGGCGGCGCGGACCTCCTCACGCCCTTCGCCGGACAGGGCCGCGCGGACGCCGTCCTGGCCGCCAACCTCACGATCGTCTCCGGCCTGGGCGGCAACCCGGCCGGCCTCGCCACGGACGCCACCCACGCCCGGCACCTCGGCGCGTGCGAACTCCGGCTCTACCACGCCGGTCTGGCCTCGGACGCGGACCTGAGGGCGGTACGGGAGGCACTCGGGAGGTTGTGAGGGGGAGCGGGTGTGCGGGGGCGCGGGTCAGGGCCGCCGACACCGCCAGCAGGAGCGAGCCCAGGGCGGCGAGCAGGAGGCGGCAGTCGACCGCTGCGACCAGCCATGCCCCGGCCGCCAGGCCCACGACGTTCGGGGCGAGGACGAGGGTCTGGGCGGTCGCCGTCACCCGGCCGACCAGCTCGCCCGGAGTCTCGTGCTGCACGGCGGTGAACACGGCGATCAGCACGCAGGGCAGCCCTGCTCCGACGGCCGCGCCGCAGGCCAGGGCCACCGGATCGGACGGTACGGCCCGCAGGGCCACCGCGAGAGCGGTGAGGGCGATGCCGTACGCCGCGAACCGGCGCCCGCCCAGGCGGCGCAGCCAGGACCCCGAGACGAGCCCGGTCAGGACCGAACCGGCGCCCTGGACGGCGTACAGCACTCCGGCGTACGCGGGCGCGTGGCCGAGCGAGTCCACGATCGCGTAGACCAGCGCGCCGTTCACGCCCGCGCACAGCATCGTCGCCCCGCCGGCCAGCACCAGCGGGCGCAGCCGCGGGTGGGACCAGAGGCGTCGCACGCCCTCGGCGGTGTGCTCCCGCCAGGACCCGGACGGCCGCTCCGGCGGCTGCTCGCGGACGCGCAGCAGCGTGTACAGGCCTGCCGCCAGGACGAAGGTGGCCGCGTCCAGCAGTGCCACGCAGGCGCCGCCGTACGCGGCGTACAGTCCCGCGCCCGCCAGTGGGGCCAGCAGCTTCATGCCCTCCGTCGCGGTCGTCCGCAGCCCGTTGAAGTCACCGAGCAGCGCCGGGGCGACCGCCTCGGCGACCAGCGCGGACTGGGCGGCGTCGGCCACCAGGCCCAAGGCGCCGTAGAGGAACAGCACCGCGTACAGCAGCCAGAGCCGGCCGGGGGAGCCGACGGCGAGGAGGGGCAGGAGCAGCGCCGCGAGCAACAGGTTCACGCCGATCAGCAGGGGCCCCCGGCGGGCGCGGTCGGCGAGCGTGCCCAGCAGCGGCCCGGCCAGGGTGGGCGCCCACATGGCGAGCGGGCACAGCGCGGCCAGCCCGGTGGAGCCGGTGAGGTCCTCGACCCACACACCGCATGCCAGCCACAGCGCCGATGTGCCGAACCCGGAGACCACCACGGCGGTCAGGCACAGGCCGGCCCGCCGGTCGCGCACCACCCGGAGCAGCGGCGGCACCGTCACGTCAGTCGTCGTCATGCCTGCCGATCGTGGGGCTGAGGCCCCGCCGCGCGGATGGGGCGGATGCCCCGGGTTCCGCGTCGGACGACGGGAATCCGGCGCCCTGGGGCCGGTCATCCTCCCGAGACCCGCCTGCCGGAGACCCGCCCTCCTGAGGCGTGCGCACGCCCACACCCTCCCTCGCGGCGCCCCCGATGAGTTCCGCCGCCGGCGGCGGTCCGCACCTGCGAGGGAAGACGTCCGCGCGATCTCAAGGAGCATGCGATGACCGAACCGATCCTCGACCTCGGACCGCAGACCCGCATCGTGGTGCGGCTGGCGCAGGGGGTGGGCGAGGAGCACCTCGCCGCCCCGACGCCCTGCCCCGACCTGGCCACCCGGCATCTGCTCGGGCACCTGCTCGGCCTGTCCGTCGCCTTTCGCGACGCGGCCCGCAAGAACCTGGGCGCCACGACCGACACCCGCCCGAACACCACCGTGCCCGACATCGGCCCCGGCTGGCGCGAGGAACTGCCCCGGGTGCTCGACGCCCTCGCCGAGGCCTGGCGCGACCCGGCCGCCTGGACCGGCATGACCCGCGCGGGCGGCGTCGACCTGCCGGGCGGGGTCGCCGGTGCCGTCGTCGCGGACGAGCTGGTGGTCCACGGCTGGGACCTGGCCCGCGCCACCGGCCAGGCCTACGAGCCGGACCCGGCCGCGCTGCGGGCGGCGCACGGATTCCTGCGCGCCGCGGCCGACCGGAACGCCGGGCAGGGCGGCGGCATCTTCGGCCCCGTCGTCCCCGTTCCCGAGGACGCCCCGCTCCTCGACCGCGCGGTGGGCCTGAGCGGCCGCGATCCGCACTGGCGGCCGCGTCCCTGACCGACCGGCACAGCACAAGCCCCGGATTTCTTTGTCAGAAGCGTTGACGAAACACAGCGCCCCTCTTACTTTCATCGCGTCGTACTTCGTACGTCATATATGAGACGTGATACGCGAGATCCGAGAGGCGCTCATGACCTCCGTGCCCACGCCGATCCCCTCCCGCACGCAGTTCGTGCTGGAGGGGATCAAGCACCGCATCCTCACCGGGCGGCTGACGCCCGGCCAGGCCCTGGTCGAGACCGAACTCGCCGCGCAGTTCGGGGTGTCGAAGACCCCGGTGCGCGAAGCGCTCAAGACCCTGGCCGGCACCGGACTGGTGGTGATGAACCAGTACAAGGGCGTCACCGTGCGCATGGTGGACGCGGACATGGCGCGCGAGGTCTACGACGTGCGGCTGCTGCTGGAGCCCGAGGCGCTGCGGCGCTCGGTACGCCGTACCGCCTCCCTCGACGCCGCCCAGGACGCGCTGCGGCGCGCCGACGCGGCCGCGGACACCGCCGAACGCTCCCTGGCCAACCGCGAGTTCCACCGCGCCCTGTACCTGCCCTGCGGCAACCCGCTGCTCGGCCGGATGCTCGACGAGGTCCGCGACCAGGCCGCCCTCGTCTCCGCGGTGGCCTGGTCCGCCGACCCCTCCTGGGAACAGGAGGCCGCCGAGCACCGGGAGATCCTGCGGCTCGCCCTGGCCGGCGACGCGGACGGCGCGGCCCGCGCCCTCCACGCCCACATCGCCTCCTTCGTGCACCGGGCCTTCCCCGGGGTCCTCGACACCCCGGACCCGCTCGACACCCCCGCCGAGGAGGGCCGGAAATGAGCGGCGCGACCTTCGAGACCCAGCGGGCGGCCCTCGCCGACGTGGTGGCGATCCCGGTGACACCGTTCGCCGCGGACGGATCCGTCGACCGGCCCACCCACCGGGCCCTGCTGCGCCGCCTGCTCGACGGCGGCATCACCACCCTCACGCCGTGCGGCAACACCGGCGAGTTCTACGCCCTCACGCCCGAGGAGCGCCGGCTGGTCACCGAACTGACCGTCGAGGAGAGCGCCGGCCGGGCCAGCGTTCTCGTCGGCGTCGGCCACGACATCCCCACCGCCGTCGCCTGCGCCCGGCACGCCCGCGAGCTGGGCGCGCAGATGGTCATGGTCCACCAGCCCGTGCACCCCTACGTCTCCCAGGCCGGCTGGGTCGACTACCACCGCGCCATCGCCGAGGCCGTGCCCGAACTGGGCGTCGTGCCCTACCTGCGCAACGCCCAGCTGCCCGGCGCCCGCCTCGCCGAACTCGCCGACGCCTGCCCCAACGTCGTCGGAGTCAAGTACGCCGTCCCGGACGCGGCCCGCTTCGCCGCGTTCGCCCGGGACGCGGGTCTCGACCGCTTCGTCTGGGTGGCCGGCCTCGCCGAGCCGTACGCCCCCTCGTACTTCTCCGCCGGCGCCACCGGCTTCACCTCCGGCCTGGTCAACGTGGCCCCCGCCGTCTCCCTGAACATGCTGGAGTCGCTGCGGGCCGGTGACTACCCGGCGGCGATGAAGGTGTGGGAGCAGATCCGCCGCTTCGAGGAGCTGCGCGCCGCGGGCGGCTCCGCCGACAACGTCACCGTGGTCAAGGAGGCCCTCGCCTCGCTCGGCCTGTGCCGCCGGGACGTGCGCCCGCCGAGCAAGCCGCTGCCCGAGAGCGGGCGCGCCGAGGTCGCCGCCATCGCCGCCGGGTGGTCGATATGAGCGCGCCGCGCAAGCGTCCCGAAGACCTGCGGAGCCACCAGTGGTACGGCACGGACGGCCTGCGCTCCTTCAGCCACCGCGCCCGCACCCGCCAGCTCGGCTACCTGCCCGAGGAACACCTGGGCAAGCCGGTCGTCGCGATCCTCAACACCTGGTCCGACATCAACCCCTGCCACGTCCACCTGCGCGACCGCGCCCAGGCGGTCAAGCGCGGGGTGTGGCAGGCGGGCGGTTTCCCGCTGGAGTTCCCGGTCGCCACGCTCAGCGAGACCTTCCAGAAGCCGACGCCGATGCTCTACCGCAACCTGCTCGCCATGGAGACCGAGGAGCTGCTGCGCTCCTACCCGGTCGACGGCGCCGTGCTGATGGGCGGCTGCGACAAGTCCACGCCCGCCCTGCTCATGGGGGCGGCCAGCGTCGACCTGCCCGCCGTGTTCGTGCCCGCCGGGCCGATGCTGCCGGGGCACTGGCGCGGCGAGGTCCTCGGCTCGGGCACCGACATGTGGAAGTACTGGGACGACAAGCGGGCCGGCCTCATCGGCGACTGCGAGATGGCCGAACTGGAGAGCGGCCTCGCCCGCTCGCCAGGCCACTGCATGACGATGGGCACCGCCTCCACCCTCACCGCCGCCGCCGAGGCGCTGGGGGTGACCGTGCCCGGCGCCTCCAGCATCCCGGCGGTGGACTCCGGGCACGACCGGATGGCGGCCAGGGCCGGGATGACGATCGTCGACCTCGTCCACAAGGGCCGCAGGCTGAGCGACATCCTCACCGGCGAGGCCTTCGAGGACGCCGTCACCACCGTCCTCGGCCTCGGCGGCTCCACCAACGCGGTCATCCACCTGATCGCGATGGCCGGGCGGGCCGGGGTGAAGCTCACCCTCGACGACTTCGACCGCATCGCCCGCACGGTCCCGGTCCTCGCCGACGTCCGTCCCGGCGGCAGCAAGTACCTCATGGAGGACTTCCACTTCGCGGGCGGCCTGCCCGGCTTCCTCTCCCGCATCCCCGACCTGCTCCACCTGGACCGGCCGACCGTCGCCCACGACAGCCTGCGCGAACAGCTCGCCGGCGCCCGGGTCCACGACGACGACGTGATCAGGCCCCGCGACAACCCGGTCGCACCCGAGGGCGGGGTGGCCGTCCTGCGCGGCAACCTCTGCCCCGACGGCGCCGTCATCAAGCACATCGCCGCCGCGCCGCACCTGCTGCGGCACACCGGCCCGGCCGTCGTCTTCGACGACTACCGCACCCTGCAGCGCACCATCGACGACCCGTCGCTGGGCATCACCGCCGACAGCGTGCTGGTGCTGCGCAACGCGGGCCCCCAGGGCGGCCCCGGCATGCCCGAGTACGGCATGCTCCCGATCCCCCGCCACCTCCTCGAACAGGGGGTGCGCGACATGGTCCGGATCTCCGACGCCCGGATGAGCGGCACCAGTTACGGCGCCTGCGTGCTGCACGTGGCACCCGAGTCGTACATCGGCGGCCCGCTCGCCCTGGTGCGCACCGGCGACCTGATCACCCTCGACGTCCGGGCGCGGACCCTGCGCCTGGAGGTGGACGCCGACGAACTGGCGCGCCGCCGGGCCGCGTGGACGCCGCCGCCCAGGCGCTACGAACGCGGCTACGGGGCCCTCTACTCCGACCAGATCACCCAGGCCGACACCGGCTGCGACTTCGAGTTCCTGGCCCGGCCGGGCACCGTGCCGGACCCGTACGCGGGCTGACCCCCGGCCGCGCCCGGGGGAGCTCCTCGGTCATGTGTACACAGCAAGTGCTTCCCGCACGCGCTGTATCCGCCCCACTGCGAACGGAGAACATCCATGGCCCAAGCCGCAGCCGTGGCGAAGCCGCCCGCGCCACCCCGGCGGCGCCGGGCCTCCGCCACCCCGCGCAGGCTCCCGTACCTGCTGATCGCCCCGGCCGCCCTGCTCATGCTGGGCTTCATCGCCTACCCGGTGCTCAGCGTCTTCTACTACAGCCTGCGCGACTACAACCCCACCAAACCGTGGCGCAACGGCTGGGCGGGCCTCGGCAACTTCACTCAGGCCTTCCGCCACGACCCCCAGTTCTGGGACACGCTGACCTTCAGCGCCAAGTGGGTCGTCGTCGAGGTCGGGCTCCAGCTGCTGTTCGGACTCGCCCTCGCCCTGATCGTCAACCAGACCTTCGTGGGCCGCTCGCTCGGCCGGGCGCTGGTGTTCTCCCCGTGGGCCGTCTCCGGCGTGCTCACCTCCGCGATCTGGGTGCTGCTCTTCAACTCCCAGACCGGCATCAGCCGCTACCTCGCCGACATGGGCCTCGGCTCCTACGGCACCAGCTGGCTGTCGGACACCTCCACCGTCTTCCCCGCGGCGGTCGTCGCCGACCTGTGGCGGGGCGTGCCCTTCTTCGCCATCCTCATCCTCGCCGACCTCCAGTCCGTCTCCCGGGACCTGTACGAGGCCGCCGAGGTCGACGGGGCGAGCCGCCTCAAGCAGTTCCGGCACATCACCCTGCCCCACCTGAAGGACGCCATCGTCCTGTCCACGCTGCTGCGCGCGGTGTGGGAGTTCAACAACGTCGACCTGCTCTACACCCTCACTGGCGGCGGCCCGGCCGGCGAGACCACCACCTTGCCGCTCTACATCGCCAACACCAGCGTCGACGCCCACAACTTCGGCTACGCCTCCGCCCTGACCACGGTGGCGTTCGTGATCCTGCTCTTCTGCTCGATCGTCTATCTGCGGCTGAGCAAGTTCGGAGGTGACGAGAAGTGATCACCGAGATCGCCCCCGCGCCCGAACGGGCGGCCCCCGCGCCCCCGCCGCCCCGCGGCAGGCGCCGGGCCTGGGACGAGGTGCCGCGCTGGCAGATCTACCTGCCGCTGTCGGTCTACCTGGTCTTCACCCTGGTCCCGTTCTACTGGATCCTGCTGTTCGCGCTGCGCCCGGCCGGCTCCACGTCCCTGGTCCCCTGGCCGGTCACCTTCGACCACTTCGAGAAGGTGTGGACCGAGCGGAGCTTCGGCACCTACTTCCAGAACAGCGTCCTGGTCGGCCTGGCGACGCTGGTCCTCACCACGGTCGTGGCGCTGGCCGGCGGCTACGCGCTGGCCCGGTTCGACTTCCGGATGAAGCGGGCGTTCATGCTGGGGCTGCTGTGCTCCCAGTTCGTCCCCGGTGCGCTGCTGCTGGTCCCGCTCTTCCAGATCTTCGCCAGGCTGTCCCTGATCAACTCGCTGGGCAGCGTCATCATCGCCGAGACCGTCTTCCAGCTGCCGCTGTCGATGATCCTGATCAGCGGCTTCATCCGGAACGTGCCGCCCTCCCTGGAGGAGGCCGCCTGGGTGGACGGCTGCAACCGGTTCGCCGCCTTCCGGATCGTCGTGCTGCCGCTGCTGCGGCCCGGCCTGATCGCCGTCGGCTCCTTCGCGTTCGTGCACGCCTGGAACCACTTCCTGTTCGCCCTGATGTTCCTGTCCGACCAGGGCAAGCAGACCATCCCCGTCGGCCTCGACACCCTGATGAGCGCGGACAGCGTCGATCTGGGCGCGCTGGCCGCGGGCGGCATCGTCGCCGCCGTCCCGGTGGTCGTCGTCTTCGCCTTCATCCAGAAGTGGCTGATCACCGGCTTCAGCGCGGGGGCGGTGAAGGGATGACCACCGAATCCGTGCCCGTACGCGGTTCCGTCCCCGCGCTCGCGCTCGCGCCCGCGCCCGCTCCCGAGTCAGCGCCCGTGCCCGTCGTGCTCGCGGGTGCCCGGGGCCACGGCCGCCGGCACCTCGACAACATCCGCCGCCTCCAGCGGCAGAACCGCGTCCGGCTGGCCGGCATCTGCGAACTGACCCCGCTCGGCGCCGACGAGATCCCCGAAGGGCTCGGCGCCCCCGCGCAGTCCGCCGACCTCGGCGCCCTGCTGGACACCACCGGCGCGGCCGTCGTCGTGCTGTGCACCCCCATCCCCACCCACACCGACCTGGCGCTCACCGCCGCCGCGCGCGGCGTGCACGTGCTGCTGGAGAAGCCGCCCGCGCCGTCGTTCGCCGAGTACCGGCGCCTGGCCGACGGGGTCCGGCAGGCCGGCGTCGCCTGCCAGATCGGCTTCCAGTCGCTGGGCTCGCACGCCGTGCCCGCTGTCCGGCGGCTGATCGCCGAGGGCGCCATCGGGGAGGTCACCGGAGCGGGCGGCGCCGGCGCGTGGGCCCGTGACGAGGCGTACTACCGGCGCGCGCCCTGGGCGGGCAGGCGCCGCCTGGGCGGCACCGACGTCGTCGACGGCGTCCTCACCAACCCGCTCGCCCACATCACCGCCACCGCCCTCGCCCTGCTCGCGACCACCGGAGCCGATGACGTCACCGGCGTCGAGACCGAGCTGTGGCGGGCCAACGCCATCGAGTCCGACGACACCTCCTGCGCCCGCCTCACCACCGCTCGCGGCCCGGTCACCGTCGCCGCGACCCTGTGTGCCGAGCACCCAGGCGAGCCGTACGTCATGGTGCACGGCACCAGCGGCCGGATCACCTTCTGGTACAAGCAGGACCGGGTGCTGCTGCAACGCGCGGGCCACGGGCCGCAGGAGTTCCGCCACGGTCGCACCGACCTGCTGGAGAACCTCCTCGCGCATCTCGCCACAGGTGCGCGACTCCTGGTCCCGCCCGAGACCACGGGCGGTTTCATGCGGCTCGTCGAAGCCGTGCGCACCGGCCCGGAGCCCGCCGCACTGCCCGCCGGAGCGTGGCGCACGGCCCCCGGCGGACACCGCCGGACCGTGCCGGGCGTCGACGGGCTGGTGACCGCCGCCGCCGACACCCTCTCCCTCTACTCCGAACTGGGCGCCGCCTGGGCCCGGCCGAAGGAGGCGACCCTCGGATGACACCGCACGACTCCCCGGTGCTGCGGATCGCCGGCCGCCCGGTGGCCCGCTACGTCACCCGGCCCGAACTGCCCGACCGGCTCGCCCCCCGCCCCCACCTGCACCCCGTCACCACCCTGTCCGGCACCGCCGTCACCGAGCGCGGCCCCGCCGACCACCTCCACCACCTCGGCGCCGGTGTCGCCGTCCCCGACGTGGAGGGGCACAACTTCTGGGGCGGACGCACCTTCGTGCGCGACCGGGGGCCGGCCGAACTCGACAACCACGGCGCGCAACGGCACACCGGCTTCCCGCTGCGCGAACCGGACGGCTTCGCGGAGGAGCTGCGCTGGGTCGCCGCGGGCCGCGAACTGCTCAGGGAGCGCCGCACCGTCGCCGCTCGCCCCCTCACCGGCACCGCCTGGTCGCTGGACCTCACCTTCTGCCTCACCAACATCACGAGCGCCACGCTCTCCCTCGGCAGCCCCGCCACCAACGGGCGCCCCGGCGCGGCCTACGGCGGCTTCTTCTGGCGGGCCCGCAAGGAGGACGAGCCCCCGCACGCCTTCACCGCCGACGGCGAGGGCGAGGCCGCCGTGCACGGCACCCGCGCCGACTGGCTCGCCCTGGCCGGCCGCACCTGGACCCTGGTCTTCGCCGGTGCGAGCGGCACCACCCGCCGCGACCCCTGGTTCGTACGGGCCGCCGAGTACCCGGGCGTGGGCTCCTCGCTGGCCGCCGCCGAGCGGCTTCCCGTCGAACCCGGTCGAAGTGTCGTACGCCGGATCGTCACCGTCGTCGCCGACGGCCGGCTCGACCGCGACGAGGCGGCGGCCCTGGCCCGCGAGGCGGTGACCGAGTGAGCCTGCCCAGCGCCGACCGCGGCGTCGGCATCTACACCAACCCCGTCCTCGACGCCGACTGGTCCGACCCCGACGTGCTGCGCGTCGGCGACGACTACCACCTCACCGCCTCCAGCTTCGGCCGCGCCCCGGGCCTGCCGCTGCTGCACTCGCGCGACCTGGTCAACTGGACCCTGGTCGGGCACGCGCTCGAACGCCTGGAACCCGCCGCCGAGTTCTGCGCCCCGGCCCACGACCGCGGTGTCTGGGCACCGTCCCTGCGCCACCACGACGACCGTTTCTGGATCTTCTGGGGCGACCCCGACCACGGCATCTACCAGGTCAACGCCCCCGCCTTCCGCGGCCCGTGGACCCGCCCCCACCTCGTCAAGGCGGGCAAGGGGCTCATCGACCCGTGCCCGCTGTGGGACGAGGAGAGCGGCGAGGCCTACCTCGTGCACGCCTGGGCCCGCTCCCGCTCCGGGGTCAAGAACCGCCTGACCGGCCACCGTATGCGCCCCGACGGCACCGAAGTCCTCGACGAGGGCAAGGTGATCGTCGACGCCGACCGCATCCCCGGCTGGTTCACCCTCGAAGGCCCCAAGCTCTACCGGCACGACGGCTGGTTCTGGATCCTGGCCCCCGCCGGGGGAGTGGGCACCGGCTGGCAGGGCGCCTTCCGCGCGCGCGGCTTCTTCGGGCCCTACGAGCACCGGGTCGTCCTGGAGCAGAAGGACACCGACGTCAACGGCCCCCACCAGGGCGGCTGGGTGCGCACCCGGCACGGCGAGGACTGGTTCCTGCACTTCCAGCAGCGCGGCGCGTACGGCAGGGTCGTCCACCTCCAGCCGATGCGCTGGGAGCGCGCGGAGGGCTGGCCGGTCATCGGCGACGACGGCGCCCCCGTCGCCGCCCACCGCAAACCCGCCCTGCCGCCGCAGCCGCCCGCCGCGCCGGCCACCGACGACGACTTCCCCGGCGGACGGTACGGCCGGCAGTGGCAGTGGACCGCCAACCCCCGGGACGGCTGGGCCACCCAGCATTCGGGCGACGGCCTCCGGCTGACGTGCGTGCGCTCGCAGGCCTGTGGCGACCTGCGCGCCCTGCCGCACGTCCTCACCCAGCGGCTGCCTGGCCGGCCCTGCGCGGTCGAGACCGAACTGCGCCTGGACAGCCCCGAGGCGGGGGCGCGGGCGGGACTCGCCGTCCTCGGGGACGCGTACACCTGGATCGGGCTGCGGCGCGAGGAGGACGGCACCGTCCGCCTGGTGCACCGGTTCGCCGAACAGGAGGCCGGCGGCGAACGCGACGCCGGGCACGCGCGGCCCGCCCCCGCAGGACGGGTGCGGCTGCGCGTCGAGGTCGGCGCCGGGGCGCGCTGCCGGTTCTCCTACGACCTCGGCGACGGCTTCCGGCCCTCCGGCCAGGTCTTCGCCGCCACGCCCTGGCGCTGGGTGGGTGCGCTGCTCGGCCTGTTCGCGTGCGCGCCCGCCGGGCCGGGACACGCCGGCACGGCCGGTTTCACCCGCTTCCGCGTCACCGCTCCGTAAGGCGCCCGCCCCAGCTCACCAGCTCACCGCCGCACGACCCGCGTCGCATCCGGAAGAAGAGAGCCGAACGATGAACAGCCGATCAATGAACAGCCGAACGACGAGAAGCCGATCGACGAAGAGCCGATCAGAGCGGACCACCTTCCACCGGAGCAGGCGCCGCACCGCCGCGGCCGTCGCCCTGGGCTCCGTGCTCGTGCTCACCGCCACCGCCTGCGGCGACGACGGCAGCGCCGCGGGCGGCGCCAAGGGGGCCGAGGGGTCCGGCAAGGGCGAGATCACCTTCTGGGACAACAACGGCGGTGTGCGCACCGACATCTGGAAGCAGGTCATCGCCGACTTCGAGAAGAAGTACCCGGACATCAAGGTCCACTACGTCGGCATCCCGGCCGCGAGCGCCCAGTCCAAGTACGACACCGCGATCCAGGGCGGCGGGCTGCCCGACGTCGGTGGCGTGGGCACCGCCATGCTCGCCGAGATCGCCGCGCAGGGCGCGCTGGAGCCGCTGGACGGGCGGCTGGAGAAGAGCACGCTGAAGGGGAAGCTGAGCCGGAACCTGCTCGGCGTCAGCAAGGCGGCGGGCGGCGGCGACACCCTCTACCAGGTGCCGACCTCCGTGAACAACGGCACCCTGTGGTACCGCACGGACCTGTTCCAGAAAGCCGGTCTCGACGCGCCGGCCAGCTGGCCGAAGTTCTACGAGGCCGCCGACAAGCTCACCGACAAGGGCAGGAACGCGTTCGGCTTCACCATCCGCGGCGGCGAGGGCGCCATCGCGCCGGCCCTGGACGCCGTGTACGGGCAGAGCGGCATCACCTCGTTCTGGGACGGCGACAAGACCACCGTCGACGACCCGAAGAACGTGGCCGCCCTGGAGAAGTACGTCGCGCTGTACAAGAAGGACACGCCGTCCGCCGACGTCAACAACGACTTCACCAAGATGGTCGCCCAGTGGGACAGCGGCACCATCGGCATGCTGAGCCACAACCTCGGCTCGTACCAGGACCACCTCAAGGCGTTGGGCAAGGACAAGTTCCGGGGTGTCCCCAACCCCACGCTGGCGGACGGCACCCGGGTGCAGGTCTCCAACCCGGTCGACGGACTCAGCCTCTTCAAGGCGGGCAAGAACAAGGCGGCGGCCTGGAAGTTCATCGAGTTCGCCGTCTCGGCCGCGGAGAACTCCAAGTTCAACGAGTCCGCCGGGCAGGTGCCCGCCAACACCGACGCGGCAAAGGACGCCTGGATCCAGCGGTCCGAGCCGACGAAGCTGGCGGCCGAGGCGCTCAACGGCGGCAGCACGAAGATCGTGCAGCTGCCGTACTACCTGCCCGACTGGAACACCATCTCCAAGGCCGACAACGAGCCGAACTTCCAGAAGCTGCTGCTCGGCAAGATGACCGCGAAGCAGTTCCTGGACACGCTGGCCGACCAGCTGAACAAGGCGCAGGCCGAGTGGAAGCAGCAGAAGGGCTGACCGGCGCCGTGTCACTCACCCGCAGACAGGCCACCGCCACGGCCCTCGCCGCCGTGCCCGCCGCGCTCGCGGCGCCCGGCACGGCGCGGGCCGCCGGCCGCCGCCCCCGCACCCTGTACCTCGCCGGCGACTCCACCGCCGCCCAGAAGTACGCCGAGGAGGCCCCCGAGACCGGCTGGGGCACGGCCCTGCCGTTCTTCCTCCGCGAGGGGGTGCGGGTCGCCGGCCACGCGGTGAACGGGCGGAGTTCGAAGAGCTTCGCCGACGAGGGGCGGCTCGCGGCGATCCTCTCCGTGATCCGTCCGCACGACGTCCTGCTCGTCCAGTTCGCGCACAACGACGGGAAGGCCGCCGACCCGGCCCGTACTTCAACCGGACCGCCACCGAGCAGGACAACACGCACTTCGACCCGCCGGGCGCGATCGCCGTGGCGCGGCCGGCCGCCCGGGAGCTGCTGCGCACCCGTGCGCTCGCGCCGCACGACGTCGTCCGGTTGCACGAGGAGATTCCCCCGTCCTGGATCACCTGGCCGGCTTCGGCCCCGTAAACGAGGAGAACCGCACAGTGCCTACCTCTGAATGTCATGATCGCGTCATTTATGGGCCCGTGGGTCACGACAGCGGAACGTCCGTGGCCCGCGTCGGCAGGGCGGCCGCGGTGGCCGTGACCTGCGCGGCACTGGTGCTGGCCGCCACCGCCACCGCCACCGCCCGGCCCCGCCACGCCGGCCACGACACCGACCCCGCCCGTCAGACGCTGGCCGCCAAGGACGGCTGGGGCTCCTACGGCACCGGCACCACGGGCGGCGCGCGGGCCGACGCCGCCCACGTCTACACCGTCACCACCTGGGACGCCTTCAAGGCCGCCCTCGCCGCCGCCGGGGACGCCCCGAAGATCATCAAGGTCAAGGGCACCATCGACGCGGACGGTCCGGGCTGCGACTCCTTCGCCGTCCCCGGCTACGACTTCGCCACGTACCTGAAGACGTACGCCCCCGAGACCTGGGGCCGCGACAAGGACCTCTCCGCGGAGCCGGACGGCAGCCCCGAGGGCCTGCGCCGCGCCTCGCAGGCACGCCAGGACGCCTTCGTCAAGGCCTACGTCCCCGCCCACACCACCATCATCGGCGTCGGCAAGGACGCCGGGTTCAAGGGCGCCAGCCTCCAGGTCAAGGGCGTCGACGACGTCATCGTCCGCAATCTCACCTTCGAGAGCCCGCTGGACTGCTTCCCGCAGTGGGACCCGACCGACACCGCCGACGGCAACTGGAACTCCGAGTACGACAGCGCGGTCGTCTACGGCGCCACCCACGTCTGGATGGACCACGACACCTTCACCGACGGCGACCACCCCGACAGCACCCTGCCGCACTACTACGGCCGGATCTACGAACAGCACGACGGCGAACTGGACATCGTCAAGGGCGCCGACTACGTCACCGCGTCCTGGAACGTCTTCGCCGACCACGACAAGACCATCCTGATCGGCAACAGCGACAGCGCCGCGACCGCCGCCGTCGACCGCGGCCACCTGAAGGTCACCTTCCACCACAACCTCTTCGCCGACCTCGTCGAGCGCGCCCCGCGGATCCGCTTCGGCCAGGTCGACTCCTACGACAACCACTTCGTGGCGGGCGCCGGCTACGGCTACAGCTACGGCATCGGCATGGAGTCGCAACTCGTCGCCGAGCACAACGCCTTCACGCTGCCCGGCAAAGTCGGCGCGGGCCTGATCCTGAAGAAGTGGAAGGAGGCCCCGGTGACGGCCGCCGACAACTACGTCAACGGCAGGCGCACCGACCTGATCGCCGTCCACAACGCCGAGGTCCCCTCGGAGGTCCTCCAGCCGGGCGCGGGCTGGACCCCGGTCCTGCGCACGCACGTGGACCCCCCGCGGTCCGTCCCGGCCCTCGTCGACCACCGCGCGGGCGCGGGACACCTGCGCTGACGTCTCCAGGACACCGGCCGGGGCGGTCGCGCACCGCCCCGGCCCCCACCCGTCAGGAACTTTCCCGAAGGCGAGCGCGGCGACGCGGGAGGCGTATCTGGCCAACTGGACGCCCTGGCACTGCTCCTGACGGCGGGCCGGTCGGCGCGGACCCGCGTCCGCGAAGCTCCGGCCGCCCGTCCGCCGATCGGGCGCCGGTAGATATCGATCGGGCAACGAGGCTCGCGCCCACGGGGGTGACGCGCGTAGAAACCTGTCATGAATAAGCCACTGCGTCTCGCGGCGATCGCCGCCACCTGCGCCCTCACCGGCGGCGTCCTCTACGGCGCCGGTGCCGCCACCGCCGGGCAGTCCACCGTCAACTCCACCCATGAGCCGTACAACATCGGGCAGCTCACCAAGGACATCGACACCTACTACGGCACGACGCCGGACGCCGACGGCGTCTACCAGGCGTCGGCGGACAGCCCGTACGCGAAGGACCTGGCGCGGATCGACGCCGCGGCCCGGCGGCAGATCGACAAGGCGGCGCGGGCGGCGCAGCACGGGCACCGGGGGAAGAAGCCGGCCGTCGTGTTCGACATCGACGACACGCTGCTGCTCAGCCTGGACTACGAGAAGAAGAACAACTACGGCTACAACGGCACCACCTGGGCCGCCTACGTCGACAAGGCCGACCGGCCGGAGGTCTTCGGCAGCCCCGAGCTGGTGCGCTACGCCGCGAAGAAGGGCGTCGCCGTCTTCTACAACTCCGGCCTGAGCGAGGCCCAGCGCTCCGCCGCCGTGAAGAACCTGAAGAAGGTCGGCGCCGATGTGAACCTCGACGCCGGCCACATGTTCCTCAAGGACGCGGCCAACCCGCCCGCGTACCTGAGCGGCTGCGCCGCGCCGGGGGCCTGGAAGTGCACCACCGTGCAGTTCAAGTCCGGCACCCGCAAGCACATCGAGAGCCTCGGGTACGACATCGTCGCCAACTTCGGCGACCAGTACTCCGACCTCGAGGGCGGGTACGCCGACCGGACCTACAAGCTGCCCAACCCGACCTACTTCGTCGGCTAGCAGGCGTCACGGGGGCGCCCGCCGCGGCGCCCCCGTGCGCACCCCGCCCGGCCGTCAGTCCTGTAGCGCCGCCGCCATCATGGCGCGGGCCACCGGCGCCGCCAGACCGTTGCCGCTGACCTCCGAGCGGGCCGCGTCCGACTGCTCCACGACCACCGCGACCGCCACCTGCCTGCCGGTGGCGTCCGACGTGCCGTACGAGGTGAACCAGGCGTAGGGCACCTGGCTGTTGTTCTCGCCGTGCTGCGCCGTGCCCGTCTTGCCGCCCACCGTCACGCCGTCGATCCGCGCGTTCGTGCCGGTGCCCTGCTCGACCACCGTCCGCATCGCCGACTGGAGCTGGGCGGCCGTGGCGGCGCTGACGATCCGCTTGCTGTCCGGGTCGTCGTAGTTCTGCAACACGTCGCCGTTGCCGTCCGTGGTGCGCGACACCATGTGCGGGGAGACGAGGGTGCCGCCGTGGGCTATGGCCGCCGACACCATGGCCATCTGCAGCGGGGTCGCGGTCACGTCGAACTGGCCGATGCCGGTCAGCGCGGTCTGGGACCTGTCCATCCCGGACGGGTACACGCTCGTGTAGGCCCGCACGGGCACGTCCTGCGACGTGTCGTCGAAACCGAACTTCTCCGCCATCGCCCGCACCTTGTCCTGGCCGAGGTCGACGGCCATCTTCGCGAAGACGTTGTTGCAGGAGTACTGCAGCGCGGTGCGGATCGTGGCGTTCTCGCAGGGTGCCGAGGGGTTCTCGTTGGCCAGGTCGCGGGTGGTGCCCGGCAGCCGGTAGGGGTCCGGGCTGTCGGTCTTCACGTCCACCGACGCGTACAGTCCGTCCTCCAGCGCAGCCGACGCGACGACCAGCTTGAACGTCGAGCCCGGCGGCAGCGGCTGGCGCAGCGCCCGGTTCGTCATCGGCTTGTCGGGGTCCTCGGTGAGCTTCTTCCAGGCGCCGCCGTCACCGGTGCTGAGCGCCGTCGGGTCGTACGACGGCGTGGAGACCACCGCGAGGATCTTCCCCGTGGCCGGGTCGATCGCCACGGCGGCGCCCTTCTTGTCGCCGAGCGCCTTGTAACCGGCCTTCTGCACGGCCGGGTCGATGGTGGTGATCACGTCCCCGGGCGTGGCCCGCTTGCCGGTGACGGTGTCCAGCGGGGACTTCAGCCGGCTGTCGGACCCGTCCAGCAGGTCCTGGTACACGCCCTCCAACTGGGTCGCGCCGTAGACCTGCGAGCTGTAGCCGGTGACGGCCGAGTACAACTTGCCGTCCTCGTACGTCCGCTTGTACGCGAGGTCGCCGCTCGTGGTCCGCGCGGAGCCGGTGACCGCGCTGCCGCCCACGATGATGTTCCCCAGCGGCTGGGCGTACGTCTCGATCGCCCGGCGCCGGTTGTCCTTGTCGTCCGCGAGGGCCTTGCTGTCGTAGAACTGCACCCATGTCGCTCTGGCCAGCAGGGCGATCACGAGCAGCAGCGTGAAGACGGCGGACCGCCTGATCGTCTTGTTCATCCCGTTCATCCCAGTCATCCCGGTGAGGACGACGAACGGAACGGACCGAATCGTTCCTGTTCCGCTGTTTTCTCATCGCATGTTCATGAACCCCGCCTCGTACGCGGCGATGACCGCCTGGGTCCGGTCCCGGGCGCCGGTCTTGGCCAGCACGGCCGCCACGTGCGACTTCACCGTGGCGGGGCCGACCTCCATGCGCCGGGCGATCTCCGCGTTGGTCAGCCCGGCCGCCATCAGCCGCAGCACCTCGCCCTCCCGGCCGGTGAGCCGCGCCACCCAGGGCGCGGGGGCGCCGCGCGCGTGCTCGACGGCCAGCGCCCGCACCGCCGCCGGGAACAGCAGGGTGTCGCTGTGCGCGACCAGCCGCACCGCTCGCACCAGCGTGTCGGCGTCGGCCCGCTTGAGCAGGAAGCCGGCGGCCCCGGCGCGCAGGGCGTCGTAGACGTAGGAGTCGTTCTCGAAGGTGGTGACGACGACGACGCGCGGCGGCTCGGCGAGGCCGGCCAGGATCCGCTCGGTGGCCCGGATGCCGTCGACGCCGGGCATGCGGACGTCCATCAGCACCACGTCCGGCCGCACTTCCCGCACCACGGACACCGCCTCGGCCCCGGTCGCCGCCTCGCCCACGACGGTCAGGTCCGGCTCGGCGCAGAGGATCGCGCGCAGCGCGGTGCGCACCATGCGCTCGTCATCGGCCAGGACGATCCGCAGGGGGGCGGTCGTGGGCGGGGGAGGGGGCGTGGGCGCGGGAGCGGGCGCGGGGGTGAGGGCGGGCTCGGGTGAGGGGGCGGGCGCGGCGGTCATGTGGTTCCTTCCGGGGCTCGCGGTCGTTCCAGTCCGTTCGGTTCGCCCGGTCCATCCGGCCCGTCCGGTTCATTCTGTCCATCCGGTTCATCCGGTTCATTCGGTCCGTCGAGTCCGTCGAGTCCGTCGATTCCGGTCGGTTCGACTGGTTCGACCGGTTCGTTCAACGGCAGTCGTACGGACAGGCGCCACACCCCGGTGGCCGGTCCGGCGGTCGCGGCTCCGCCCAGCAGCGCCGCCCGTTCCGCGACGCCGCGCAGGCCGTGGCCGCCGCCGGGCCGGGAGGCCGCCTCGCGCACGGCCTCCGTGACGGGGTTCTCCACGGCGATCTCCAGACGGCCGGCGGCGGCCCGGACCCGGACGGTGACCGCGACCCCCGGGCCCGCGTGCCTGAGCGCGTTGCTCAACCCCTCCTGGACGATGCGGTACGCCTCCCGGGAGACGGTCGGCGGCAGCGCCCCGGTGTCCGCCGCCACCTCGGCCGTGACCCGCAGTCCGCCCGCACGGGTGCGGCGCAGCAGGCCGTCGAGGTCGTCGGCGAGCGTGGGGGCCGGGGCCGTCCCGGATGCCTCGCCGCCGCGCAGCACACCCAGCACGGCGTCGAGTTCACCGACCGTGCGCCGGGTGGTCTCCTCGATCGCGGCGAGCGCCTCGCGCACGAACCGCGGGTCGGTGTCGAGCACCCGGCGGGCCGCGCTCGCCTGGAGGGTGACGGCACTCAGCGCGTGCCCCACCGAGTCGTGCAGCTCGCGGGCGAGCCGGTTGCGCACGGCGAGGTCGGCGGCGCGGGCCTCGGCGGCGGCCAGCCGGTCCTCAGGACCGGGCCCGAGCAGGGCGGGCGCCCAGCGGGCCAGCAGGGCGCCGCACCCCGCCGCGCAGGCGGCGAGCGCGGTGAGCGTCGCGACACCCGCGACCGGCGCGAGCAGCGGCGCCCAGGAGCGGTCGAAGGTGCCGAGCACGGGCGCCGGGGTGTCGCGCAGCCCCGGGACGAGCGGCAGCACGACCAGTACCGCCCCGAACGGCGGCACCGCCAGGGACATGCCGGACACGATGCCGCCGAGCGCCAGGTGCAGCGTGAACCAGACCGCCGTACGCCCCTTCGCGGCCCGTGTCCGGGCGGGCCCCTCGGCCAGCCGGGCCGCCTCCACCCCGCACAGCGCGCGCACCGTCGCCACCGACATGGGCCGGGTCAGCGGGAACAGCGAGGTGACCGCGGCCAGCGGCAACCCGACGGCGAACGAGAGGAGCTGGAGCGGGAAGGAGGTGAGCACCTCGGAGGAGCCGATGACCGGGCCGACGACGACCGTGCCGACCAGCACGTAGGGCACGGCGAGGGCGCCGCCGAGGATCAGGTGGATCCAGCGGCGCCGCGCCCGGCGGCCGAGCAGCGGCCGGAGGGCCTTCCTCATGTCACCTGCCCGTTCGGGTGCTCCGCCGGGCGCCCGGTGAGGACGCGGACGCACGGGGCGGCCACCTGCAAGCCGACGATCACCTGGTCAGCGTAGGTGAGGATCGTCAACGGCGGGGGCAGGTCGGTGAGTTCCGCCTGCGAGGGCGAGGACGCCAGGGTGGGCCGCCCGCCCAGGCCGGCGGGCACGCCCGAGCCGGCCCGGGCCGCCGCGAGCGGGAGGTTCCCCGGCAGGTGCCGTCCGCCCCGGCCGGCGGGCAGGTACGCGCCGGCGACCGCGGCCGGCGTGAAGCAGACGTCGGTGACGTCGAGGACGCGGCCGCCGGCGGCGCGGTCGGCGGCTCGGCCCGGGCCGGGGCCCGTGGTCCTGCCCGACCGGTTCACCGTGCCGTCCGCCGCCCGCGCGAGCGATCGCGGCGGGGATCCCGGCATGATCGGCGCGAGCAGCCCGGTGACCGCACGCACCGGCGGGACGAGCACCCGGGCCGGGGCGCGGACAGGGAGATTGTTGACGGCGGTCGCCGTCGTGCGGTGGGCGAGCGGCGGTCCGCCGCCCGGGACGCGGACGTGACTGCCGCCGGTCCGGGCGGCCTTGAGACACGGGTACGGCGGGCAGGCCGCGGCGGCGGGGGCGCGCGGCGCACGGCGGGACCGGCCGACCGGGAGGCCGGCGGACACGGGCGCGTCCGAGTGCCGGAGGAGGGATGACCGCACCATGCGCCCACGCTCCCGCGCGGGCCGCCCGACCCGCCTCCCACCTGCCGACGATCCACCTCCGCCGCACGGGGGAGGGCCGCCTCCTCCGTACGGACCCCGCCCCGCCCGGCCAGGCCGCCACCGCGGGGGCCCCGAACGCCCGGACTCCTACTGGGCCCTGTTCACCCCCGCAGTGTCAGCACCACCTCGTCGATCTCCTCCCCGCGCGCCTGCGCGTACCCGCGGGCCGTCGTGGTCTGCTGGAAGCCGCACCTCTCCAGGACCCGGCGGGACCCCGCGTTGTCCGCCGCCGCCCGTGCGTACAGCGGTCGTTCGGGGACCTCGGTCAGCAGGGTGCGCAGGGCCGCCGTCGCGATGCCCCGGCCCCAGTACGCGCGGTCCACCCAGTACGTGACCTCCCGCTCGCCGGGTTCGCCGTACACCGCCGCGCTGCCGACCACGTCCCCGTCCGCCAGGATCGTGCGCAGCACGTCCTCGGAGGAGCGCAGTCTCAGCCAGTGGGCGTCGAAGGCGTCGCGGTCGGCCGGGTCCTTCGGTGTGAAGGCGGCCATCCGCAGCGACTCCGGGTCGTTCAGCTGCCGGAAGAACACCGGCAGGTCGCTGTCGTGGACCTCGCGGAGCGCGACGTGCATGGCTCAGAGCCTCCGGGTGGCGAGCGTCAGACGGTCACGGGCGTCGAAGAGGGCATCCTTCACCATCTGCTCGTGCGCGGGCGTCAGACGCGCCACCGGGATCGAGCAGCTGATCGCGTCCCGGGCCGGGGTGCGGTAGGGGATCGCCACGCCGAAGCAGCGCAGGCCCAGCGTGTTCTCCTCGCGGTCCACGGCGAAACCCTGCTCGCGGATCTGGTGCAGCTCCTCGATGAGCTTCTCGCGGCCGGTGATGGTGTGCTCGGTCAGCGCGGGCAGCGCCTCGGGGAGCATCTTGCGGACCTGCTCGTCGGTGTACGTGCTCAGCAGGGCCTTGCCGAGCGAGGTGGAGTGGGCGGGCAGGCGGCGCCCGACCCGGGTGAACGGGCGCAGGTAGTGCTGCGACTGCCGGGTGGCGAGGTAGACGACGTTGGTGCCGTCCAGGCGCGCGAGGTGGATCGTCTCGGTGGTGTCGTCGGAGAGCCGGTCCAGCGTGGGCCGGGCCGCCGCGACCACCTCGTCGCCGTCGATGTAGGAGGTGCCGACCAGCAGCGCGCGCACCCCGATGCCGTACCGCGTGCCGGTCGCGTCGGTCTCCACCCAGCCCAGTTCGACGAGGGTGCGCAGCAGCATGTACAGGCTGGACTTCGGATAGCCGACGGCCTCCTGGACCGCGGCCAGGGAGTGCATTCCGGGCCGGCCGGCGAAGTACTCCAGCAATTCCACGGTCCGCACCGCGGACTTGACCTGTGCCCCGCCGCCACTCTCGCCTGCCGACATCGCCCTTGACCCCTTCGTTCGACGAGAAATAGTCTCCTGGTGCATTCATCATCAGAGACGGCGTTCAGTATATCGAACGACTCCGGTGGATGACCTGCGTATGGCCCGCATACGGCCCACGTACCGCGGCAGGAACCGCGGGAACAGCACAAGAGCAGCAAGAGCAGCAAGAGCGGCAACACATGTGGAGGGAACCGCGGTGGCAGCAGCACCAGTCTGGAGTGTCGATCCCCGTACCGGGAAGCAGCGCGAACAGGTTGCGGTGGAGGCCACGGCCCAGGACGTGGACGCCGCCGTCCGCGCCGCGCACGACGCGCGCGGCGCGCTCGCCGACCGCGCCGTCCGCGCGGCCTTCCTGCGCACCGCCGCCGACCGGCTGGAGGCGGCCCGGGACCGGCTCGTGGAGACCGCCGACGCCGAGTCCGCGCTCGGCCCGGCCCGGCTCACCGGAGAACTCGCCCGCACCTGCTACCAGCTGCGGGCCTTCGCCGGCATCGTCGACGAGGGCGCCTTCCTCGACGTGATCATCGACCATCCCGACGACACGGCGACCCCGCCCATCCCCGACCTGCGCCGCTACAAGGTGCCCCTCGGGGTGGTCGCCGTCTACTCCGCCTCCAACTTCCCCTTCGCCTTCTCCGTCGCCGGCGGCGACACCGCGAGCGCGCTCGGCGCCGGCTGCCCGGTCGTCGTCAAGGCCCACCCCGACCACCCGGCCCTGTCCGAGCAGGTCGCCGAGGTGCTGCGCGGCGCCGCCGCCGAGCACGGCATCCCCGCGGGCGTACTCGGCCTGGTCCACGGTTTCCGGTCCGGCATCGAGCTGATCGGGCACCCGCTGGTCGCCGCCGCGGGCTTCACCGGGTCCGTGCGCGGCGGGCGGGCCCTGTTCGACGCCGCCGCGGCGCGCCCGGTGCCGATCCCGTTCCACGGCGAGCTGGGCTCCCTCAACCCCGTCCTCGTCACCGAGGCGGCGGCCGGCGAGCGGGCGGAGGCCATCGGAGCCGGGCTGGCCGGGTCGATGACCCTGGGCGTCGGGCAGTTCTGCGTCAAGCCCGGCCTGGTGCTCGTCCCGGCGGGCGCGGCCGGCGACCGCCTGGTGAAGTCCCTGACGGACGCCGTCGGCGGCACCGGCGACGGCGTCCTGCTCGACCACCGCATGCGTGACAACTTCCTGGCCGGCGTGGCCGAACGCACCGCCCTGCCCGACGTGGAGTCCCCCCTGGCTCCCGGCGCGGGCGGCGAGCACACGGTGAGCGCCGGTTTCCTGACCGTCCCGGCCGGGAAGCTGACCGCGGAGGGCGCCCACGACCTGCTCCTGGAGGAGTGCTTCGGGCCGGTCACCGTGGTGGCCCGCTACACCGGCGAGAGCGAGGCCACGGCCGTCCTGTCCCGCCTGCCCGGCAACCTCACCGCCACGGTCCACCTCTCCGCCCAGGAGGCGGCCGGCGAGGGACGCGGAGCCGAACTCCTCGCCGAACTCACCCCGCTGGCGGGGCGCGTCCTCGTCGACGGCTGGCCCACCGGCGTCGCCGTGGCCCCGGCCCAGCACCACGGCGGCCCCTACCCCGCGACCACTTCCACGTCCACCTCCGTGGGCGGCACCGCCGTCGAACGGTGGATGCGGCCGGTGGCGTACCAGAACGCCCCCGAGGCCCTGCTGCCGCCGGAACTGCGCGACGACAACCCGCTCGGCCTGCCGCGCCGCTACGACGGCCGCCTGGAACGCTGACGGCGGGGCGCGCCTGTCGGCGGCCCCGCGGCGGGCCGTCGGCAGGCGGGCTGGGAGACTTCGGCAATGGACGCCGAACGCCTCGAACTGCCCGCCCTCCCCTTCACCCTGCGCCCCTACGGGCCCGACGGCCGGTGGTCCTGCGCGGACGGGGTCCTCACCGGCCGGGCGGGCCCTGGGCAGGACCGTTTCGTGCCGCCCGCCGGCCAGGCGCTGGACCCCGCCTGCGACGCCCCCCGCCTGCTCGGCGCCCCGGACGGCGACTTCCAGCTGGTCGCCCGTGTCACGGTCGGCTTCGGCGCGGCCTTCGACGCGGGCGTGCTCTACGTGCACGTCGGCGAGCGGGCCTGGGCCAAGCTGTGCCTGGAGCTGTCCCCGGACGTGCCCACCGTGTGCACGGTGGTCACCCGCGGGCACTCCGACGACGCCAACTCCTTCACCGTGGACGGTGACTCGCTGTGGCTGCGGGTGAGCCGCACCGGACGCGCGTTCGCCTTCCACGCCTCCCGCGACGGCGCGCGCTGGACCTTCGTCCGCGTCTTCACCCTGGACGGGGCCGAGGAGGCGGACGGCACCCTGGTCGGCTTCATGGCGCAGTCGCCGGTGGGGGAGGGGTGCACGGTCACCTGGGACCACATCGGTTTCCGGCCGCGAGGACTCGCGGACCTGCGGGACGGCAGCTAGGATCGGCGAGAGCCGGCTTCAGGCAGGACCAGCGAGGGCCGGCTTCCGGGCCGGGCCGCAACCGGCCGTGGCCGCCGGGGCGTCCTTTCCCGCATGATCGAAGAACACGTGAGCGGTGAACGCGCGGACGGCGCCCCGGTGATCCGCGCCGCCCTGCCCGACGAGGTCGAGGTCATCGCCGACCTGCACCTCCGGGCCCGTTCGACGTACTACCCGGACGGCGTTCCGCAGGGGGACGTCGACTGGCGCGAGGCCTGGCGCGGCTCCATCGAGCGCCCGCAGACGCAGGTGCTGTGCGCCGTCGAAGGGGACCGGATCGTCGGCATCGCCTCCTTCCGCACCCCGGACGGCGCGCGCGCCGACACGGTCAGACTGTTCCAGTTCCACGTCGACCCCGGCCACTGGCGGGCCGGCATCGGCACGGCCCTGCACCGGGCCTGCGTGCAACGGTGGCGGGCCGAGGGCAGGCGCACGGCCGTCCTCGACGTCCACGCGGACAACGCCCGCGCCCAGGCCTTCTACGCCCGCCAGGGCTGGTTCCCCGACCCGGAGAACCCGCCGGCCGAGGGCGACCACCACCTGGACCTGCGGTTCACCGTGACCGGGGAACGGACCGGGGAATGATCCGGGAAATGAACCGGGGAATGAACGCGGCTGCTTGAACGTTCACGGATCGGCGACGAGACCCCCTCCGCCCCCGTACGACCTGGAGAAGAGCCGAGAGCATGCGCGTCGAGATCTGGACTGACATCGCCTGTCCCTGGTGCTACGTCGGAAAGGCCCGCTTCGAGAAGGCGCTGGCCTCCTTCCCGCACCGGGACCAGGTCGAGGTCGTGCACCGCTCCTTCGAACTGGACCCGCAGCGCGCCAAGGGCGACGTCGAACCCGTGCTCACCATGCTCACCAGGAAGTACGGCATGAGCCAGGCGCAGGCGCAGGCCGGAGAGGACGACCTCGGCGCCCAGGCCGCCGCCGAGGGGCTCGACTACCGCACCCGCGACCGCGACCACGGCAACACCTTCGACATGCACCGCCTGCTGCACCTCGCCAAGGAGCACGGCAGGCAGGACGAGCTGCTGGACGCCCTGTACCGGGCGAACTTCGCCGAGGAGCGGTCCGTGTTCGCCGAGGGCGACGACCGGCTCGTCGAGCTGGCCGTCGGCGCCGGGCTCGACGCCGCCGCCGTCCGGGCGGTGCTCGCCGACCCGGACGCCTACGCCGACGAGGTGCGCGCCGACGAGCGCGAGGCCGCCCAGCTCGGCGCCACGGGGGTGCCGTTCTTCGTGCTCGACCGCACGTACGGCGTCTCCGGCGCCCAGCCCGCCGAGGTGTTCGGGCAGGCCCTCACCCAGGCATGGGGCGACCGCGCACCGCTGACCCTGCTCAAGGACGGGAACGGCGGCGCCGAGGCCTGCGGGCCGGACGGCTGCGCGGTGCCGCAGGCCTGAGGCCGGCCCGGCCGCCGCCAGGGGGCGCATCCTCCCAGGTCAGCGCCCATGCATAAGAGGCCCTTGGAGGAACCGGGCAGAAATCCGCGATGGACTTCGACTTCCCGGGGCCGCACAGTGGTCCCATGGAGACCTTCGAGAGCCTCGTCCGTGCCGAGTTCGCCCCGAAGAACACCTACCTGAACACCGCGAGCCTCGGGCTGCTCCCGGCCCGTACGGTGGCGGCCCTGCGTACCGCGGTGGAGGCGGCGGCCACCGGGCAGCCGACCGACATGTTCGCCGACGTGGAGGCCGCCCGCGCGAGTTTCGCCCGGCTGGCGCGGGTGCCGGACCACCGGGTGGCCGCCGGCGCCTCCGTCGCCGTCTACAGCGGCGTCATCGCCGCCTCGCTCCCCGAGGGTGCCGAAGTCCTCACCGCCGAGGGCGACTTCAGCTCCGTGGTGAACCCCTTCCACATGCGCCGCGACCTGAAGGTGCGCAGCGTTCCGCTGGAGCAGCTCGCCGAGGCCGTACGGCCGGGGACGGCGCTGGTCGCGGTGAGCGCCGCGCAGTCGGCGGACGGCCGGATCGCCGACCTGCCCGCGCTGCGCGCGGCGGCGCGCGAGCACGGGGCACGCACGTACGTCGACGCCTCCCAGGCCGCCGGGTGGCTCGACCTCGACGCGGACGCATACGACTACGTCGCCGCCGTCGCCTTCAAATGGCTGCTGTGCCCCCGGGGCGTGACCTTCCTGGTCGTCCCCGAGGACCTCGGCGGCCTCCAGCCGCTGTTCGCCGGCTGGGTGGCGGGGGAGCGGCCCTGGGACAGCTGCTACGGCCCGGTCGGCGAACTCGCCCGCTCGGCACGCCGGTTCGACGAGAGCCCGGCGCTCTTCTCCTACGCGGGCGGGCGCCGGTCCCTGGAACTGGTGGAGGAGCTGGGCGTGGCCGCCGTACGCGCCCACGACCTGGCGCTGGCCGACCGGTTCCGCGCCGGACTGCGCTCCCTGGGCCACGAGCCGGTCGCCGCGCCCGGGGCCCCGATCGTCTCCGTGCCCGGACTCGGCGACCGGCAGGGCGAGTTGAGCGGCGCGGGCATCGAACTGTCCGCCCGCGCGGGCAACCTGCGGGCTGCCTTCCACCTGTACAACACCGAAGCGGACGTGGACCGCCTGCTGGACGTCCTGGCCGGGTGAGCGCACACGGGAGGCCCGCGCAGGGTCCCTCCCGCGGTCCCGCCACACGGGAAAGGGGCCTCACACGAGGAGGCCCCTTTCCCGGCTCACCGACGGGTCACTTCACCGGAGTGAAGTCCCGGGCCCCGATGAAGCCGGGGCGTCGCACCGGTGCCGCGAACGGCTCCACCGCCGTGTTCTCCACACTGTTGAACACGATGAAGACGTTGCTGCGCGGGTACGGCGTGATGTTGTCGCCGCTGCCGTGCATGCAGTTGCAGTCGAACCAGGTCGCCGAGCCGGCCCTGCCCGTGAACAGCTTGATGCCGTGCTCGCCCGCGAGCGCGGTCAGCGCCTCGTCGGACGGCGTCCCCGCGTCCTGCATCTGCAGTGACTTCTTGTAGTTGTCCTCGGGCGTCTCCCCGGCACAGCCCAGGAACGTCCGGTGCGAGCCGGGCATGATCATGAGCCCGCCGTTGGTGTCGAGGTTCTCGGTCAGCGCGATCGAGACGGACACCGTCCGCATGTTCGGCAGGCCGTCCTCGGCGTGCCAGGTCTCGAAGTCCGAGTGCCAGTAGAAGCCGCTGGCGCCGAAGCCCGGCTTGACGTTGATCCGGGACTGGTGGACGTACACGTCCGAGCCGAGGATCTGCCGCGCGCGGCCGACCACGCGCGGGTCGCGCACCAGGTTCGCGAACACCTCGCTGATCCGGTGCACCTCGAAGACCGAGCGGATCTCCTTGGACTTCGGCTCGACGATCGACCGCTCGTCGGCCCGGATCGCCGGATCGGCCACCAGCCGGTCCAGCTCCTGCCGGTAGACGGCGACCTCGTCCGCGCCGATCAGCTCCTCGACGGCGAGGAACCCGTCGCGCTCGAACGCCTGGAGGTCGGCGCCCGCGATCGGTCCGGGCGTGTCCGGGGAGCCCCAGAGGACCGGGTCCTGGCGGGGGACGCTCACCTCGGTGGCGCCGCGGGTCGGGTAGAGGTCCTTCACGGTGGCGGTGGTCATGGGTTCCTCACACCTCCTCGGGCTCGGTGAGCAGGGGGTAGACGCCGTTCTCGTCGTGGTCCTCCCGTCCGGTCACGGGCGGGTTGAAGACACAGATGCAGTGGAAGTCCTCCTTGACCTTGAGCGTGTGCCGCTCGTGGCCGTCGAGGAGGTACATGGTGCCGGGCGTGATGTGGTACGTCTTCCCGGTCTCGCGGTCGGTCAGTTCGGCGTCGCCCCTGGTGCAGACGACGGCCTCGATGTGGTTCGCATACCACATCGACGTCTCCGTGCCGGCGTAGAGGATCGTCTCGTGCACGGAGAAGCCGACCTTCTCCTTGGCGAGGACGATGCGCTTGCTCTCCCAGGTGCCGGACGCCGCCTTCACGTGCCGGTCGGTGCCTTCGATCTCCTTGAACGAACGGACGATCACGGTGGTACGTGCCTCCTTGCGGGGTTTCTCGATGGATACGGTCTCCCGGTGCCCCGCCCCGGGGACCGTGGGGCGGGGCACCGGAAGCCGGTCAGGCGGTCTCGCGGACCGCGCGGGCGAGGGCGCTCATGCCCTCGTCCAGTTCCTCGGGGGTGGTGGTCAGGGCCGGCAGCAGTTTGACGACCTCGCTCTCGGGACCCGAGGTCTCGATGAGCAGGCCGAGGTCGAAGGCGCGCCGCGCGACCCGCCCGGCCCGGCCCTTGTCGTGGAACTCCAGGCCCCACACCAGGCCGCGGCCCCGGTACTCCTTGACGTCGGCGAGGTTCTCCTCGGTGATGGAGACCAGCCACTGCTCGACCAGTTCACCGCGGGTGCGGGTCTGCTTCTCCATCGCCGCCCCGTCCGTCCAGTACGCCTCCAGGGCGGCGGTGGCGGTGACGAACGCCGGGTTGTTGCCGCGGAAGGTGCCGTTGTGCTCGCCCGGCTCCCACACGTCCAGCTCGGGCCGGAACAGGCACAGTGACATCGGCAGGCCGTAGCCGCTGATGGACTTCGAGACGGTGACGATGTCGGGGACGATCCCGGACTCCTCGAAGGAGAAGAAGGCGCCGGTGCGTCCGCAGCCCATCTGGATGTCGTCGACGATCAGCAGCATGTCCTGGCGCTCGCACAGCTCCTTGAGCGCGCGCAGCCACTCGGGCCGGGCGACGTTGATGCCGCCCTCGCCCTGCACGGTCTCCACGATCACCGCGGCGGGCTTGTTCAGGCCGGAACCCTGGTCCTCCAGGAGCCGCTCGAACCACAGGAAGTCCGGGACCGTGCCGTCGAAGTAGTTGTCGAACGGCATGGGCGTGCCGTGCACCAGCGGGACGCCGGCGCCGGCCCGCTTGAACGCGTTGCCCGTCACGGCCAGTGAGCCCAGCGACATCCCGTGGAAGGCGTTGGTGAACGACACGATGGCCTCGCGCCCCTCCACCTTCCGCGCCAGCTTCAGCGCGGACTCCACGGCGTTGGTGCCGGTCGGGCCCGGGAACATCACCTTGTACGGCAGGTCGCGCGGACGCAGCACCAGGTTCTGGAAGGTCTCCAGGAAGCGGCGCTTGGCGGCGGTGGACATGTCGAGTCCGTGCGTGACGCCGTCGCGCTCCAGGTAGTCGATCAACGCCCGTTTCAGCACGGGGTTGTTGTGTCCGTAGTTGAGGGAACCGGCGCCGGCGAAGAAGTCGAGGTACTCGTGGCCGTCCTCGTCGTACATGCGGCTGCCGCGCGCGTGGTCGAAGACGGTGGGCCAGCCGCGGCAGTAGCTGCGCACCTCGGACTCCAGGGTCTCGAAGACGCTCAGGTCGGGCTGGGTGATGGTCACGACGAATCGCTCCTCGTGTGTGGGGAGTGGGAGGTCGGTCGGGTCGGCGGATCGAAGGAGGGGTCCGCGGGTTCCGGCGGCTCGCGGGGCCCGGCGGGGCCGGGCGGGCTCGGCGGAGGCGGCGGGGTCTCGAAGGAAGCTCAGCGGGCGAGGGGGCCGATGCGGTGCAGCACCTCGGGGTCGTGCGGCCCGTCGGGGAACTCGGCCGTCCCGAACAGGACCTCGCGTTCGACGCGGGCGCCGTGCCGCTCCGCGAAGGAGGCGAAGAGGCGTTCGGAGGCGGTGTTGCCGGGGGTGATGGTGGTCTCGACGGTCGTCAGACCGCTCTCGGTGGCGACGCGGGCGGTGAGCGCGTCCAGCAGCCGGGCGGCCAGGCCGCGGCCGCGGTGGCGGGCGTCGACGGCGACCTGCCACACCAGGAGCGTGCCGGGGCGGTCGGGCCGCACGTACCCGGTGACGAAACCCACGGCTTCCCCGTCGGCGTCGCGCGCCACGGCGGAGGTGGCGGCGAAGTCGCGGCACCACAGCAGATAGCTGTACGAGGAGTTCACGTCCAGCGTCCCGGAGTCCTTGGCGAGCCTCCACAGAGCGGCGCCGTCGGCGACGGCGGGGCGCTCGATGGACACGGCATCCGGTATTTCCGTGCGGTCGGTTCGCAGGTCTGCTTGTGCGGCAGTCATGCGAATTGAACTTACCGAGCTGAATTGGAAAATGCATCGCCCGTCGCCCTTACATGCCCGGGGCATATGTGTTATCGCGCGGGCGCGCGGTCGCGCGAGACCGAGGTGAGATGCCCGGTTGCTCCCGTTATTACCTGTACAAAACGGGTGTGATTGTGGAGTGCATCACAATGGAGTAGCCCTGCCGGTGCGCCCGTGACAGCCTTGGAATTACGTCGCCGAGTGTTCGTGGAATCGTCGCGTTTAGGAATAGGAAAACGGGGCAGAAGAAGACGGGCAGCTGCCCGAATTGAATTCCAGGAATTACCCCCTTTGATTTCACGTCCCGATGACCTTGTCGATCCGCTCCCGCAGAATGCCGGCGTGCCCGTCGTGCCGGGTGTACTCCTCGATCAGGTGGATGAGAACCCACCGCACGCCGGCCTCGCACCCCGCCATGGGTCCGTCGCCGATCCGCCCCGTGTCCTTCGGCCCGGCGCACTTCGCCTCCAGGGCGGCGCGGTGGAGGCGAGCCGGCTCGCCGGCCCGGGCCGTTCCGCGCCCGGCATGAGGGGGAGGGGGCGGCCGTCGGGCGGCGTCTGCGGAACGTCCGGGGGCATGCGGGCGGCATGGCACCGGTGGCGGCTTCGGCAACCGTGCTTCTGCCCGGGGGCCCGCGCCTGTCCGGGCCCGCGGGGCGGCCAGGACAGGCTCTACCGCCAGGCGCCGGCGGCGGCGTCGTGGGCGGTCCGGAGGTCGACGGCCGTGCCGGAGACGGTGGTCAGGGCGGCGGCCAGGGCCGTCAGGGTCGCCTCGACGGTTTCCGGCGTCGCGTCCGGGCCGTAGTGGTTGACCCGGATCATCTCCTTGGCCAGGGGGCCGCCGCCCGCGGCGAGCGGGAGGCCCGGGTCCGACTCGAGGGCGCGGGCCACCAGGTCAGAGGCCGCGACACCCGCGGGGGCGCGCAGCGTGGTCGCGACCGGGGCCGCCTCGGACGCCTTGTGCACGTACGGCTCCAGGCCCCCGCCGAGGGCCTGGACACCGGCGCGGGTCGCCGCGGCGGCACGTCGGTGACGGGCCATCACGGCGTCCAGGCCGGCCGCCTCGATCCGCTCGACGCACGCCTCCAGGGCGAGCATCTCGAGCTGGGCCGGGGCGTGCAGCAGCGTGGTGCGGCCGCCGTCGATCCAGCGCTCCTTCCAGTCGAGCAGGGACAGGTAGGAGCGGCGCGGCGCCCGCGGGTTCGCCGCCATCCGGGCCCAGGCGCGCTCGCTGACCGACACCGCCGACACCCCGGCGGGGCCGCCCATCGCCTTCTGCGCCCCGATCACGCACAGGTCCACGCCCCACGCGTCCGGCAGCACCGGCTCCGCGCCGATCGAGGCCACCGCGTCCAGGTAGAAGAGGGCACCCTGCTCCCGTACGGCCTCGCCGATCTCCGCCACCGGGTTGGTGTTGCCGGTCGCCGCCTCCGCGTGCACCAGCGACACGAAGTCGATCTCCGGGTGCTCGGCGAAGGCCGCGCGGACCTGCTCGGCGGTCACCGCCGTGTGGAACGGCACCGACAGGTCGTACACCGTCGCACCGCAGTCGCGCAGCCAGTCGCCGAACGTCTGCCCGTACGGCCCGGTGATCACGTTCAGCGCCGTCGTCCCTGGGCCCGCCGTCGCCCGGATCGCGCCCTCCAGCGGCAGCAGCGCCTCGCCCTGCGTGATCACGACGTCCTGCGCGGTGCCGAGCAGCCGTGCCACCCGGTCCTCGATCGAGGCGAAGCGGGCGGCGCTCAGCGGGGCGAGGTCCAGGAAGGGGTGGGTCACGGCAGTGCTCTCTTCTCGGTCACGAGGTCGGTGGAGTCGACGCAGTCGAGAGTATCCGGCGCCCGCCTCCCGGCCGGCCCGGCCCCGACCGGGCCGCCAGGGCTAGGGTGCGGTGCATGAGCGATGGCGCGGTGCTGCACGTGAAGGGGAGGGTCCTCGCCGGCCCCGGCGACGACCAGGTCCGTGACGAACTGTGGGTGGTGGGCGGCCGGATCTCCTACGAGCGCCCGCCCGGCGCCCGGGACGTACGGACCGTCGAGGGCTGGGCGCTGCCCGGCTTGGTCGACGCGCACTGCCACGTCGGCCTCGACGCGCACGGCCCGGTACCCGAGGACGTCTCCGAGAAGCAGGCGCTCACCGACCGGGAGGCCGGGGCGCTGCTGCTGCGCGACGCGGGCTCGCCCTCCGACACCCGCTGGACCGACGACCGCGACGACCTGCCGAAGATCATCCGGGCCGGCCGCCACATCGCCCGCACCCGCCGCTACATCCGCAACTACGCCCACGAGATCGAACCCGAGGACCTGGTCGCGTACGTCGGCCAGGAGGCCCGGCGCGGCGACGGCTGGGTGAAACTGGTCGGCGACTGGATCGACCGCGACCTCGGGGACCTGTCCGCCTGCTGGCCCCGCGAGGCGGCCGAGGCGGCGATCGCCGAGGCGCACCGGCTGGGCGCCCGGGTGACCGCGCACTGCTTCGCGGAGGACTCCCTGCGCGATCTGGTGGAGGCGGGCATCGACTGCGTCGAGCACGCCACGGGCCTCACCGAGGACCTGATCCCCCTCTTCGCCGAGCGGGGCGTCGCCATCGTCCCCACCCTGGTCAACATCGCCACCTTCCCCTCGCTCGCGGCCGGCGGCGAGAGCAGGTTCCCGCGCTGGTCGGCGCACATGCGCCGGCTCCACGAGCGCCGCTACGACACCGTCCGCGCCGCCCACGACGCCGGGATCGCGGTGTACGTCGGCACGGACGCGGGCGGCTCGCTGCCGCACGGCCTGGTGGCCGCCGAGGTCGCCGAACTGGTCACCGCCGGCATCCCGGCCCTCGAAGCCCTGTCGGCCACGACGTGGGGCGCCCGGTCGTGGCTGGGCCGGCCCGGCCTGGACGAGGGCGCGCCGGCCGACCTCGTGGTGTACGAGGCCGACCCGCGGGCGGACGTACGGGTGCTGGCGGGGCCACGGCGGGTGGTCCTGAACGGCCGCGTCGTCGCGTAGCCGGAACGGGGCTCGGCGGGGTCGCCGCGGCCGGTCCGGCGGGTTGACCGAAGGTGACCGTCGCCCCGTGTGGATCGTTGTGCACTCCGTCGCGCGCGCCGGTGCGTCCGGGCGGGCGCTCGCGGGAGGGGAACCGGAGGGTGGAAGAGGCGAACACCCGTACCGGGCAAATCGAAAACGAGGACGGAAACCCCACGAAGGAGTGAAGTCACCCAGGATCGCTGACCGTTCACTCTCGGTGCGTAATTCTTTCCGGGTCCCAAGCAATCCTCTCTGGGGGTCCCACACCGTGAACGGCCACATCTTCCGCATGCCCGCACGCCGCCTCGTCACCGCGGCCGCGGCCACCGTCCTGGCCGCAGGCCCCGTGACGCTGGCCGGCGCGGGCTCCGCCCACGCGAGCGCCGACCACGGCCGCGCGAGCGCCTCCGTCCTGCGCACCGACCTCGACGTTTCCCTGCTCAACAAGACGGTGAACGTCCCGCTCGCCCTCTCCCTCGACGAGGTCCAGGCACCGGCGAGCGCCCGGGAGACCGCGCTCGGCGCCCACCTCGACGGAGTCGACGGCGGCAAGCCGTTCAGCGTGCTGCGCGCCGACGTGGCGAAGGCGGACGCGACGGTCTCGGCGGACAGGGCCGAGGGCAGCGTCGACCTCGCCCACGCCCGCGTCCACGTGCCCGGTCTGCCCCTGCTGTCCGTCATCGAGGTCGACCAGGTCACCGCCAGGGCGACCTGCGCGGCCGGCAAGCCGCCGGTCGCCACCAGCGACGTCCTGGGCGCCGTGACGGTGCTCGGCAAGAAGGTGACGCTCTTGGCGGGGGGCGCGACCCGCGTGCGGGTCCCGGCCGTGGGCGAGGTCCGCCTCGACCTGTCCCAGCACGAGACGGCCTCCCGTACGGCCGCGGCGACGGCCCTGCGGCTCAAGATCTCCGTCAACCCGCTCAAGCTCAACGTGGCGGAGGTCGAGGGCACGCTCACCCTCGCCCGGGCGACCTGCGAGTCCCCCGCGGCCCCCGAGGAGTCACCGCAGCCCGCCACCACCCCCGCCGCGCACCCGGAGCCCCAGGGCGCCGCCGCCACCGAGGCCGTCGACCCGACGCCGTCCGCCAGGCCCACGAAGGCCGCGGACGCGAACCTGGCGGAGACCGGAGGCAGTTCCCTGACGCCCTACCTCGCGGCGGGCTCGGCGGTGCTGCTGGCCGTCGGCGGGGGAGCGGTCGCGCTGACCCGCAGGCGCAGGGGCTGAGCCGGCGCGCCCGCGCCCGCGCCACGGGCCCCGGGGCACGGACACGGCCTCAGGCGCGGGCGCGGGCACGGGCGTTCGGGCGGCCCAAGGGCCAAGGGCCTGGGGAGATCAGCCCGGCGTGTGCTCCGTGCCCGGCCGGCCGGGCACGGAGCGCGACGCGGCGCGCGGTACCGCACCCGACGCGGCACCCGGCACGGCGTCCAGCGCCGTGTCCAGCGCGTCCAGGAACCCCTCCGTCACCCCCCGCCCCCGCACGGCCACCCGCACCCAATCCTCCCCCAGCCCCGGGAACGTGTCCCCGCGCCGCACCGCGTACCCCAGCGCGCGCAGCCGCCGCCGTACCTCCACCGCCCCGGCCACGCGCACCAGCACGAACGGGCCCTCGGCGGGCCCGGCCACCCGCACCCCGCGCTCGGCGAAGGAGGCCAGGCCCGCCACCAGGTGGGCCCGGTCCGCCGCGATCCGGTGCGCCGCGTGCGCCGCCTCCGCCAGCGCCCGCGGCTCCACGCAGGCCACGGCCGCGGCCAGCGCCGGACTGGACACCGGCCACAGCGGCTGGACCCGCTCCAGTGCGGCGACGGTCTCCGGGCAGGACAGCACGTACCCGATCCGCAGCCCGGCCAGACCCCAGGTCTTGGTCAGGCTGCGCAGGACCACGAGGCCGGGCACGTCGGTCCGCCCGGCCAGCGCCTCCCGCTCGCCCGGCACCGCGTCCATGAACGCCTCGTCGACCACCAACGTCCGCCCCGGCCGCGCCAGTTGAGTGAGGACCGCCGCCGGATGCAGCACCGAGGTCGGATTCGTCGGGTTGCCGACCACGACGAGGTCCGCGTCCTCGGGGACGTCCGCCGGGTCCAGCCGGAAGCCGTCCGCCTCGCGCAGCAGCACCCGGTCCACGCGGTGCCCCGCGTCCCGCAGCGCCGCCTCCGGCTCCGTGAACTGCGGATGCACGACGACCGGCCGGCGCGCCCCCGACGCCCGCGCCAGCAGCACGAACGCCTCCGCCGCGCCCGCCGTCAGCAGCACCCGCTCCACCGGCAGCCCGTGCCGGGCGGCCACCGCGGCCCGCGCGGACCGCCCGTCCGGATAGGCGGCCAGCGAGCCCAGCGAGTCGGCGATCCGCTCCCGCAGCCACGGGGGCGGGGTGCCGGTGCGCACGTTCACGGCGAGATCGACCAGCGCGGAACCGTCGTCCCGCACCTCCGCGTCGCCGTGGTGCCGCAGGTCGTGCCCGCCGTCCTGGTACGCCATCTGGTGGTCCTCACTGCGCATGCGGATGCCTGTGCCCCTCAGAAGGGAGGTGCTCGTGGTGGTGGTGCCCGTGCCGTCCGTCCTCGTCCGGGGGGAAGTGCGGCCGGCGCGCCTCGCTCTCCGGGTGACAGTGCGGCCGGCGCGCCTCGGCCTCCGGGTGCGCAGCCGCCTGCTCAGAGGTCTGCCGCCGGACCCCGTCGGGCAGGACCGCGGTCTCCACGCCCGCGCACCCGCGCCCCTCCCACAGCGGCCGTGCCGCCCTGGACACCTCGGCGCCGGCGTCCGGGTCGGTCGAGCCGGGCCCGGCCGGCAGCACGGTCGCGTTCCCGGCGCAGGGCCCGAGGCCGACCACCACGAGCCGCCCGCGCACGGGCCGCCGTACGACCGCGCACGTCGCCATGGCCGGACGCCCGTCCGCCCGCCGCGACTTCCGTTTGGGTACGAGGAGTTCGCCGCCGCCGGCGAGCGCGGCGGCCTCCGCGACCGACGGGGTGCCGACGGAGGCGAGCGGCGCGGCGGACGGGTTGGGCACCGCCACCCCGGCCAGCTCCCCTGCGGAGTACGTCACCAGGGGCACCCCCAGCCGTTCGGCCGCCGCGACGACGCCGGGCTCGGTCGCCTTCGTGTCCACGGTGGCCAGCCGGGCGAGGTCGCGCGCGGACAGTCCCGCGTCCCGCAGCGTGCCCTCGATCAGCCCCAGCACCTCGTCGGCCGGCGCTCCGGTGGAGGCGCCCACCCCGACGACGAGGGACCGCGGCCTGGGGACCACCTCCCGCCCGCCCGGCGCGAGCGCCCGGTCCGTCACCCGGACGGCGTACTCCGCCGCCGTTCCCCCGGGCGCGGGGGGCAGCACGGGCAGCGACCACGGCACCTCGGCGGCGAGGGCCACCGGCTCACGGTCCAGCAGCGCCCGCGACACCCCGGCCACATCCCCTTCCACCGGCAGCCGGACGAGGAACCCGGCCGCGCCCACGGCGTCCGTCGCGGTCGTCACCACCCAAGCCGTTCCCGGCACGGCGGCGACCGCGTCGGCGAGGACGCCGGCGCCGCCGTCGTGCCCGCCGGGCAGCGGCTCGACCAGCCCGGCCACCGCGCCCGCGGCCAGGGGGCACCCGAGCTGTTCGCACTCGGCGACGGCGGCCCGTACGGCCTCCGTGACGCCTCCGGCGTGGGTCCGGGCACGCTCCGGCCACGCCGCGGCGAGCCGGCCGCATGCCACCGCCCCCGCCACGCCCGCGGACATGAGGCCGATCACCGGTCGAATCCTTCTGACCCGGACCCGGACCCGGACCCGGACCCGGACCCGGACCCGGACCGGGAGGCGGCCGCGGCCCCGGATCGGGACCCGGGTACGGACCCGGCCGCCGGGGGCCGTACGCCCCACAGCAGGAAAACGGGGTCCGCCGCCGGCCGGCTCACCTCCTCCGGCGGCTGCGGCGCGAGCCGGGACGCCTGGAGCACCACGCCGTCGCAGGTCAGACCGGCGTCGGTGAGTGCCTGACGGACGGCCGGCACCCGGTCGGGGGCGGCGAGGGCGACGACCACGGTCCGCCGGGCGCGGCGCGCGCAGGCGCTGACGACGACCGGCAGGTCCCCGCCCCGGCCCCCGCCCCCTTCCCCGACGAACACGGCGTCGGGATCGTCGGCGAGCCCGGACAGCGCCCCGGGCGCCGCCCCCTGCACGACCGCGACGTCCACCCCGCGGGCGGCGGCGTCGGCCCGCACCCGTGCGGCGCCGTCCGCCTCCTCCTCGACCGCGACGACCGCCGCACCGAACCGGGCGCACTCCACGGCCACCGGGCCCGTCCCGGCGCCGACGTCCCAGACCAGGTCGCCCGGGCGCGGACCGAGCCGGGCCAGGGCCAGCGCCCGCACCTCCACCGTGGTGACGCCCGCCTCACGGCGCGCGAAGGCGTCCTGTTCCAGCGCCCAGCCCGCGCCGGGCGCCTCGGGCCCGGCGAGCGTCGGCATGGGACCGAGGGCCCGCTCCTCGTCCAGGCAGAGCACCACGTTCACGGCCGTCCCCCAGTCCCGGGCGGCGGCCTCGGCGGGCGTGACCCGTTCGACGCGTTCGCGGGCGGGGTCGCCCAGCGCCGTCGCCACCACCAGCACCCGCTCGCCGGACGGGGTACGGGCCAGCGCGGCCCCCAGCTCGGCGGGCCCGGCGCCCGGCCCGGTCAGCACGGCGACCTTCGGCCGGGCCCGGCACACGTTGACGGCCGTCCGCAGCTCCCGTCCGTGCGCGCTGACCACCACGGCGTCGTCCCACGGCAGCCCGGCGCGCGCGAAGGCGGCGGCGACGGAGGAGACCCCCGGCCGCACCTCCAGCGCCCCGGCACCGAACCGTTCCGCCAGCGCCCGTACGATCCCGAAGAACCCCGGATCTCCCGAGGCGAGCACGACCACGCGCCGCCCCGCACCGGTGTACCGCTCGATCACGTCGAGGGCGGGCGGAAGCGGCCCCAGCACGACCCGACGGACGCCTTCCGGCAGTCGTACGGCCTCCAGGTGCCTGCGTCCGCCCACGACGAGGTCGGCGCCGTCGAGCGCCCCGCTGTCCGCAGGCGCCCCCGTACCCGTGCCGATGACCGTGATCACGAACTCGCCCCCCGCGCGCGCAGGGCCCCGCGGGCCGGGCAGTTGCCCAGCGGTTCCGGCACCCGCCGGCCGCTGCGGGCCGCCGGCGGGAGGACGGCCGGGGCGGCGCCGTGCCGGCCGGACTCGCACACCTCCTCGCCCGGCGGCACCGGCGTCGCCGCCACGTCCACGGTGTCCGCGCCCTCGCGGGCGTGTCCGAGCGCGTCGGCCCGGGCGAGGCCGGCCGCCTGCGTCACGACGTCGGCCCCGGCGATCGCGCGCGCGGCGCGGAACGTCAGCAGGTCGGCGGCGCCGGGACCGGCACCGGCGAAGGTCACCTCGGCGGTGAGGGCATCGACCATGGGGACGGGTCCTCTCGTACGGAATGTCATGGTGTGCGGGGGTCGGGCCATGGCCGGATGTGCGCGATCGGGGGGTGATCGGATAGCAAGGGCACATGGCGGTCTTCGTCGCGCTCGGCGCGTTCCTGATGACGCTGGCCGGCGGCTGGACGGCACAGCGGGTCACCGACCGCCGCCATCTGGTCCTCGGACTGGCCGGCGGCCTGATGCTCGGTGTGGTCGGTCTCGACCTGCTGCCCGAGGCACTGCGCGCGGTGGGCCGGGAGGTGTTCGGCGTACCCGCGGCCCTGCTGCTCTTCGTGGCCGGCTTCCTGCTGGCCCACCTGGTGGAGCGCCTGCTGGCCGCCCGGCAGGCCGCGCACGGCGGCGACGAACACCATCAGCACCGCGCCCCCGAGGTCGGCCTCACGGCGGCGGCCGCCATGGTCGGCCACAGTGCGATGGACGGCGTGGCGATAGGCGCCGCGTTCCAGGTCGGCGGTGGCATGGGCGCCGCCGTCGCCCTCGCGGTCATCGCCCATGACTTCGCGGACGGCTTCAACACCTTCACCCTCACCAGCCTCTACGGCAACGCCCGCCGCAAGGCGGTGGCGATGCTCGTCGCGGACGCGCTGGCCCCCGTGGTGGGCGCCGCCTCGACGGCCTTCGTCCGCATCCCCGAATGGTTCCTCGGCGGCTACCTCGGCCTGTTCGGCGGCGTACTGCTCTACCTCGCCGCCGCCGAGATCCTGCCCGAGGCCCACCACGAGCACCCGGCCCGCTCGACCCTGTTGTGCACGATCGCGGGCGCCGCTTTCATCTGGCTGGTGGTGGGCCTGGCGGCCTGAGCGCGACCGCGCGCGGAGCCCGCACACGGGACTCACGGCCTGCCGCCCCGCCCGCCCGCGCGCCGGGCCGGCGCGATGCGCGTCGACGGGCAGGGCAGCGCGGCGGCCGGCCGGACCGGCTCCTGCGACAGCGCCGGCGCCGGCCCTCGCACGGCGGCACCGATCCGCCCGCCCTCGCGCGGCGCCTCGACCGTATCGCCCGCCCGCGCCCGCTCCCCGGCGGCGTCCCAGGCGCCCGCGCCGGCCGGCCTGCCGTTCACGACGTCCGGCACCTCTCCACGAAGCGACGGGCGACACCGGGCGCGGCGGCCCAGTGCGTGTGCACGTAACTCGCGTGCACGGTGTCCTGCACGAACCCCTCGACCCGCCGGACGGGCGTCCGCAGCCCCCAGGCGGGGGCGGCGCCGGCGCCCGGTTCCACGACCGTCCGGTGGAACTCGTGCCCCCGCATCCGCTGCCCGGCCTGCGCGAGCACACTGTCACTCACGGCCACGGCGTCCCGGTAGCCCAGAGTCAGCCGCCCGCTCATCCGCGCGGAGGCGTCCAGCACCCCGCACATCGGCTTCCCGTCCAGCTCCCGGCACAGGTACAGCAGCCCGGCGCACTCGGCCGCGACCGGGCCACCGGCGCGCGCGAGGTCGCCGACGGCCTCGCGCAGCGGTTCGTTGGCGGACAGCTCGGCGGCGTAGACCTCCGGGAACCCGCCCCCGATGACCAGACCGCGGGTCCCCTCGGGCAGTTCCTCGTCCCGCAGCGGATCGAAGGGGACGACGTCGGCACCGGCGGCGGACAGCAGCTCCGTGTGCTCGGCGTAGGAGAACGTGAAGGCGGGCCCGCCGGCGACGGCGACCCTCACCGGTGTCCCCTGACCGGCGTCTGTCAGCCCGTCCTGGGGGCACCCCCCGCTCGAAGAGTGGGGGAGAACCTGAGGACGGGGCCGTCCGGGCCGAAGCGGGGCTCCGGGGGCGCCGGCCCCCGGGTCCGGGGCGGGAAGGGGCGCCGGGGGCGAGACCCCCACCACCTCGGCCGCGTCCCAGGCCGCACCCGACAACGTCCCCGCGCTCCCCGCCAGCGCCACCAGCGCGGCGACATCGCACCCCGCCTCCACCTGCGCCGCCATCGCCGCGACCGCCTCCACCGCGGCGCCCCGCCGCTCGGCGACCGGCACAAGTCCCAGGTGCCGCGACGGCGTGTCCACCTGCGGCGCCCGCCGCAGCACCCCCAGCACCGGAACCCCGACCGACTCCAGCGCCTCCCGCACCAGCGCCTCGTGCCGGTCCGAGGCGACCTTGTTCACGATCACGCCGCCGATCCGCACCTGCGGGTCCCACGACACGAACCCGTGCACCAGCGCCGCCACCGACCGCGACTGGGAGGAGGCGTCGACCACGAGCACCACCGGCGCCCGCAGCAGCTTCGCCACCTGCGCGGTGGAGGCCAGCTCGCCCTGCCCCGCCGCCCCGTCGAACAGCCCCATGACGCCTTCGACGACGGCGATGTCGCACCCGCGCGCGCCGTGCAGGAACAACGGCCCGACCAGGTCCGGCCCGCACAGGTAGGCGTCCAGGTTGCGCCCCACCCGCCCGGTGGCGAGCGAGTGGTACCCCGGGTCGATGTAGTCCGGGCCGACCTTGTGCGGGGACACGGCGAGCCCCCGCCGGGCCAGCGCGGCCATCAGCCCCGTGGCGACGGTGGTCTTGCCGCTGCCCGAGGCGGGCGCGGCGACGACCAGCCGGGGCACGGCGGCGGGGGAGGGCGCCGGCCGGGGCGCGGACGGCGAGGAGGAGGTCACCACGGCGTCACCACTCGATGCCCCTCTGGCCCTTCTGCCCCGCGTCCATCGGGTGCTTGACCTTGGACATGTCGGTGACGAGGTCGGCGAAGTCGACCAGTTCCTGGGGCGCGTTCCGCCCGGTGATCACCACGTGCTGGGTCCCCGGCCGGTCGCGCAGCACCTGCACGACCTCGGCGGTGTCGATCCAGCCCCAGTGCAGCGGGTAGGCGAACTCGTCGAGCACGTACAGCCGGTACGTCTCGGCGGCCAGGTCCCGCTTGACCTGCTCCCAGCCCTCGCGGGCCTTGGCCTCGTTGGTCGAGTTGTCACCCTGGATGTCCCGCTGGACCCAGGACCAGCCCTCGCCCATCTTGTTCCACACGACGCTGCCGCCCTCGCCCGAGTCGCCGAGCACGCGCAGCGCCCGCTCCTCGCCGACCCGCCACTTCGCCGACTTGACGAACTGGAACACCCCGATCGGCCAGCCCTGGTTCCAGGCGCGCAGCGCAAGCCCGAACGCGGCGGTCGACTTGCCCTTGCCGACGCCCGTGTGCACGAGCACCAGCGCCCGGTTGCGGCGCTGACGGGTCGTCAGTCCGTCGTCCGGTACGACACTCGGCTGTCCCTGCGGCATTACGCGGCCCTCCTCGAAGTCCCCTGCACATCCCGTACCAGTCCGGCGATGCTGTCGGCGCGCAGCTCGTCCAGCGTCACCGCCGTACCGCCCAGTTCACCGGCGAGCCGCCCGGCCAGGCCCAGGCGCACCGGCCCCGACTCGCAGTCCACGACCACACACGCCGTCCCCTCGGCGGCGAACAGCCGCGCCGCCCGCTCCGCGAGCGCGACCGGCTCCGGGCCCCCGGTGGCCCGCCCGTCGGTCACGACGACCACCAGCGCCCGCCGCGCCGGGTCCCGCAGCCGCTCCACGCGCAGCACGTCGTGCGCCCGCAGCAGCCCGGCCGCCAGCGGTGTACGCCCGCCGGTGGGCAGCGACTCCAGCCGCACCGCCGCCGCGTCCACGGACGAGGTGGGGGGCAGCGCGAGGTCCGCCGCGGTCCCCCGGAAGGTCACCAGCCCCACCTTGTCCCGCCGCTGATAGGCGTCCAGCAGCAGGGACAGCACGGCGCCCTTCACCGCGCTCATCCGCTGCCGCGCCGCCATCGACCCGGAGGCGTCCACCACGAACAGCACGAGGTTCCCCTCGCGGCCCTCCCGGGTCGCCTGCCGCAGGTCGTCCCGCCGCACCACCAGCCCCGGACCGGACCGGCCCCGCGCCCGCTGGTGCGGTGCGGCCGCCCGCACCGTCGCCGCCAGGTGCAGCTTGGTCAGCGTGCCGCGCGGGCGCCGCGCGCCGGTCGTCCGCCCGTGCTCGGTCCGCGCCCGCGACCGCCGCCCGGCCGCGCCCTCGCCGAGGCCCGGAACACTGAGCACCTTGGTGCGGAACGGCTCCGCGGCCCGTACCGCGGACTGCTCGCCCGCGCCGGCCCCGGACGGCTGCGGCCGACCGCCGCTCTCCTCGTCCTCGGGCCGCCCGGCGTCCTCGTCCCGCAGGGCGCCGCTCCCGTCCTGCGGGGCACCGTCGTCGGGTGCGGGCTGCCCGCCTCCTCCACCGGGCCCGTCCGTGCCGGGGCCGTCGTCATGGGGGCCGTCGTCGTGCGGATCGTCGTCCTCCGGTCCGCCGCCGAACTCCCGGAGGGTGTCGTCGAGTTTGTCCTCGTCGAGTCCGGGGGCGTCGAAGGGGTTGCGGCGCCGCCGGTGCGGCAGCGCGAGCAGCGCCGCCTGCCGCACGTCCTCGGCGAGCACGTCCGTGCGTCCCGCCCACGCGGCCAGCGCGGTCGCCGTACGCGCCATCACGATGTCGGCGCGCATGCCGTCCACCTCGAAGGCGGCGCAGGTCGCCGCGATCTGCGTGAGCGCCCCGTCGCCGAGCCGCACCTGCGCAAGCAGCTCCCGCGCGGCCACGATCCGCGCCCGTACGCCGGCCTCGTCGTCGGCCCAGCGCGCGGCGAAGGCGGCCGGATCGTCGTCGTACGCCAGCCGCCTGCGCACGACCTCCACGCGCTGCTCCGGCTCGCGCGAGGCGGCCACCTCGACGGTCAGCCCGAACCGGTCGAGCAACTGCGGGCGCAGCTCGCCCTCCTCGGGGTTCATGGTCCCCACCAGCAGGAAGCGCGCGGCGTGCCGTACGGAGACGCCCTCGCGCTCGACGTAGGAGGCACCCATGGCGGCGGCGTCCAGCAGCAGGTCGACGAGGTGGTCGTGGAGGAGGTTGACCTCGTCGACGTAGAGGATCCCCCGGTGGGCGTCGGCGAGGAGCCCCGGCTCGAACGCCTTCACGCCCTCCGCCAGCGCCCGTTCGATGTCCAGCGCACCGACCAGCCGGTCCTCGGACGCCCCCACGGGCAGCTCGACCATCCGCGCCGGCCGCGTCTCGAACGCCCCCGGCTCGTGCGGCCCGTCCGGGCAGCCGGGGTCGGGAGCGTCCGGGTCGCAGGAGAAACGGCACCCGGCGACGACGTCCACCGCGGGCAGCAGCGCCGACAGCGCCCGCACGGCGGTGGACTTCGCGGTGCCCTTCTCACCGCGCACCAGCACCCCGCCGACCGCCGGGGAGACGGCGTTCAGCAGCAGCGCCAGCCGCAGGTCGTCCTGACCCACGACGGCCGTGAACGGAAACGCGGTACTCACTTCTCCTCGCCCTCCAAGTCGCCCTCGAGCTCCGTTCCCGGCGTCGGAGACGTACTCCGCGCCGAGCTTCTCGTACATCCGGTCGCCGGCCACGCCCGCCGGGGCGTCGTGGCCGGACAGGTGGTCCGCGGTCGGCGCGGTCTCCCGGGCACCCTCGCGGCCGTGCCGCCGCACGGCCGCCGACCGGCGCGGGCCGGCCACCCCGCACGCGGGACGGGGTGTGTCCGGCAGGAGGTACCCGAGGCGCGGGCCGCCGGCAGGCCGGTGCCGGCGGTCGCCGACGGCGGCACCGTGCTCATGCGGGTGCCCCCGGCGGGATGAACGGCAGTCCGCGCGGCGCGCCCGACTCGATGAGCCGCCACAGCGCGTCCGTGTCCGCGTGCTCCTCGACCAGATCGCCGAGCCGGTCCAGCTGCTCCTCGCGCAGCGCGGCGAACGACGTGCCGGGCGCGGGCACGAAACGACGGCCCGCGGCCGAGGCGACCTCCCGCAGGAACGCCCGCCGGAAACCGTCCGACTCCAGCGAACCGTGCCAGTGCGTGCCCCAGACGGGCCCCACCCGGCAACCGTCCAGGAACGCCTCACCGCCGGTGACTTCGGCGACCCCGTGGTGGATCTCGTACCCCTCGACCCGCTCGCCGAGGGCCTCGCCCACCGGCCGGGCGAGGGTCTTGCCGGCGGCGAACCGGACCCGTACCGGCAGCAGGCCGAGCCCGTCGACGTGCCCGCGACGGCTCTCGACCTCGTCCTCGATGTGCTCGCCGAGCACCTGGAAGCCGCCGCAGATCCCGAGCACCGGCCGCCCCTCGGCCGCCCTGCGCCGCAGCGTGCCGGCGAGGCCCCGCTCCCGCAGCCAGTCCAGCGCCCGTACGGTGCCCCGGGTGCCCGGGACCACCACGAGGTCGGCGTCGGCCAGCTCCTCGGGCCGGTCCACGAACCGCACGACCACGCCCGGTTCGGCGGCCAGCGCGTCCACGTCGGTGAAGTTCGACATCAGGGGGAGGGCGCAGACGGCGACCCGCAGCACGTCCTCACCGACCGGCGGCGCGACCGCGGACTCCCGTACGGCGCCCCGCAGTGACACCCTCAGGCCGTCCTCCTCGTCGATGCCGAGCCCGTGCCGGAAGGGCAGCACCCCGTACGTCCGCCGGCCGGTGAGCCCGCGCAGCATGTCGATGCCGGGCTCCAGCAGCGAGACGTCACCCCGGAACTTGTTGACCAGGAACCCGGCGACCAGCTCCTGGTCCGCCGGGGCCAGCAGGGCGACGGTACCGAAGAAGGAGGCGAAGACACCGCCGCGGTCGATGTCGCCGACGACGACCACGGGCAGCCCGGCGCCCCGTGCGATCCCCATGTTGACGATGTCGGTCCGGCGCAGGTTGATCTCGGCCGGGCTGCCCGCCCCCTCGCAGATCACCGCGTCGTAGGCGTCCCGCAGCTCGGTCAGGCAGTCCAGGACGGTCCCCAGCAACTGCCGCTGGCGTCCGCCGTGGTAGCCGCGGGCGCTCATCTCGCCCACCGGCCGGCCCAGCAGCACGATCTGGCTGCTCTGCTCGCCGCCCGGCTTGAGCAGCACCGGGTTCATCAGCGCGGTCGGCTCGATCCGGCAGGCCTGCGCCTGCATGGCCTGCGCCCGCCCGATCTCGGCGCCCTCCCGCGTGACGAACGAGTTGAGGGACATGTTCTGCGCCTTGAACGGCGCCACTTTGACGCCCTGTCGCACCAGCCACCGGCAGATCCCGGCGGTCACGACGCTCTTCCCGGCGTCGGAGGTGGTCCCGGCGACGAGCAGACCGCCGCCCCGACCGCTGCTCATGACGTACGTCCCTTCGTCAGACGGTTGCACAGCAGCTTCGCGGCGGCGCACGTGCCGAGCGCGAGCCAGCTCACGCGCCGTGAGAGCCGTACGGCCCGGTCGACGTCGCCCACCTGGACGGCGCGCCCTCGGCCGTTGAGCACCGGCCGGTGCTCCACCCGCCCCCCGTACGACAACGTGCCGCCCAGGCGCACACCGAGCGCCCCCGCGAAGGACGCCTCCACCGGCCCCGCGTTGGGACTCGGATGCCGGGCGGCGTCGGCGCGCCAGGCCCGTACGGCCCCCCGCGGGTCGCCCCCTGCCACGGTGGCCAGGACAGCGGTCAGCCGGGCACCGGGCCAGCCCGCCACGTCGTCGAGCCGGGCGGAGGCCCACCCGTAGCGCCGGTACCGCGGTGACTTGTGACCGACCATGGCGTCCAGGGTGTTGACGGCCCGGAAGCCGAGGAGGCCCGGCACGCCCGCGAGGGCGCCCCAGGTGAGCGCACCCACCACCGCGTCCGAGGTGTTCTCGGCGACCGACTCGACGACCGCGCGGGCGATCCCGTCGGCGTCCAGGGCCTGCGGATCGCGCCCGCACAGGTGCGGCAGCCGCGCCCGGGCGGCCTCGACGTCACCCGACCTGAGCGCCCGCCCGATGGCGCCCGCCTCGCGGGCGAGCGAAGTACCGCCGACGACGGCCCAGGTGGCGGCGCCGGTCAGCAGGACGGAGCCGGTGGGGGAGGAGCGGACGGCGCGGGCCGCGGCGGCCCCCAGTGCGACGGCGCCACCGGCGCACACTGCGGTGTGGAGCGCGCCCCGTCCGCGGTGGTCCCGCCACAGCACACGTTCCACGGCGCCCGCGGCCCGCCCGAACACGGCGACCGGATGCCCACGGCGGGGATCGCCGAGGAGCAGGTCACCGAGGAGGCCGGCGGCGGCACCGTACGCGAAGACGCGATCGGCACCCACTGGGTCAGCCGGCCGCGGGGTCGGTCAGGAAGTCGCTGATGAACCTCGGTCGGCAGCCGCGCATGGCGATGGGTCCTCACTCAGGGTGTCCGCGCCCTGGTTCGACGAGACCGGCGGAGAGAGTTCCTGGCTCCCGGGGGTGTTCGTCCCCGGTGACAGTGGCGGGACCGCGCCGGATTCGCACCGGCTTCCTCTTCTGCCGCCGTACATGGCCCCGGAAGTCCACCACGCCTCCGGAACAGCCGTCAACTTGCCGTTGACCTGCGGTGGGGTGGTGTGCCGAGGCTCATAGCCCTGACACACGGTCAGTGACTTGAAACGGCTGCTTTCGGCCTCTTTCCGCGCGGTGAAGCGAGGAAGACGCCTCTCGGTTGAGCTCCCGAAGGCGAGCCGAATGCGGCAAAAACCCCCGTAAGCGCCCCAGAAGGGCTTACGGGGGTTGGTGCAGAAGGTGCGAGGCGTGACCACGCGCCCCCTGTGGCCAGGGCGTTTCCTCTCGTCAGCCCAGAATCGTTGTCAGCCCAGAATCAGGGAGATTCCGTAGGCGACGGCTGCCGCACACAGGGCGAAACACGCATACGCGCCGGCGGTCGCGGCCGCGGCCGAATCGCCGCGGGTCGACGCCGCCTCCCGGCGGGACAGGCCCGCGATGCCGAGGGTGAACAGGGCCACCAGGCCGACGGTGACCACGAGGCTGACGCCGAAGACGGAGCCGAGGGCTGCCCAGTCGATCTTCATGTCGAAGCTGCTTTCTCGATGCTCGATAACCGGGTGGAGGGGCGGGCGTCAGACCGCCGCGGCGGGCGGGGACGCCGCCGTCGCCGGGCTCGCGGGAGGCGCCGGCACCGCGCCGAGCGCGGACGCCGGAGCGGGGATGGTGGCCGTCAGGCCGTCCGGCACAGGTGCCGCCGGAGGCGGGGAGACGGCGGCGATCGCCTGGGTCACCACACCGGCCGGCTCCTCGGCCGCGGTCGCGCCCGTGGCGGGCGTGGCCGGGGCGACGTTCGTGTGGTCGACGACCTGGCGGCGGGAGATCTTCCAGATCGCTGCGCTCGCGGCCACCAGGAACACGGCGACGAGCGCGGTGCCCCAGTCACCGAGGCCGGTGACGGCCTCCGCGCCCGCGCCGACCACCGCCGCGGCCGGCAGGGTGAGCACCCAGGCGACGGCCATGCGGCCCGCGGTGGACCAGCGGACCACGCCGCCCTTGCGGCCGAGGCCCGCGCCCATCACCGAGCCCGACACCACATGGGTGGTGGAGAGCGAGAAGCCCAGGTGGGAGGAGGCCAGGATGGCCGCCGCCGCACTGGTCTGGGCGGCGAAGCCCTGCTGCGGCTGGAGGTCGGTCAGGCCGGTGCCCATGGTGCGGATGATGCGCCAGCCGCCGATGTAGGTGCCCAGCGCGATGGCGAGGCCCGCGGAGAGGATGACCCAGGTGGGAGGGTTGGAGCCGGGGGCGATGGCGCCGCCGGCGATCAGGGCGAGGGTGATGATGCCCATCGTCTTCTGCGCGTCGTTGGTGCCGTGCGCCAGCGAGACGAGCCCGGCAGAGGCGATCTGTCCGACCCGGTGGCCCTTCTCGGCCGCCTTGCCCTCCGTCTTCCGGCCGATCGTGTACGACAGCCGGGTCGCGGCCACCGCGGCGACGCCCGCCACGACGGGGGCGGCGACCGCCGGGAGCATGACCTTGGTGATCAGGACGTCGCCGTGCACGGCGCCGACGCCGGCCGAGGCGATGGTGGCGCCGATCAGACCGCCCAGGAGGGCGTGGGAGGAGCTGGACGGGAGTCCGACCAGCCAGGTCAGCAGATTCCAGAGGATCGCTCCGACCAGTGCGGCGAAGATGACCTCGGGGCGGATGCCGGTCTCGTCGACGAGACCCTTGGAGATCGTGTTGGCGACCTCGACGGAGAGGAACGCGCCCACCAGGTTGAGCACGGCGGACATGGCCACCGCGACCTTGGGCTTGAGTGCGCCGGTGGAGATGGTGGTGGCCATCGCGTTGGCGGTGTCGTGGAAACCGTTCGTGAAATCGAACGCGAGTGCGGTAACCACCACAATCGCGAGGATCAGCGAGAAGCTTTCCATTTACCCAGGCAATCGTTCGAGCGTCATTGGCTCGTCGAACGTAGGTAACCCGGGTGAACGGAAGATGAACTGGGACGGTCGCGGCGGTGTCCGGTTCTCCTGGCTTCCCTCCCGTCCGCGGGCCGGGCGGCCCGGCGCTCCGGCAGACGGCTGGCAGGATCGCCGCATGGCCGAACAGCAGCGGGACACAGGAAACACGAGGGACGCGCGGGAGCCGCGGGAAGCACAGGCGGTGCGCGGGCCGCAGGGGTCACGCGGGTCCCGTGAGCCCTCCGAGTGGTCCCATGAGCCCCCTGAGCGCCAGGAGTCACACGAGCCCCGAGCGCCACGCGAGCCCCGGGAAGACGAGCGCCGCGCGTGGCGCGACCTGGTGGCCACCGCCCGCCGCACCGTGGCGGACGGACTGGTCGTCGGCACCTCCGGCAACGTGTCCGTGCGAGTGGGGGACACCGTCCTGGTCACGCCGTCGGGCGTCCCGTACGACCGGCTCACGCCGGACGACGTGACCGGCGTCGGCCTCGACGGCCGGCAGGTGCTCGGCACCCTGCTGCCGACCAGCGAGCTGCCCATGCACCTCGCCGTCCACCGCTCCACCTCCGCAGGCGCAGTCGTCCACACCCACGCCGTGCACGCCACGGCCGTCTCCACGCTCGTCCCCGAACTGCCGCTGATCCACTACATGGCCGGCGCCCTCGGCGGCCCGGTGCGCGTGGCCCCCTACGCGACCTACGGCACCGAGGAACTGGCCGCGCACGTGCTGCGCGCCCTCGCCGACCGCTCCGGCTGCCTGCTGCGGAACCACGGCACCCTCACCCACGGCGCCACCCTCGACCAGGCGTACGACCGCACCGCCCAGCTGGAGTGGATGTGCCGCCTGTGGCTGACCGCCTCCTCGGTCCCCGGCCTGACCCCCTCCCTGCTCTCCCCGGAAGAGCTGGCACGGGCGGAGGAACGGCTGCGCGGATACGGCCGGCCGGAGCTCCGGCCGGAAGCCTGACGACCGCGGCAGGGATGAAGGCCGCCGTTTCTGGAACTCGCACGGGCATGTCACCCCGACCGTTCCTTCCGCTGGCCGGTGACCCGGTACGCCAGGACACTGGACCCGTGCGCACAGTCAAAGCGACGGCCGCGGCCGTCACCGCGGCCCTGGCGGCCGGCGCGGCGAGCGTCGCCGCCGGCCGGCTCGCCAGCGACGCCGCGCTCAAGGCACCTCCTGGCCGGCCCCTGCCCACCGAGCCCCGGCTCACCGTGCACGGCACGGCCGCCGGGCAGATCACCCTCACCCGGGACCTGGCCTCGCTGCGCCCGGGCACCTACGGCCTGGCCGGCGACGGCTCCCACGCCGTCGTCGGTCCCGTCCTGCAAGGCGCCCCGCACCTGCCGGACACCGTCGTACGCCGCCTGGAACGCGTCACCCACGGGCTGCTGCACCCCCGCGACCGGGTCTGGCTGACGCCCAACCTGTACGTCGGCGACCCCGGCTCCGCCCTCGGCCTCGACCACGCCGACATCGACGTACCCGGCGAACTCGGCCCGCTGCCCGCCTGGTTCGTGCCCGGCGTCCGCGAGACCTGGGTGATCACCGTGCACGGCCTGGGCGCCACCCGCGAACACCCCCTGAACATCATGAAGTTCCTGCACCGCAGACACTTCCCGGTGCTGGACGTCACCTACCGCGGCGACCTCGGCGCCCCCCGCCCGGCGGACGGCCTGAACCACCTCGGCGAGACCGAGTGGCGCGACCTGGACGCCGCGATCCGCTATGCCGTCGACCACGGCGCCCAGCGCGTCGTCCTGCACGGCTGGTCCATCGGCGCCACGATGGCGCTGCGCGCGGCCCTCCACTCGGAGCTGCGCGACCGCGTCTCCGGGCTGATCATGGACTCGCCCGTGCTCGACTGGGAGGCGACCCTGCGTGCCCTGGCCAGGGCACGGCACACCCCGGGCCCCCTGCTGCCGCTCGCGGTGCGCGCCGCCCAGGGACGCACGGGCCTGTACGCCGACCGGCTCGCCGACACCACCGACCCGGCGCGGCTCACCGCCCCCACGCTGATCTTCCACGGGCCGGGCGACGAGGTGGCGCCCTGGCGCTTCTCCCGCCGCCTGGCCGAGCGCCGCCCCAACCTCATCGCCCTCCACACGGTCCGCGAGGCCCCCCACGGCGCCATGTGGAACGCCGACCCCAAGGGCTACGAGGAAGCCCTGCGCCGCTTCCTGACCCCCTTGATGTGAACCCCGGAGGGCCGGGAAGCCCCGGCCCTCCGCCGGGGCACCGGGTGGGAGCACGGCGGGCCGACGCCGCCCCGACTCCTACCGGGCCCCGGGCCGGAGGCGGCCGCCGACGGCGCCCTGCGGCGTCCGGAGGCGTCGCCCTGACGAGGGCGCCCGGTTGCCGCCCCCGGCCGCTCCGGCACCGTCGGTCCCCGGGCGCGTCGGGCGCCCCGACCGTCCCGCACGCCCGCGGCGGCCCAGGCCGACCGGACGTCCTCAGGCCCCCGCCGCCACCCTGCCGCGAGGGCCGTGCCGAAGGTTCCGGTTCTGCTCGCGGGGACGGCCTGTTCCCCCGGGTGCCGACGCCCTTCCGGGCGCCTGCCTTGGCCTTCTCCATTGCCCGCCGTGACATTCCGTTTGGGTTTTCGGACCGTCAACCGGAAGACTGCACCCGTGACGTCCCGTATCCCGCGCGACTCCAGGCTTCGACTCGTCCGCCCGCGACCCCTGGCCGCCGCCCCCCGAGCCGTGAACCAGCGGCGCTCGCGCCGCCCCGCCCCGCGCCCCCCGGAGGGCACCCCGGCACCCGCGGAGCTGGCCAGAATGGCGCGCTCCGGCCTGGCCGGGGCGGCCCGCGTCGCCCGCTGGGCCGACGCCGCCCTCGGGCCCGGCCGGGCCGGCGCGACCGCCGACGGCAAGGCCACCCTCTCCGCCGGCACCGCCCGACAGGCGGCGGACGACCTGGGCCTGACCTCCGCTCAGGTCCGCGCCGAGTGGGACACCGCCCGCCTCGCCGGACTCATCGAGGTGCACGGCGGCAACGCCCGCCCCGGCTGGCGGCTGCGGGCCTGGGACCGCGACGACAGCGCGGTGCTGCGCGGCTGGGTCGCCCTCTTCGACGCCTGGTCGCTCGCCTGCCCGGAACCCGACGGGCACGAAGCCGCCGCGGTCGCCGAGGTCGTCTCGGCCATGCCGCAGGTGCTCTCCTTCCTCCAGCTCTCCGCGGGCCCCGTCCCCGTCGCGCAGCTCCTCGACCTCCTGGAACAGCGCGTCACCGAGCTGCGCACCGAACGTTGCGAGGTCCCCTACGACCCGCACCTCGAACCCGCCCGGCCCCTGACCTCCGCGCCGGACACCGGGGCCGGGACCCCGCCGCACACCGCGCCGTCCGAGGCCGCGCGGTCCGCCCCGCCGGCCCCCCTCGCCCCGCTGCTCGACTGGGCGCTGGGGGCCCTCGCCTCCGTCGGCGCGCTCACCTACGGCGACGGGCAGGCCACGCTCACCCCGCTGGGCAGCTGGGCGGTCTGGGTCAAGCTGGAGCAGATCTGCGTCGCCGCCCAGAGCCCCGCCGGCAACATCGAGCAGGCGGCCGAGGACATGCTGCGCGGCTGCGCCCAGCTGCGCCCCAACGCGGCCCGCGCCGAGTACCGGGCCTGGCTCGCCGCACGCCCCGTGGGCAGCGCCATCACCGAGCTGCTCGGCGCCGCCCGCGGCGAGGACGCCCTGCTGCGCGGCCTCGCCTTCGAGGCGCTGCGGGTGGTCGGCGCCCCTGCCGAGCCCGAGGTGCGGGCCGTGCTGGACGAGCCCGCCCTGCGCCCGTACGCCCTGCTGTGGCTGGCCGAGCACGACGGCGTCGACCCGGAGGACGCCCACGAGGTCCTCACCCGGGAGGAGGCCACGTGGCTGTGGGTGGACACCGCCGCCGCCGTCGCCGATCACGGTGAGTCCCCGATGCTGGTGCGGCACCTGGAGTCGGCGCTGCAGCCAACCGTCCCCGCCCTGCTGGACGAGGTGCGCTCGGTGGGGCACCCCCGCACCGTGCAGGTGCTGGTCGCCCTCGCCGCCGCGCACCCCGACCCCGCCCTCGCCAAGGCCGTCCGCAGGGCCGCCTTCCAGGTGCACACCGGCGGCAGCTAGCGCCGACGGAGGCGGCACCCGCGTGCCGGCAGCCCTCCGGCCCGGGGGCTCAGCCCTCCGTCCGCGGCGCGTACGTGCCGAAGCTCCAGACGTTGCCCTCGGCGTCCCGGGCCATGTAGTCCCGGGAGCCGTACTCCTGGTCCGTCGGGGGCATCAGGATCTCCGCGCCGTGGTCCACCGCCCGCTGGTGGTGGCCGTCCACGTCGTCCACCACGACGTAGACCCCCACCGGCCCGCAGCCGCGCATCGCCTCGTCGAAGCGGCCGCCGTGCCCCTTGGAACCGAGCATCACCGCGCCGTTGCCCTGCACCAGCTCGGCGTGGTGCACGAGGCCGTCCTCGCCCTCGTACACGGACAGCTCGGTGAAACCGAAGGCCTCGGTGAGCTGCTCGACGGCGGCCTTCGCGTCCGCGTACAGCAGCGTCGGGTAGATGCTCGGGCGTCCGCCGGCCGTGTCTGCCATGCCGATCACTCCCTCGTGACTCGTGCTCGCCCGGGAAGTCCGGTGCGCCGACCAGTCTGGCACCGGCCACCGACAATGCCCCGGCGCGAGCGTCGCGCCCCCTCGCAAACACCCGGGAAAACTGCTTGCACACCCCCGTTAGACTGTTTCCCATGGCCATTCTCCTCGCGCATTAGACGGCGGGAACGTCCTCAGCCGCCCAAACCCGCCCCGACCTGCCCTGGAGTCTGTCCGTGATCTCCGCTTCCGGCATCGAGCTGCGCGCCGGTGCCCGCATCCTCATCGAGAACGCCACCTTCCGCGTCGCCAAGGGCGACCGCATCGGGCTCGTCGGCCGCAACGGCGCGGGCAAGACGACGCTCACCAAGTGCCTCGCGGGCGAGGGCATCCCCGCCGCGGGCACCATCACCCGTTCCGGTGAGGTCGGCTACCTCCCGCAGGACCCCCGCACCGGCGACCTCGACGTGCTCGCCCGCGACCGCGTCCTCTCCGCCCGCGGCCTGGACGTCCTGATCCGCAAGATGCGGGAGAACGAGCAGCGCATCGCCACCGGCAAGGGCTCCACCCGCGACAAGGCGATGAAGCAGTACGAGCGCCAGGAGACGGAGTTCCTCACCAAGGGCGGCTACGCCGCCGAGGCCGAGGCCGCCACGATCGCTGCCGCGCTCAACCTGCCCGACCGGGTGCTCGGCCAGCCCCTGCACACCCTCTCCGGCGGTCAGCGCCGCCGGATCGAGCTGGCGCGGATCCTCTTCTCCGACGCCGACACGCTGCTGCTCGACGAGCCGACCAACCACCTCGACGCGGACTCGATCATCTGGCTGCGCGACTACCTGAAGAGCTACCGCGGCGGCTTCATCGTGATCTCCCACGACGTCGACCTGGTCGAGACGGTCGTCAACAAGGTGTTCTACCTGGACGCCAACCGCTCCCAGATCGACGTGTACAACATGGGCTGGAAGCTGTACCAGCAGCAGCGCGAGGCCGACGAGAAGCGCCGCAAGCGCGAGCGTGCCAACGCCGAGAAGAAGGCCGCCGCGCTCAACTCCCAGGCCGACAAGATGCGCGCCAAGGCCACCAAGACCGTCGCCGCGCAGAACATGGCCCGCCGTGCCGAGAAGCTGCTGTCCGGCCTGGAGGAGGTCCGCCGGGAGGACAAGGTCGCCCGGCTCCGCTTCCCCGAGCCCTCGCCCTGCGGCAAGACCCCGCTGATGGCCGAGGGCCTGTCGAAGTCGTACGGCTCGCTGGAGATCTTCACCGACGTCGACCTGGCCATCGACAAGGGCTCCCGGGTCGTCATCCTCGGCCTCAACGGCGCGGGCAAGACCACCCTGCTGCGTCTGCTCGGCGGCGTGGAGGAGCCCGACACCGGCCAGGTCGTCCCCGGGCACGGCCTCAAGCTCGGCTACTACGCGCAGGAGCACGAGACCCTGGACCCGGGCCGCACCGTCCTGGAGAACATGCGTTCGGCGGCCCCCGACATGGACCTCGTCGAGGTCCGCAAGGTGCTCGGCTCCTTCCTGTTCTCCGGCGACGACGTCGACAAGCCGGCCGGCGTCCTCTCCGGCGGCGAGAAGACCCGGCTGGCACTGGCCACCCTGGTCGTGTCGTCCGCCAACGTCCTGCTGCTCGACGAGCCCACCAACAACCTCGACCCGGCCAGCCGCGAGGAGATCCTCGGTGCGCTGCGCACCTACAAGGGCGCCGTCGTCCTCGTCACGCACGACGAGGGCGCGGTCGAGGCGCTGCAGCCGGAGCGCATCATCCTGCTGCCCGACGGCGTCGAGGACCTGTGGGGCGCGGGCTACGCGGACCTCGTCGCCCTCGCCTGACCCCGGCCGAGGCTCTGCCACCGAGGTCGGGGCCGCGACCGGGAGCCCGGTCGACGGCGTATGGATCATTCGGCCCATCGGTGATCCATCATCTGCGTGAGATCTCCTCGTATCGGGGTGTGTCCTCCCCGGTTTTTCCGGCCGAGCCCTTATGCACCAAGGGCTCGGCCGTCGTGCGTCCCTGACCTGGCACTTCGCGGAACAACCCGTTCGGCCGTACGGACGACAGGGCGCGGAATTCGAGATTCCGCATGTGGGGACGCGCTCCTGTCGTCACAACCCTGTCTCACGGACCTTGCCGAATGGGTGGCCATGAGGCCCCGGAGGGGTGATCATGAGGGGACCAGAGCGCACTTCCCATGAGGAGGCACGGGTGGCCGAGACTCTGAAGAAGGGCAGCCGGGTGACCGGCGCCGCGCGCGACAAGCTCGCGGCAGACCTGAAGAAGAAGTACGACGCCGGTGCGAGCATTCGGGCGTTGGCCGAGGAAACCGGCCGCTCGTATGGCTTCGTGCACCGGATGCTCAGCGAGTCGGGCGTCACGCTCCGTGGGCGTGGCGGCGCGACCCGGGGCAAGAAGGCCGCATCGGCCTGACCGACCGCGGGCGGTCCATCGGCTTCGATGGTGGCCACCCGGTCGGCTGACCGGTCGGCCGGGTGGTTACTGTGCAGTCACTTACGGATTCCCGTACGCCTTCGTACAGCAGTGCAGCGGTACAGCAGTGCGAAAGTACGGCGTCCAGGCTGACCGCACCCACCGGAGGCGCACCATGGCTTCGCCCGGAAACGAGCACAACCTCGAACCGGTACTCGACACATCAGTACTCGACACAGTTCTCGCCAAGGACGGCGTACGGCTCACCGTGGACGGCGCGGTCGCCACGGTGACGCTGACCAACCCGGCCAAGCGCAACGCGCAGAGCCCCGCTCTGTGGCGGGCGCTCACCGAGGCCGGTCGGCTGCTGCCGGGCTCCGTCCGCGTCGTGCTGCTGCGCGCCGAGGGGAAGTCGTTCTCCGCCGGGCTCGACCGGCAGGCGTTCACGCCCGAAGGCTTCGACGGCGAGCCGTCCTTCCTCGACCTGGCACGCGGCGGCGACGCCGAGCTGGACGCGGCCATCGCCGAGTACCAGGAGGCGTTCACCTGGTGGCGGCGCGGTGACGTCGTGTCCGTGGCCGCCGTGCAGGGCCACGCCATCGGCGCCGGCTTCCAGCTGGCGCTCGCCTGTGACCTGCGCGTCGTCGCGGACGACGTGCAGTTCGCCATGCGCGAGACCAGCCTCGGCCTGGTACCCGACCTCACCGGCACGCACCCGCTGGTGGGCCTGGTCGGCTACGGCCGCGCGCTGGAGATCTGCGCCACGGGCCGCTTCGTCACCGCCGGGGAGGCGGTCGCCACCGGGCTGGCCAACCTCGCCGTGCCCCGGGACGAGCTGGACGCCGCCGCGGCCGACCTCGCCTCGGCGGTCCTCGCCGCGCCCCGTAGCGCGGTCATCGAGACCAAGGCCCTGCTCCAGGGCGCCCAGGGGCGCTCGTACGAGGAGCAGCGCGCCGCCGAACGGCAGGCCCAGGCCCGCCGCCTGCGGGACCTGGCCGGCCTCGGCGAATAGCCCACCCGGCACCCGCGGCACCCGTCGGCGTCTCCGCCGCCGCCCGGCCGACAGCCCGTCGTGGCCGCCGTGGCCGCTGTGCCTGCCGTGGTCACGAGGGCGACGGCGGGCAGGCGGCCGGGCGGGCGCCTGCCGGGTCAGAAGCCGTGCCGGAAACCACCGTCCACGGGCAGCATGACGCCCGTCAGGTAGGACGCGGCCGGGGAGAGGAGGAAGGCCGCCGCACGCCCGAACTCCTCCGGGGTGCCGTACCTGCGCAGCGGGATGCGGGACTCGTTCGCGGCCCGCGTCGCCGCCGGGTCCGCCGACAGACCGTCCAGCTCGCGCACGCGGTCCGTGTCGATCCGGGCGGGCAGCAGGCCGACGACCCGGATGCCGCGCGGGCCCAGCTCGTCCGCGAGGGACTTGGCGAACCCCGCGAGACCGGGCCGCAGACCGTTGGAGATGGTCAGCCCGGCGATCGGCTCGTGCACCGAACCGGAGAGCACGAAGGCGATGACACCGCCCTCCTCCAGCTCCGCCGCCGCTGCCCGGGCCAGCCGCACCGCGCCCAGGAACACCGACTCGAACGCCGCCTGCCACTGCTCGTCCGTGTTGTCCGCGACGAAGCCCGGCGGCGGACCGCCGACGCTGACGAGAACGCCGTCGAAGCCGCCGAAGTGCTCGCGCGCGGCGGCGATCAGCTGTGCGGCGGCCTCGGGGTCCGCGTTGGCCACGGCCACGCCGACGGCGTTCGGGCCCAGCTCGGCCGCCGCGTCGGCGGTCCGCTTCTCGTCGCGTCCGGTGACGACCACCTTCGCCCCGTCCGCGACCAGCTCACGTGCGGCGGCGTGGCCCAGCCCGCGGGTGGCCCCGGTGACGACGTACACCCGGTCCTTCAGTCCAAGATCCATGGCCCTATCCTGCCCGCTGGCCTCGAACAGGGCGAGGGCCGGGACCTCGGCTACACCGCGGCGGGTTCCGATTCCTCCCGCACGGCTTCCCTGGCCGTGCCTGTCCGGTCCCGCAGCTCGCGCCGGGCCAGGATCAGCCAGCCCACCGGGATGCACGCCGCGAACAGCCACCACTGGACGGCGTACGGCAGGTTGACGTCCGCGTTGCCGATCCAGCTGGTGTCCCCCTGGGGCGCGGGGATCAGCTCGGGGCTGCCGCTCTTGGGCGCCGGGGTGAGCAGGTCGGCGTAGCCGCCGAGCACCGCCTTGGCCGAGGCGTCGCCCGAGTCACGCAGCAGTGTGCCCACCTGCTCGCTGTCGATCAGCATGATCTGGCGGTCCGGCAGTCCCTTCACGTTCTTGATGCCGCTGGCCGCCGTCGTCTGGTTCTGCATCAGCCGGCCGGTGATCGTGAGTTCGCCCTGGGCGGGGGCCGGGATCCGCGGGAAGGCGGTCTGCGAGTCGGGTGAGGGGATCCAGCCGCGGTTGACGAGGAGCACCTTGCCGTCGTCCAGGACGAACGGGGTCAGGACGTGGTAGCCGACCTTGTCGTCGGCACTCGTGCGCCGGCGCACGACCAGTTCGTGCGCCGCGTCGAAGTGCCCTTTCGCCGTCACCGTGCGGTAGATGTCCTCGTGCGCGACCGAGCCGCCGACCGAGGTCAGCGTCTCGACGGGCACCGGCTTCGCCGCCTGCGAAGCGGCGATCACCTTGTTCAGCGCCTGCCGGTGATCGTGACGGTGCAACTGCCAGAAGCCCAGCCAGATCATCGTCGGGATCAGTGCGATCGCGATGATCGTCAGGATCACCCACTGGCGGGTCAACAGGAAGCGGTACACCCCACGACGGTACCTTCCGGGCCACCGGGCGATTCCGGCAGGGGTGCCCTCAGACACTGTCGACGATTCCGACCCTCCCCTCCGCGCGGGCGCAGTGGCCGCCGCAGTACCAGTGGCCGTCGACCTCCACGCCCTGGCCGATGACCTGCACACGGCAGTGCTCGCAGATCGGTGCCATGCGGTGGATCGCGCAGGCGAAGCAGTCGAAGACGTGCACCGCGCCCTGGGCGTGCACTTCGAAGGTCATACCGTAGTCATTGCCGCATACTTCACATCTCGCCATGCGCCACAGGGTGAGCCGTGACCGCCGCGCGGGCGAGCGGGCAGCGGGCGAGTCGTCCGCCAATCACCCGTACGCCCCCTCGTGCGCGGGACGCCCCCTCATGAGTGGTACGCCCCTTCGCCCGCCGCCCGCCGCCCGCCGCCCGCCGCCCGCCGCCCTTCGCCCGCCGCCCTTCGCCCGCCGCCCGCCGCCCGCCGCCCGCCGCCCGCCGCGCGCCCCTCGCGGACGCGGCACGCCCCCACGGCCGCTGCGCGACGCCAGGGGCGCGGCGTGCCCTCCGCGCCGGTGCCGGACGCCGCCGTCAGTCGCCGTCCGCGGGCTCCACGTCCCTCAGGAGCTGTCCGAACGCCGCCTCGTCCACCACCGGCGTGCCGAACTGGCGCGCCTTGGCCGCCTTCGACGTCCCCGAGTCCGGGTCGTTGGTGACGAGCAGGCTGGTCAGCCGGGACAGGCTGGTGGCGACATGCAGTCCGGCCTCCGTCGCCCGGTCCTCCAGCAGCTCCCGCTCGACGGAGGTGTCGCCCGAGAAGGCGACCCGCATGCCCTGTTTGAGGCGTTTGCCCGCTTCGTAGCGTCCGGGGTTGGGATAGGGGCATGCGGGCCTTTTGCGGGACGGGCGCCAACTCGCCGCCCGGTAGCCGCCGTAGCCGCCCGACTGCTGCCGGGGCACCGGCCGGTCCGACCACTCCGTCAGCGGCAGGCACTCCAGCAGCGGCAGCCTGACGCCGCCCGCCGCCGCGGCCAGCAGGCTCGGCCGGAACGCCTCCGCCAGGACCCGCGCGTCGTCCAGCGCGTGGTGCGCGCGCTGCTGCACCACGCCGAAGTGCGCCGCCAGCGACTCCAGCTTGTGGTTGGGCAGCGGCAGCCCCAGCTCCTTGGAGAGCGCGATGGTGCACAGCCGCTGCCGCACCGGCGCCTCGCTCTTCGCGCGCGCGTACTCGCGGGCGATCATCTGCCAGTCGAAGACCGCGTTGTGCGCCACGAGCACCCGGCCCGCCAGCCGGGCTGCGAACTCCTCGGCGATGTCGGCGAAGAGCGGCGCGCCTTCGAGTACCTCGCTCGTCAGCCCGTGGATCCAGACCGGCCCCGGATCGCGCTCCGGGTTGACCAGCGTGTACCAGTGGTCCTCGACCTCGCCGCGCGCGTCCAGCCGGTAGACCGCCGCGGAGATGATGCGGTCGTCCCGGGCCAGGCCGGTGGTCTCCACGTCAACGACCGCGTATCCCTGCGGATACGCGGTCGGCCACGGTGTGGGGGAGGGCCCTGCGAGGGTGCGGTCTTCCAGCATGGTCCCTGAGGATACGGGCCACGACTGACAGCCCGGTCCCGCAGGTGCCCTCCGCAACCCTCCGCGGTTCTCCGCGCCGTCCGCGGGCCAGGGCCCCCGCGTCCACCGTCAGGGGTGCCGCCCCGCGCGCGTGGGTGCAAGGCGGCGTGCGCGGGCCGGAGTTCGCGCCGAGGCGCGTGTTGCCGAGCGCGTACGGGTCCGGCGCACCGGAGCGTCCGTGGGCAACCCCCGGCTCCGCGCGGCCGCTTCACCCGCACGGGCGGGGGGCGTGACCGTTCCCGGGGCCGCGGCCGTGCGATCCTCCCTGCTGTGACCGAACCCACGCACGACGAGGCACATGGCGGAGCCCTCGGCTCCCGTCTCAACTGGCTGCGGGCCGCAGTCCTCGGGGCGAACGACGGAATCGTCTCCACCGCCGGCCTCGTCGTCGGCGTGGCCGGCGCGACGGACTCCCGCTCGGCGCTGCTCACCGCGGGGCTCGCCGGTCTGCTGGCCGGATCGATGTCGATGGCCGCGGGGGAGTACGTGTCGGTGTCCACCCAGCGGGACTCGGAGCGGGCCGCGCTGGCGCTGGAGAAGCGCGAGTTGCGCGAGCAGCCGGAGGCCGAGCTGCGCGAGCTGACCGAACTGCTCCAGGAGCGGGGGCTCTCGCGCGAAGTGGCCCGGGAGGCGGCCGAACAGCTCACCGCGCGGGACGCGCTCAGGGCGCACGCGCGCGTGGAGCTGGGCATCGACCCCGACGAGCTGACCAACCCCTGGCACGCGGCCTGGGCGAGCTTCCTCGCGTTCACGGTGGGCGCGTTGCTCCCGCTGCTGGCGATCGTGCTGCCGCCCGCCCCCTGGCGGCTGGCGGTCACCGTGCTGTCCGTGCTGGCCGCCCTCGTCCTCACGGGCTTCAGCAGCGCGCGGCTCGGGGCGGCGCGACCCGGCCGGGCGGTGCTGCGCAACATGGCCGGCGGAGCACTGGCCATGGCGGTGACCTACGTGGCGGGTGCGCTGCTGGGCAAGGTCGGTGCGTGACACCGGCCATGACCCGTCCGACATCGGCCCTGCCCCTGCCGGGGCGTGACACCGGCCCTGCCCCCCGTCGGGGCGTGACATCGGCCCAGCCTCCGTCGGGGCGTGACACCGGCCATGACCCGTCCGACATCGGCCCTGCCCCTGCCGGGGCGTGACATCGGCCCTGCCCCTGCCGGGGCGTGACACCGGCCCTGCCCCCGTCGGGGCGTGACAGCGGCCCCGCCCCTGTCGGGGCGTGACATCGGCCCCCCACGCCACCACCCCCTCCCGTCCCCGGCCCCGCTTCGGCCGCCGCCGGTGCGTGTGAGCTGCGGTCGGCTTCAGCGGACCGGCAGCGGCAGCGCCGTCAGCAGCCCCGACACCACGACCACGAACCCGAGGGCGGCGATCTCCGCGCGCGCGGGAGTGCGGGCGCTCAGCGGGTCCGGTGACCGGCGGAGCCGCAGCCGCGCCCACAGGGCGAGCAGGGCGACACCGGCCACCAGGACCACCTTGGCGAGCAGGGTGCGGCCGTAGGCCGTCGCCGTCAGCTGGTGCAGCACCGTGTCCGGGGGCATCCGGCGCAGCGCACTGCACACCCCGGTCGCGGTGACACCGGCGAGCAGCAGGGCCGCCACGCGCGCGTACCGGCCCAGCAGGGCGGCGCCGGCCCCTGTGCCGTGCCAGTGCCGCAGTGTGCGCAGGGTGTGCAGCAGGCCGCCCGCCCACAGTGCCCCGCACGCCAGGTGCACGAGGGTCAGCACCGAGCCGGTCAGCGGGCTGTTCTCGGTGCCGGGGTGGGCGCGCAGCGCCTCGGCCACGATCACCGCGCCGAGGGGCCACAGCCGGACCGCTGGGCGGCGCGAGAGGGCGCACAGACCCGCCACCAGGAAGGCGTCGACCTCCAGCAGGGCCAGGGAGCCGTCCCGGGTCCGGTAGAGGCCGCCGACGTCGATCTGCGCCAGGCTGTGCGGCACGAGGTGGCCGGTGGCGACCACGCAGGCGAGGCCCAGGGCGGCGAGGAAACCGGCGGCCGCCGCGTGCGGGGACCAGCTGCGGGGCGGCCCGGCCGGGGGACCGGGGAGACCGGCGGCCAGCCGGTCCACGAACGCCTCGCCGACCGGTACGCAGAGCGCCGCGAAGAGCGCCGCGCGCAGCAGGGAGATGCCGCCGACGCCGGGAGCGGCGGCCTCGCCGGTGGCGTGCAGGGCGGCGGACGGGCCGAGCAGCGGGATCAGCGCGGCGAGGATCACCAGGCCGAGGAGCGCCGACGCCCGCACCAGGGCGGCGCGCCGCCCCTTCCGGCCGGCGTCGGCCGCCTCGGTGACCGGTCGTATGAGCGTCACTCAAGGATCTTCGCCAGCCACCACAAAGGGGGCAAGTGGGCAGCGACAACCGGGGGAACCGCATTCCGCCCGGCGGCCCCCCGCCCGAACGGGCGCCCGCTCAGGCGCTGTGCGCGCCCGCTCGGGCACCCGCCCACGCGCCCGCTCAGGACCAGCGCGCCTCGTCCGTCCCCCAGGGCCCCGGCGGCCGTGCCCAGTCGGTCGGGCCGCCGGCGAAGTCGACGGGCGAGAGGGCGTGGCGCAGCCTCCCGATCCGGCTGTCCGTCTCGCCGAGCCAGGGCTCGGGACCTTCGTACGGCGCACCCGGCTCACTCCGTCCCCCGGTGTCCGGACCGGTGCGGTTGCCCGTCAGCCACCCCGCCGTGCGGGCCAGGGCCAGCCGTACGAACCTGCCGCCGCCGTCGTACGACTGCTCGGTCAGCGCCCGTAGCACGGCCGCCGCCAGCAGATAGCCCGTGCCGTGGTCCAGGGCCTGCGCGGGCAGCGCGCCCGGCCGCCCGTCCGTCCCCTCGGTCGCCGCGACGCCGGTGGCGACCTGGACGAGGCTGTCGAAGCCCCGCCGTCCGCCCCACGGCCCGTACCGGCCCCACGCCGACACCTGGGCCACGACCAGGCCGGGCCGCCGCTCGGCCAGTGCCTCGAGGGAGAGCCCGAACCGGTCCAGGGCGCCGGGCCGGTACCCGGTGACGACCACGTCCGCCTCGGCGAGCAGGCTCTCGAAGACCGCCCGGTCGGTGGCGAGGTCCAGCGTCGCCGACCGCTTGCCGAAGTCCGTGTCCGCGTGCTGGTCGGCGATCTCGGGCAGGTGCGGCGGGTCCAGCCGCAGGACGTCCGCGCCGAGCAGCGCGAGCGTGCGGGTGGCGACCGGACCGGCCAGGACCCGGGTCAGGTCCAGCACGCGCAGCCCGGCGGCGGGCAGCACGGGAGTGCCGTCGAGGGGCGGGAGCACGCGCGCGCGTGCCGTGTCGAGCCGGCCTCGCTCGACCAGCGGCCGGGCGGCCACCGCGACCCCCTGCGGATGCGCCGCCCACTCCTTCGGGGTGCGCAGCGCCACGGCAAGCCCGCCGGCCGCGTACACGGCCTCCTCGACGTCCTGGGCGGACCGCGCGGCGAGTGCGGCCTCCACGGACGCCACGGACGCCACGGGGTCGCCTTCCCCGGCCGGCAGACCGAGGGCGGCGAGCAGCCGTGCGCGGTGGTGCGGGTAGTTGGCGTGCGTGCGGACCCAGCCGTCGGCCGTCCGCCAGAACCGTGACAGCGGGGCGAAGGAGACCGGTGCCCGCCCGTCGACGAGCAACTGCCGCTCACTGGCGAACGCGGTGGCCACGGCCCCGTCGTCGACGCGCACCGCGGGCACCTCGGCGAGGGCGGCCCGGCGCGCCGCCAGTTCGGCGGCGGCCAGCGAACACGCGCCCACGCACGCGCGTGCCAGATCACGCACGGGAAGGCGCGCGGTGAGCGCGCCTTCCCGTGCCACGGTGGTGACGCGGTCCACGAGGCCCAGGTCGCCGCCCAGTGCGGACCATGCGAACGAGATGTCAGTCATGACCGCACTATGCAGCACCGGTCCCGTGCCCCGGCAGGCCGGGCGGGCTACCTGGTCACGGCCGCCAGCGCGTCCGCCGTGCCCCAGCCGTAGAAGCCGTTGCGGTTCTTCGTGCCCTGGCACACCGCGTCGACCTTGCCGTCCCCGTCGATGTCGTAGGGGTCCGTGCACGGGGTGGCGTTGGCCTCCGCGTACAGCAGCGCCTTCACCAGGGCGGCCGGCGCGTGCGGGTGCGTCGACTTGATGAGGGCGGCGACTCCGGCGACGTGCGGGCTCGCCATCGACGTACCGGCCATGTAGCCCCACTTGCCGCCCGGCAGCGGGCCGAGGATCAGTCCGCTCTGCGCCGGCGCGTCCGGCTTCTGGTACGCCGTCGAGTCGCCGCCCGGCGCGGCGATGTCGATGACGCCGAGGCCGTAGTTGGAGAACGACGACTTGATCCCCTTGGCGCCGGTCGCCGCGACGGTGACCACACCCGGCAACTGGGTGGGGATGTCGTAGCACTTGTGCGGGTCGATCACCCGGTCGCCCGGAGTGGAGTCGTTCGGGGAGGCCGGGTCCGTGAGCGAGTGGGACGCCAGGTCGTTGTTCTCGTTGCCGGCCGCCGCGATGTTGACGGTGCCCTTGCGCTCTGCGTACTGCGAGGCCCGCCGGACGGCGTCGACGAGCGCCTTCTGGTCCGGGTCGTCGACGCAGTTGAAGTTCCAGGGGTCGGTGTAATAGCTGTTGTTGGTCACGTCGACGCCGTGGTCGGCCGCCCACACGAATCCGCACACCACGGCCTCCGTGTAGAAGAAGCCGTCCGGGTTGCCGACCTTGATGCCGGCCACCTTCACGCCCGGCGCGACACCGGTGATGCCGACGCCGTTCTTGGCGCCCGCGATCTCCCCGGCCACGTGCGTGCCGTGCGGGCTCTCGGAGGCGCTGGGCCGCCAGGCGCCGTCCGTGGTGTCCGGCTTGCCGGAGACGCAGTTGACGGAGGCGCGGCGGTCGAAGTTCGGGGCGATGTCGGGGTGCGTGTCGTCCACGCCGGTGTCGATGACGGCGACGGTGACCTTCGGGCTGCCGAGCGTCTTGAGGTGCGCCTTGTCCGCCTTGATGGCGGGCAGGTCCCACTGCAGGGGTTCCAGCGGGTCCTGTCCGGCGGCGGCCCTGGTTCCGGCGCCGGCCACCTGGGCGGCGGTGAGCGGCTGCGGGGTGCCGACGTCGGTGGTCGACTGGGCGGGCAGCGGCGCGGTGCGCGTGGCGCCCGCCGAGTCCACCCCGTGGACCTTGCGGATGGTTCTGGCGAAGCCGGGGTCGGCGGAGTGGACGACGATGACGCCTATCTGGTCGTACGAGGTCACGATGGTGCCGCCGGCCTCGCCGATCGCCTTCTTCACCTGCGCCGAGATCCCGTGCCCGGGGCGGACGTTGACGACGTAGCTGAGCGAGGCCGCGTCCGTCCGGGCGGTGTGGGCGGCGGGCGCGGCCGGGGTCGCCGACGCGGTGGCGCCGGGCAGGAACGCGACGGCGGTGGCCATGGCCATACCGAGCGGGAGGGCGAGGACGCGGCGGGCGCGCGGCTGGGACGCTGTCATGTGTCTGTGACTCCAGTGTGTTCGCGGTGGTGTTCGCGGTGGCGTGGGTACAGCGGTTCGCGAGTGATGCTCGAACGGACGGTGCGGCACGAGCCGCGCGCACTGTCGCGGGTACGCGCGCGCGGACGAAGACGAAGCGGACGAAGGCGCGGGCGTGAGGCGGGCGGCGTACGCGGCCCCGCCGCCGTCAGGGGCGTCGTCCGGGACACGTCCCGCGCGCGTGCGCGGTGGTGTGACGGCCGGCCCGGGGGTTGACGGCGTGCGCGCGACGGCACGACCGGTGCGGCCGGGGCGGGCCGGCGTCCGCAACGCAGACGAACCATGGGGACTCCACATCATCCGGGTGCGGCACCGCCCGAGCCACGGGTACGGCTCGGGCAGGTACATGACGGGTGGTGCAGGGCGAAGCTATCCCGCCGTCTCACCGGTCAGCAATGAGTCGGCAATGACTTGTCCAGGCCACTTGCCGAAAGAACTCATAGGACTTGAACCGGTCCTCGCGTGGCGCCGTGGACCTTGGACAGGGGGCCCGAGCACCATCGAGCCCCCTGGCGCATCCGCATCCGCATCCGTTCATCGAGACCGTCCGCCGAGATCCGCGCGCGAGACGCGTCCACCGAGATCCGTCCGCCGAGATCCGCACACGAGGAGACAGACGTGGCCACCGAGACACCGCCACCCCCGAAGGCCCGGGCCCCCCTCCCCTCCGCACAGGAGTTCTCCACGGTGGCCCAGAGCGCCGAGTTCGACGAACTGCGCCGCTCCTACCGCTCGTTCGCCTTCCCGCTGACCATCGCCTTCATCGCCTGGTACCTGCTCTACGTCCTGCTGTCCAACTACGCGGGCGGCTTCATGGGCACCAAGCTCTTCGGCAACGTCAACGTCGCCCTCGCCCTGGGACTCGCCCAGTTCCTCACCACGTTCCTCATCGCCTGGTGGTACGCGCGGCACGCCGCCGCGAAGCTCGACCCCAAGGCCGAGGCCATCAAGTCCCGGATGGAGGGCGGCGCATGACACCCGCGACCCACCCCGCCGCGCACACCGCCCACACCCTGCTCGCCGCGGGCGGCGCCGCGAGCGAGCACCGGACGCTGATCATCACGCTCTTCTCGGTCTTCGTCGCCGCGACCCTCGTCATCACCGTCTGGGCGGGCCGCCAGACCAAGGACGCCGCCGACTTCTACGCGGGCGGACGGCAGTTCACCGGATTCCAGAACGGTCTCGCCGTCTCCGGCGACTACATGTCCGCCGCGTCCTTCCTCGGCATCGCCGGCGCCATCGCCCTCTTCGGCTACGACGGTTTCCTGTACTCCATCGGCTTCCTGGTCGCCTGGCTGGTCGCGCTGCTCCTGGTCGCCGAACCGCTGCGCAACTCCGGCCGCTACACCATGGGCGACGTCCTGGCGTACCGCATGCGCCAGCGCCCGGTGCGCACCGCCGCCGGCGCCTCCACGATCGTCGTGTCGATCTTCTACCTGCTGGCCCAGATGGCGGGCGCGGGCGTCCTGGTCTCGCTGCTGCTCGGCATCACCAGCGACGGCGGCAAGATCGGCATCGTCGCGCTGGTCGGCGTCCTGATGATCGTCTACGTCACCATCGGCGGCATGAAGGGCACCACCTGGGTGCAGATGGTCAAGGCCGTGCTGCTGATGGTGGGCGCGATCCTGCTGACGTTCCTGGTGCTGCTGAAGTTCGACTTCAACCTCTCCGACCTGCTCGGCCGCGCCGCCGACAACAGCGGCAAGGGCGCCGCCTTCCTTGAGCCCGGCCTCAAGTACGGCGCGACCGGTACCACCAAGCTGGACTTCCTCTCGCTCGGCATCGCCCTGGTGCTCGGCACCGCGGGCCTGCCGCACATCCTGATCCGCTTCTACACGGTCCCGACCGCGAAGGCCGCCCGCAAGTCGGTGATCTGGGCGATCGGCCTGATCGGTGTCTTCTACCTGATGACGCTCGCGCTCGGCTTCGGCGCCGCCGCGCTCATCAAGCCGGACGAGATCATCGCCTCCAACAAGGCCGGCAACACGGCCGCCCCGCTGCTCGCCCTGCACCTCGGCGGAGTCGACTCCAACTGGGGAGCCGTGCTCCTGGCCTCCATCTCCGCGGTCGCCTTCGCCACCATCCTCGCCGTCGTCGCGGGCCTCACCCTGGCCTCGTCCTCCTCCTTCGCCCACGACATCTACGCCAACGTCATCAAGAAGGGACGGGCCACCGAGAAGCAGGAGATCGGGGCTGCCCGCTGGGCGACCGTCGGCATCGGCGCGGTCTCCATCGTCCTGGGCGCCCTCGCCCGCGACCTGAACGTCGCCGGACTGGTCGCCCTCGCCTTCGCCGTGGCCGCCTCCGCCAACCTGCCCACGATCCTCTACAGCCTCTTCTGGAAGCGGTTCACCACCGCCGGCGCCCTGTGGTCGATCTACGGCGGCCTGGTCACCGCCGTCGGCCTGGTGCTGTTCTCGCCGGTCGTGTCGGGCAAGCCCACGTCGATGTTCCCGGACGCCGACTTCCACTGGTTCCCGCTGGAGAACCCGGGCCTCATCTCCATCCCCGTCGGCTTCCTGCTCGGTGTCGTCGGCACCCTGCTGTCCAGGGAGACGCCGGACGCCGCCAAGTACGCGGAACTGGAGGTGCGGTCCCTGACCGGCACCGGAGCGCACTGAGCCCCTCCCGCACACCCGTCCCGCCCGTCCGGGGGCGGCCGTGCCGTGGGGGCTCGTAGAGACCTACGACACGGCCGCCCCCCACGTCGTGGGATCGGGACCGGTGTCGCTGTCACCCCCGTCACGTAGGCTCGCAGGAGAAGGAAGAAGAGAAGGACGGGAAGGAACACGACAGCGGCAACGCGTGTTCCACCGAAAGGCGAAGAGGGAGGGGGCCACGTGCTCATCGACACCTACGGCCGGGTGGCCACCGACCTGAGGGTCTCGCTGACCGACCGGTGCAATCTGCGCTGCACGTACTGCATGCCCGAGGAGGGCCTGCAGTGGCTTGCCAAACCCGATCTGCTCACCGACGACGAGATCGTCCGGCTGATCGACATCGCGGTCACCTCCCTGGGCATCGAGGAAGTCCGCTTCACCGGCGGTGAACCGCTGCTGCGGCCCGGCCTCGTGGGCATCGTCGAGCGCGTCGCCGCCCTCGATCCGCGACCGCAGATGTCCCTCACCACCAACGGCATCGGCCTCAGGCGCACGGCGTCGGCCCTGAAGGCCGCGGGCCTCGACCGGGTCAACGTCTCCCTGGACACGCTGCGCCCGGACGTCTTCAAGGCCCTCACCCGCCGGGACCGGCACAAGGACGTCCTGGACGGCCTCACGGCCGCCCGTGAGGCCGGACTGACCCCGGTGAAGGTCAACTCCGTCCTGATGCCGGGGCTGAACGCCGACGAGGCCCCCGACCTGCTGGCCTGGGCCGTGGAGCACGACTACGAGCTGCGCTTCATCGAGCAGATGCCGCTCGACGCCCAGCACGGCTGGAAGCGCGAGGGCATGGTCACCGCGGGGGACATCCTCGCCTCCCTGGGCACCCGCTTCGAGCTGACCCCCGAGGGCGCAGGCGAGCGCGGCTCGGCACCGGCCGAGCGCTGGCTCGTCGACGGCGGCCCGCACCGCGTGGGCGTCATCGCCTCCGTCACCCGCCCGTTCTGCGCGGCCTGCGACCGCACCCGCCTCACCGCCGACGGCCAGGTCCGCACCTGCCTGTTCGCCACCGAGGAGACCGACCTGCGGACGGCCCTGCGCTCGGGCGTCCCCGACGAGGAGATCGCCCGTCTGTGGCGGGTGGCGATGTGGGGCAAGAAGGCGGGCGCGGGCCTGGACGACCCGTCGTTCGTCCAGCCCGACCGTCCGATGTCCGCGATCGGCGGCTGACCGCGCCGGACCACCGAGTGGCCCGGCGGCGCGCTCAAGCCTCCCGCGACGCCTGCCACTCGGCCAGCGGGACCACGTCCTTCAGGAAGCCGCGCACCCCGAGGAACTGCGACAGGTGCTCGCGGTGCTCGTCGCACGCCAGCCACGTCTTGCGCCGCTCGGGCGTGTGGATCTTCGGGTTGTTCCAGGCCAGCACCCACACGGCGGCGGCCCGGCAGCCCTTGGCCGAGCAGATCGGGGCGGTCTCGTCACTCACAGTTCGTCTCACAGCCGCAGCACACAAGGCGACGCCGAGCAGCCACGGGGGGAGCTGCCCGGCGTCGGTCTGTCGCTCCGACGGGGGATGCGGAGCGCGTACGAAGTATGTCACGGGTCACCCGACACCCGGGACCGGAACAACATGATTGATCTGAGCATTTCCTGAGGTTCGCCGGAGCCGCCACACGCGCCGCATCCGGCGGTCCGGAGCACCCGGCCGGTCACACCCCGTTGCGACGCTCCCGCGCGGCGCCCGCCGTGTCCGCCGCCGGATCGCCCGCCGCGTCCTCCGCAACGGATTCCGCGAAGCCGCTCGCGGACCCCTCAGGCGAGGCCTCGGCGGACCCGCTCCCGGCCTCTTCGCCCGGCCCGTTCTCGAACGCCTCGCCGGAGCCGGCGCCCGCAGTCCGCGGCGATGTGATCATCGGCTTGGTGGGCACGGTCACGAACGTCGACGGCAGGCCCGGCGCGTTCTCCCGGCCCGCGTTGGCGATCACCACGGCGATGTAGGGCAGCGCCGCACCGAGGACCAGGGCCACGATCGCCACGTACCGTTCCACGTTCCACAGCGCCACCGCGAGGAGGACCGCCACGGTGCGGATCGACATGGAGATGACATACCGGCGCTGACGGCCGCGCACGTCCTCCTGGAGGCCCGTGCGCGCTCCCGTGATCCGGAACACCTCGACGCCGCCACCGCCATGCTGCTTCCGCATCACATTCCACCATTCGCCCGCATCGGACACTTCCCCGGTCCGCCTCCGGCTCCCGGCCGTCGCGGACACCGGCCCGCACTCCCTTCCACGGTACGCCGCGCACGCCCCGCCGACGCGGCCGGGGCACCCGCTGCCTGCGCGAACGGCGCACGCACTCCCGCGCGTGCGTCCTGCGCACACCCGCGCACACGCTCTGCGCACGCCGCGCACCGCCGCCTCCGACATGCGTCGTACGGTCCACCGGCCGACACTTGCGGTAATGCTCACGTCGAGCCGGACGAGGAGGCAGCCATGGGCTGGTTGTGGGCGATCATCGTGGGGTTCATTCTCGGCCTGATCGCCAAAGCGGTCATTCCCGGCAAGCAGCACAGCCCTCTCTGGCTGACCACCATCTTCGGCATGCTCGGCGCCATCGCGGGCAACGCCGTCGCCAGGGCGGCCGGTGTGGCGTCCACGCGCGGCATCGACTGGAGCCGGCACATCTTCCAGATCGTCGCCGCGATCATCATCGTCTTCATCGGCGACATGCTCTACATGGCGATGTGGGGCAACAGGCACCGGCGGCGCGAGCGGGCATGACCGGCACGGCACGGGACGCGGGGAAGGGGCGACCCCGGGACCAGCATCCCGGGACCGCCCCTTCCTTCCGTTTCCCGCGGGCGGCCCGCCCGCGGATCGTCCTCCCGCGGGTCCGGCCGCGGACGGATCAGCCGGCGGTGACCTCGACGGCCGCCAGGTTCTTCTTCCCCCGCCGCAGCACCAGCCACCGGCCGTGCAGCAGGTCCTCCCGGGCGGGCACGGCGTCCTCGGCGACGACCTTCACGTTGTTCACGTAGGCACCGCCCTCCTTGACCGTGCGCCGCGCGGCCGACTTGCTGGGCACCAGGCCGACCTCGGCGAACAGGTCGACGACCTGGCCCAGCTCGGCGACCCGGACGTGCGGCACCTCGGACAGCGCGGCGGTCAGGGTGCGCTCGTCCAGATCGTCCAGCTCACCCTGGCCGAACAGCGCCTTGGACGCGGCGATCACGGCCGCCGTCTGATCGGCGCCGTGCACCAGCGTCGTCAGCTCCTCCGCCAGCGCGCGCTGCGCCGCCCGCGCCTGCGGACGCTGCACCGTCTGCTCCTCCAGCTCCTCCAGCTCCTCGCGGGACCTGAAGGACAGGATGCGCAGGTACTTCGAGATGTCCCGGTCGTCCACGTTCAGCCAGAACTGGTAGAACGCGTAGGGCGTCGTCATCTCCGGGTCGAGCCAGACGGCGCCGCCCTCGGTCTTGCCGAACTTGGTGCCGTCCGCCTTCGTCATCAGCGGCGTCGCCAGCGCGTGCACGCTCGCGTCGGGCTCCAGCCGGTGGATCAGGTCCAGCCCGGCGGTGAGGTTGCCCCACTGGTCGCTGCCGCCCTGCTGGAGCGTGCAGCCGTGGCGCCGGTAGAGCTGGAGGAAGTCCATGCCCTGAAGGATCTGGTAGCTGAACTCGGTGTAGCTGATGCCCTGGTCGGACTCCAGGCGGCGGGCCACGGAGTCCTTCGTCAGCATCTTGTTGACGCGGAAGTGCTTGCCGATGTCCCGCAGGAACTCGATCGCGGACAGGCCCTCGGTCCAGTCCAGGTTGTTCACCATGACCGCGGCGTTCTCGCCCTCGAAGGACAGGAACGGCTCGATCTGGCGGCGCAGCTTCCCCACCCAGCCGGCCACCGTCTCCGGCGCGTTCAGCGTGCGCTCGGCCGTGGGACGGGGGTCGCCGATCAGGCCCGTGGCACCGCCGACCAGCGCCAGCGGCCGGTGACCGGCCTGCTGGAGCCGGCGCACGGTGAGCACCTGCACCAGATGCCCCACGTGCAACGACGGCGCGGTCGGGTCGAAGCCGCAATAGAACGTGACGGGACCGTCCGCGAGCGCCTTGCGCAAAGCGTCCTCGTCGGTGGACAGGGCGAACAGCCCACGCCACTTCAGCTCGTCGACGATGTCCGTCACGGTTCTCGTGTCTCCTAGGTGGTGCACAGGGTCCTCGGGCAGTCGGGTGACAGCCGACTACGAGGTTATACGCCCTGACTGACAGAGCTCATGTTGAAATCCGGGACGCGCAGCGCCGGCATCGCGGCCCGCGTGAACCAGTCGCTCCACTCCCGCGGCAGGGTCCGCTCGGTGCGCCCGGCCTCCGTCGCCCGGCCCAGCAGGTCCACCGGCGACTCGTTGAACCGGAAGTTGTTGACCTCGCCCGTCACCTCGCCGTTCTCGACCAGGTACACCCCGTCCCGGGTCAGCCCTGTCAGCAGCAGCGTCGCGGGATCCACCTCGCGGATGTACCACAGGCAGGTCAGCAGCAGTCCGCGCTCCGTCCCGGCGACCATCTCCGCCAGGGAGCGGTCGCCGCCGCCGTCCAGGATCAGGTTCCCGGCGGACGGGGCGACGGGCAGTCCGGTCAGGCCCGCGCTGTGCCGGGTGGTCAGCAGGTGCTCCAGCCGTCCGCCGCCGATCCACTCGGTCGCCCGCACCGGCAGCCCGTTGTCGAACACCGACTGGTCGGCGCCGGAGGAGTGTGCGACGACGAACGGCGCGCACTGCAGGCCCGGCTCGTCCGGGTCGCTGCGCAGGGTCAGCGGCAGCTCGCTGAGCCGGTCGCCGACCCGTGTGCCGCCGCCCGGCCGGGAGAAGACGGTCCGCCCCTCGGCCGCGTCCCGGCCCGAGGAGGACCAGATCTGGTAGATGAGCAGGTCCGCGACCGCGGTCGGCGGCAGCAGCGTCTCGTAGCGCCCGGCGGGCAGCTCCACGCGCCGCTCGGCCCAGCCGAGCCGTACGGCCAGCTCCGCGTCGAGCGCCGCCGGGTCGACGTCCTTGAAGTCGCGCGTCGAGCGCCCCGCCCACGCCGAACGTGTGCGGTCCTTGGACTTGGCGTTCAGCTCCAGGGTGCCGCTGGGCTGGTCGTGCCGCAGGCGCAGGCCCGTCGACGTACCCAGGTAGGTGGAGACCAGCTCGTGGTTGGCGAAGCCGTACAGTTCGCGGCCGCCCTCACGCGCGCGGGCGAACGACTCACCGAGGGCGGGCGCGAAGTCCGCGAACACGGCCGAGGAGGTCTCGACGGGCGCGTCGGTGAAGTCCGGGGACGCGGGCACGTCCGTGACCAGCGGCTGCGCGTCCTCGGCGGGCCCGGCGCCGCGGGCCGCGGCCTCGGCGGCCCGTACCAGCGGCTCCAGCTCGTCCTCGGTCACCGCCGACCTGGACACGACGCCCGAGGCGGTGCCCTCCTTGCCGGCCACGGTCGCGATGACGGTGAGCGTGCGCCCGCGCGTGACACCGTTCGTGGTGAGCGCGTTGCCCGCCCAGCGCAGGTTGGCGGACGAGGTCTCGTCCGCGATGACGACACACCCGTCGGCCCGGGACAGGGCCAGGGCGCGCTCGACGACCTCGTGCGGCTTGCTCGTACGCGGACTCATCGACCGGCCTCCTGGGTGGTGTTCAAGATGTTGACGCCCTTGAAGAGGGCCGACGGGCAGCCGTGCGAGACGGACGCGACCTGGCCCGGCTGGGCCTTGCCGCAGTTGAAGGCGCCGCCGAGGACGTACGTCTGCGGGCCGCCGACCGCCGCCATGGAACCCCAGAAGTCGGTCGTGGTCGCCTGGTAGGCGACGTCCCGCAACTGCCCGGCCAGCCGCCCGTTCTCGATCCGGAAGAACCGCTGCCCGGTGAACTGGAAGTTGTAGCGCTGCATGTCGATCGACCAGGACCGGTCCCCGACCACGTAGATGCCCCGCTCGACGCCCCCGATCAGATCCTCGGTGGACATCCCGGCCGGGTCCGGCAGCAGCGACACGTTCGCCATGCGCTGCACCGGCACGTGCCCGGGGGAGTCGGCGTAGGCGCAGCCGTTGGACCGCTCGAAACCGGTCAGCCGCGCGATCCTGCGGTCCAGCTGGTAGCCCACCAGCGTCCCGTCCTTCACCAGGTCCCAGGACTGCGCCTGAACGCCCTCGTCGTCGTAGCCGACGGTCGCCAGGCCGTGCTCGGCGGTGCGGTCACCGGTGACGTTCATCAGCTCCGAGCCGTACCTGAGCCTGCCCAACTGGCCGAAGGTGGCGAAGGAGGTGCCGGCGTAGGCGGCCTCGTAGCCGAGCGCCCGGTCCAGCTCCGTGGCGTGCCCGATCGACTCGTGGATCGTCAGCCACAGGTTGGAGGGATCGACGACCAGGTCGTAGACGCCTGCCTCGACGCTCGGCGCGCGCATCTTCTCCGCGAGCAGCTCCGGGATCCGCTCCAGCTCGCCGTCCCAGTCCCAGCCGGTCCCGGTCAGGTACTCCCAGCCGCGTCCGGCGGGCGGCGCCAGCGTCCGCATCGAGTCGAACTCCCCGCTGGCGGCGTCCACCGACACGGCCGTCAGCTGCGGGTGCAGCCGCACCCGCTGCTGCGTGGTCACGGTGCCCGCGGTGTCGGCGTAGAACTTGTTCTCGTGCACGGTGAGCAGCGAGGCGTCCACGTGGTCCACGCCGTCCGCCGCCAGCAGCCGCGCGCTGAAGTCCGCGAGCAGTGCGGACTTCTCCTCGTCCGGTACGGAGAAGGGGTCGATGTCGTACGCCGACACCCAGGTCCGCTCCGCGTGCACCGGCTCGCCGGCCAGCTCCACCGTCTCCTTCGAACCGGCCGCCGCGATCACCTGAGCGGACAGCTTCGCCATCGCCACCGCCTGCGAGGCGACCCTGGCGGCGGCGTCCATGCTCAGGTCCACCCCGGAGGCGAACCCCCACGCCCCGCCGTGCACGACCCGCACCGCGTACCCGAGGTCGGTGGTGTCCGACGACCCGGCCGGCCGCGCGTCACGCAGCCGCCAGGACGCGCTGCGCACCCGCTCGAACCGGAAGTCCGCGTGCTCCGCGCCGAGCGCCCGCGCGCGGGCGAGGGCGGCGTCGGCCAGGGCGCGCAGCGGAAGGGTGAGGAACGATTGATCGATCTCATGGGCCACGGGTGGATCCTTCCGAGCGCTTGTCTGCGGTGACCTTCAGAGCTGTGAATTATGTCTCCCGGGTTCTGATCCGGGGAGAAGACGCTCACTTTCCTGCTGGGATGGAAGGCAGCAGAGGTCCGAGCCGTCCCTGGTGTAAGCCGTCTTACGAGTGAAGTCTGGCTGGGCAGTAAGGTGGCCGGGTTGCGTGGTCGTCTCAAGCCGTCGGCCGGCTTTCAGGGATGCGGCACGCCGACAAACGGTGGCACAGAACCCAAGGGAGCCCGGCCAACCTATGGACGTCTTCGGTGTCCATCACGACCTCATCGCCGAGTACGAGGCGTTCACCAGCTCCCTCGTGGCCGTGCGGGACCCGGACATCGACAGGCACCTTGCCGGCGAGCGCGAGCGCAAGACCCGCTGGCCCGACCCCAAGCTCGCGCTGAATCCCACCTTCCGCAGCGGGGGGACGGTCGCCTCGCTCTGCGACGACGGCCTGTTGGACCCGATGTGCCGGGAGTACTTCCGGCACAAGAAGCACCCGAACGACCCCGGCAGCCGCACTCTCTCCCTCCACCAGCACCAGCGCGAAGCCATCATCGTGGCCGACCGCGGAGACTCGTACGTACTGACCACCGGCACCGGCTCGGGCAAGAGCCTGACCTACATCGTGCCGATCGTCGACAAGGTACTGCGGAACCCGAACCCCGACGGGATCTCGGCGATCGTCGTCTATCCCATGAACGCGCTGGCCAACAGCCAGCTCCACGAGCTGGAGAAGTACCTCACGTGGGGGGTGCCCGAGAGCCGCCGCAAGGTGACCTTCGCGCGGTACACCGGCCAGGAGGATTCGGAGCAGAAACTCCAGGTCCTGCGGAACAAGCCGGACATCCTGCTCACCAACTACGTGATGCTGGAATACCTCCTCACTCGCCCCGACGAGCGCCGGGAGCTGATCGGCGCCGCCCGCGGCCTGCGTTTCCTCGCCCTCGACGAGCTGCACACCTACCGGGGCCGCCAGGGAGCCGACGTCGCCCTGCTCGTGCGCCGGCTGCGGGACGCATGTGAAGCGCCCGGCCTCCAGTGCATCGGGACGTCGGCCACCATGGCGACCGGAGTCACCTTCGCCGAGGCCCGCGAGGACATCGCCAAGGTCGCCACACGTCTGTTCGGCACGAAGATCGAGCCGGAGCGGGTGATCGGCGAGACACTCGAGCGTTCGACCGACCCGGGCCGGGACGCGGTACCCGGAGTACACCCGCGCGCCTCCCTCGCCGACGCTGTCCGCCGTGCCGCCGCAACGCCACACGAACTTCCGACCGACTTCGACAACCTGAGCCACGACCCCCTCGCAATCTGGGTCGAGGACACCGTGGGACTGGCCGTCGAGAAGCCCAGTGGACGGCTCGTGCGCCGCCCTCCGCTGACGATTCCCCAGGCATCCGGACTGCTGGCCGACGCGAGCGGGGAGCCCGCCGAGATGTGCCACCGTGCCATCGAGACCGTGCTGCGGGTCGGTGCGAAGGCCAGGCACCGCACGCTGGACAGGCCCCTGTTCGCGTTCCGGCTGCACCAGTTCCTGTCCAAGGGCGACACCGTCTACGTCAGCCTCGAACCACCAGGCCGCCGTCACCTCACCAGCCAGTACCAGACCCGCGTTCCCGACCACCGCGACAAGCCGCTCGTCCCCCTGCACTTCTGCCGTGACTGCGGCAAGGAGTACCTGGTGGTCACCCGCCCCGCCGAGCACGAGGGCGCGGTGTTCGAGGCACGGGAGGACCCGGATGCCCCGGCCTCCGACGGTGACGGTTTCCTCTATGTCAGCGACGACCGGCCCTGGCCCGACGCGCTCGACGAGGACGCCGTCTTCCGGCGCCTTCCGGCGAGCTGGGTCGAGACGGACGACGACGGCCGCTCCACGGTCCTGAAGGCCCGGTCCGGAGATCTTCCGCAAGAGGTGTGGGTCGGCCCGGACGGCCGGGCGACCGAGCCCGGCACGGGGCTGCGTGCCTGGTGGATCGCCGCGCCGTTCCGCTTCTGCCTGCACTGCCGCACCTCGTACGAGCAGCTGCGTCTCAAGGACCTCGCCAAGCTGGGCACCTTCTCAGCGGAGGGCCGCAGCTCTGCCGTCTCCCTGATCAGTTCCCGCGTCGTACGCTCCCTGCGTGACCAGGAAGACCTGACGAAGAGGGCACAGAAACTTCTCACGTTCGTCGACAACCGGCAGGACGCCAGTCTCCAGGCCGGCCACTTCAACGACTTCGCACTGGTCAGCCAGGTGCGGGGTGCCCTCTACCGTGCCCTTGCGGCGGCGGGGGAGCAGGGTCTGACCTACGACCGGCTCCCCCAGGCCGTGTTCGACACCCTGGCCCTCCCCATGGAGACGTACGCCAGGGTGCCGACCGCCAAGTTCCACCAGCGCGACCTTGCCCACTCGGCCCTGCGCGAGGTCCTCGCCTACCGCGTCTACGCCGACCTGGAGCGCGGCTGGCGCGTCACCATGCCCAACCTCTCCCAGACCGGCCTGCTGCGCTTCGACTACACGTCCCTCACCGAGATCGCGCACGACCCCGGCTCCTGGGAGGGCTGCCACCCCCTCCTCACCGGCGACACCGCCGCCCACCGGGAGCAGCTGGCCCGCGATCTCCTCGACGAACTCCGGCGCTCCCTCGCGGTGGAAGTGGAGTGCCTGACCCAGGAGGGCTTCGACCGGCTCGGCAGCATCAGCGAGACCCACCTCGTGGCTCCCTGGGCCCTGTCCGCGCGTGAGCCGCGCGTCCGATCCCGTCTGGCCTACGCGGGCCCGGGGCGGACGGGCGCGGCGGCCGACACCGTGCACCTCAGCGGGCTCGGCGGATACGGTCGCTACCTGCGCCGCATCGGTCAGTTCGCCGCCCTCCCCGGCCAGGCGGGCAGACGCATCCCGGTCGCCGACGCCGACGCGGTCATCCGCGACCTGATGCGGGTGCTGCGCGAATGCGGGCTCCTCGCTGTCGTCCAGGAGGAGCGTGACGGCTCCTACGGCCACCAGCTACGCGCATCCGCCCTGCGCTGGCTCCCCGGTGACGGCACGCGACCCGAACCGGACCCGGTGCGCAAGGTGACCGACGCGGAGGCCGACGTCCGCGTCAACCTGTACTTCCGCGACCTGTACCGCGAGGGGGCCGCCGGACTCACCGGCATAAGAGCGCACGAGCACACCGCACAGGTGGACTCCGCGACCCGCCGCGTCCGTGAGGACGCGTTCCGCGAAGGCGACCTGGAGATCCTCTACTGCTCGCCGACGATGGAACTCGGCGTGGACATCGCCGAGCTGAACGCGGTCGGCATGCGCAACGTCCCTCCGACCCCTGCCAACTACGCGCAGCGCTCCGGACGCGCCGGCCGCAGCGGCCAGCCCGCCCTCGTCACCACCTACTGCTCGACCGGCTCCCCTCATGATCAGTACTACTTCCGCCGCCCCGGCCTCATGGTGTCCGGCAGCGTCACCCCGCCCCGGCTCGACCTGGCCAACGAGGAGCTGATCCGTTCCCACGTCCATTCGATCTGGCTCGCGGAGACGGGCGTCCACCTCGGCAGCCGCCTCACCGACGTGCTCGACGCGGAGACCGGGGAGGCCGCGGGGACCGGGGATGCCGAAGGCCGGTGGCCACTGGACCTGCTGGCGCGGGTACGTGCCGACCTGGACAGCGAAACGGCCCGGTTGCGTGCCATCAGCCGGGCCACCGAGGTCCTGGCCCCGCTGCACGACGAGCTTTCGGCCGCCTCCTGGTGGCACGAGGGCTGGGTCGAGCGCACCGTCCGCCAGGCCCTCGGCAGTCTCGACGAGGCGTGCGAGCGCTGGCGCCGCCTCTACCGCACCGCGCGCGGCGAGGTGGAACAGCAGCACCGCCGTGCCAACGACCTTTCCCTCAGCCGCCGGGACCGCGACCGCGCGGCGGGACGCCGGGCCGAGGCCGAGAACCAGCTGAAGCTGCTGCGCAACGAGGCCGGCACCGAGTCGTACAGCGACTTCTACACCTACCGCTACTTCGCCTCCGAGGGTTTCCTGCCCGGCTACTCCTTCCCCCGTCTGCCCCTGGCCGCCTACGTGCCCGGGGAGCGTTCGGCCGGGGCGTACGGACAGCGGGGCGGCGCCTACATCCAGCGGCCCCGCTTCATCGCGATCGGCGAGTTCGGCCCGGGCGCGCTGATCTACCACGAGGGCAACCGCTACACCATCGACCGCGTGACAGTCCCGATGGGTGACCGTCCCGGCCAGGTGGCGACCAGTGACATCAGGCCCTGCGAGGCCTGCGGCTACTGGCACGACCGGGTCGAGGGCGCCGACCGCTGCGAGAACTGCGGCGTCCCGCTCCACCGCACCCTGCCGAAACTGATGCAGCTGACGCAGGTGCACGCGGAGCCCCGCCGCCGCATCTCCTCCGACGAGGAGGAACGCCTCAAGCGGGGCTTCCACCTGCGGACCGTGTACCGGTACGCACCGGGCGGCGCGTATCAGGCCCAGGTGCGCGGCGCGGACGGGGAGCCCCTCGCGGAGGTCGCCTACGGGGACTCGGCGAGCGTCCGCGTCCTCAACCTCGGCTACCGCAAACGCGCCGCCCAGGACCGCTCGGGGCAGGGATTCTGGCTCGACCCGGTCAGCGGCAGATGGCTCTCGGAGAGCAAGGCGGCCCGACTGGCCCGGGAGGAGTCCGCGGAGGAGGAGTCGCTGGCGTCCTTCGACCGCGCCCAGCGCACCCTCCAGGTCATCCCCTACGCGCAGGACACCAAGAACATCGCGGTGGTGCGGCTGGCCGAGCCGGTCGACGACCTCACCGCGATCTCCCTGCGCTACGCGCTGGAGCGCGGCATCGAGGCGCACTTCCAACTGGAGGACTCCGAGCTGGAGAGCGAGGACCTCCCCGACGCGGAGCGGCACGGCCGGACCCTCTTCGTCGAGAGCGCCGAGGGCGGAGCGGGCGTACTGCGCCGCCTGTACGACGACGAGAAAGCCCTCGCCCTGGTCGCGAAGGAAGCCCTGCGGATCATCCACTACGACGAGGACGGCAAGGACCTCGACCGGGCCGACGGCGCGGCCGAGCGCTGCGAACTCGGCTGCTACGACTGCCTGCTGTCCTACTCCAACCAGGGCTTCCACCGGCGCATCGACCGGCACCGCGCCGCACCCTGGCTGGTGGCACTGGCCCACTCGCGCACGAAAGACGAGTCGCGCCCGGAACGCCCCGAGTCTTCGCTCTCGCCCGCCCCACTCGCAGGACAGGCACCGGACAGCCCCGTCGAGGCGTTCGTACGCCTGCTCGCCGACGGCGGTCACCGGCTCCCCGACGAGACGGCCACCGACGTCGCGGACGTGGTCTTCCACCTCCCCGGGGCCGAGGTCGCCGTGTTCCTGGAGTACGACGGAGCACGGCTGCTCGGCGAGCAGGACGAGTACCGCATGATGGACGACGGCTGGCTGGTGATCAGGGCCGGCGCCCAACCCGACTGGAAGGACACCGTGCGCGCATACCCGGACGTCTTCGGCATCGGCCGTGACCACAGGGGAGGCGACCGATGAGCGCCCCGGCCGGTCACGCGCCCGGCACCCTCGTGAGCGCCCGGGACCGCGACTGGGTCGTCCTGCCGGGCAGCACCGAGGACCTGGTCCTCGCCCAGCCGCTGGACGGCGACCGGGAGTTCGTCGCCGCCCTCTTCCCCGACGAGGTCCACGAGCCGGGCTTCGGCCGTCCCCGGGCCCTGCCCGGCGAGGCCGGCGACTTCGCCTCCGCCTCCCTCCTGCGCACCGCCCTGCGCATCGCCTCGACGGCGGGTGCCGGTCCCTTCCGGTCCCTCAACGCGGTCGCCGTCGAACCTCGCCGGTACCAGCTGGTGCCCCTGATGATGGCGCTGCGCATGGACCCCGTACGCCTCCTGATCGGCGACGACGTCGGTATCGGCAAGACCGTCGAGTCCGCACTGATCGCGAAGGAGCTCATGGAGCAGGGCTCCGCCCGCAACATGACCGTGCTCTGCTCTCCCTCGCTCGCCGAGCAGTGGCAGCGGGAACTGCGCGACAAGTTCGGCATGGACCCCGAGCTGGTCCTGCCGTCCACGGCCGCACGCCTGCAGAAGGCGATCGACGACCCCGGCCGCTCGATCTTCGACCACTACCCGGTCACGGTCGTCTCCACCGACTTCATCAAGCAGGACGAGCGCCGTGACGCCTTCCGCCGCCACTGCCCGGACGTGCTGATCGTCGACGAGGCGCACACCTGCGTGGGCACCGGAGGCAACGAACAGCAGAAACGGTACGAACTGCTGTCCGCGCTCGCCGACCGCACCGAGCGCGACCGCCACCTCATCCTGGTCACCGCCACCCCGCACAGCGGCGACCCGCAGGCGTTCGCGAAACTCACCGGGCTCCTCGATCCGTCCCTGCGCTCCCTGGACACCACCCGGTCCGCCGACCGCGACAAGCTGGCCCGCCACTTCGTACAGCGCCGCCGCCACGACATCAAGCGGTACGTCGGCCAGGACACGCCCTTCCCCGACGACCGGGACACCCAGGACGCCCTCTACCGGCTCGACACCGACTACGCCCGCTTCGTCGCCGACATCCTCGCCCACACCCGCCGGCAGGTGCGCGGTCCCGGCGGTGATCACCACCAGCGCATGTCCTGGTGGACGGCACTGACCCTGCTGCGCTGTGTCCTGTCCTCGCCCGCCGCCGCCGCCGCGACCCTGCGCGCCCGCTCCCTGATCGCCGCCACCCGCACCCCGGCCGAGGCCGACCGGCTGGGACGGGCCGCCGCCTTCGAACTCACCGACGACGAGACCGCCGAGGGCATGGACGTGGTGCCCGGTTCACTCCCGTCACTCCCGGACGAGGGCGCAGCCGCCCCCGAGCGGCCCCGCACGGGAGGCACGAGCGAGGCCAAGCTCCTCGCCGGCTTCGCCGACCGTGCGGACGCCCTCGCCGGCCCCGAGACGGATGCCAAGCTCCGTATCCTCGTCGACCGGGTCAAACGGCAACTGGTCGACGGCTACGACCCGATCGTCTTCTGCCACTACATCCCGACCGCGGAGTACGTCGCCCAGCACCTCAAGGAGGAACTCGGCCGTAGCGCGAGCGTCGAGGCGGTCACCGGCACCCTGCACCCCGACGCCAGGCAGGCCCGCGTCGACGAGCTGACCGCCCGGCGCGGCCGGCACGTCCTGGTCGCCACCGACTGCCTCTCCGAGGGCGTCAACCTCCAGGAGCACTTCGGTGCCGTCATCCACTACGACCTCTCCTGGAACCCGACCCGTCACCTCCAGCGCGCGGGCCGCGTCGACCGGTTCGGGCAGCCCCGCCGCCGCGTCCGCGAGATCACCGTCTACGACACGGACACCGGCATCGACGGCCTCGTCCTGAAGGTCCTCATCCAGAAGCACAAGGACATCGCCGACCAGACCGGAGTGGCCGTCCTCGTACCCGACCAGGGCCGGGGCGTCCTGGAGGCCCTCGCCAGCGCGCTGCTGCTGCGGGGCGGGCAGGCCGAGGGCCAGCTCACCCTCGACTTCGAGGACGATCCCGACTTCGGCCGGGCCCGCGAGGCCCTCCACAAGGAGTGGGAGTCGGCAGCCGAGCGCGAGTCGAAGGTCCTCACCAAATTCGCCCACGTCGGTCTGCGCCCCGAGGAGGTGGAGGCCGAACTGGAGGCGCTGCGCCAGGCCCTGGGCGACCCCGGCGACATCGCCACGTTCACCCGCGAGTCCCTCGCCCAGCTGGGTGCCCAGCCCATCGGTGACGCCCGTGACCGGGGTTTCAAGGCCCCCGTGGACCCGCTGCCCACCGGCCTCAAGCACGCCCTCGGCTTCTACGAGGACGCCGACCAGACCACCGCGCCGGGCTCAGCGGCCAGAGCCAAGACCAAGGGCCGTGCCAAGACCGCCGCCCGCGACCTCGTCTTCCGCGAGGACCTTCCTGTCGCCCGCGGCGAACACGCCCTCTCCCGCACCGACCCGGCCGTGCGCGCCCTCGCCCGCTACCTCCTCGACGCGGCCGTCGACACCAGCCTGCCCCCCGAGGAACGCCCGGCCCGCCGACTCGGCGTGATCCGCACCAGCGCCGTCGACCGTCGTACGGTCCTGCTGCTCGCCCGCTACCGTTTCCGCCTGACCCTGCCCGGCCGCACGGCGACCGACGAGCAGCGCGTCCTGGTCGCCGACGATGCCCAGGTCCTCGCCTGGCGCACCGGCGACGACGGCGCCCGCACCTGGCTGTCCGACGAGGACACCGCCGCCCTGCTCACCGCGACCCCCGACCTCAACACCCTGCCTGCCCTGCGCGACCAGCAGGCCGCCCGGGCAGCGGCGGAACTCGACGACGAGGAGATCGAGGAGCACCTCAAGGCCCGCGGCCTGCTCCTCGCGGACCGGCTCCGCGACGCCCACCAGCGGGTCCGCGAGGCCGCCGGACAACGCGGCCGTGAACGCGGCGCCGCCGCCGTACGCCGCATCGACGTCGAGCCGTCCGGCAAGCCGGACCTCCTCGGCGTGTACGTGTACCTCAACGTCCCGGCCGCACCGCAGCCCGCCCCCGGAGGAGACCGGTGACCAGCCTCGCCCCCGACCGCCTCCCCGCCTCCGCCGCCGTACGCGTCGAGGGCGGCCTGCTCTCCGCCGACCTCCTCGGTAAGATCCGCGCCGGCGACCCGGAACTGCCCGGCAGCGCCCCCGCCGACTACGGGCTCGGCCGCGGTGTGCGCATCGAGGACGCCGCCAGCCGCAAGTGGAACGCGCTGCGCGCCGCGTACACCTCCCTCCAGGAGGAACTGAAGGAACTAGACGGCAAGACCGACCCCACCAAGGCGACCCGCGTCTGGCTCCTCACCCTCCTGGAGGAGCTGGGCTACGGCCGCCTCGCCCCCCGGCGCGGCGGCATCCGGCTGCCCGGCCGCGAGCCGTACCAGGTCAGCCACCAGTGGATGGACCACCTTCCCGTCCACCTCCTCGGCTGGACCACCCCCCTCGACCGCTGGTCGGCGGGCAGTGCCCGCGTCCCCCAGTCGATGATGCAGGAGCTCCTGAACGCCTCCCCGGACCACCTGTGGGGCATCCTGTCCAACGGCAGGGTCCTGCGCCTCCTGCGCGACTCCACGGCCCTGGTCGGCTCCGCGTACGTCGAGTTCGACCTCGAAGCGATCTTCGGCGGCGGGGACTTCTCCGACTTCCTCCTGATGTACGCGCTGCTGCACGCCTCCCGTCTGGAACTGGTGCCCAAGCCCGAGAAGAAGCGCCGGGGCGCGGCTGCAGCGGTGGCGGAGGACGAGGCGGACGCCGACGAGGAGGAGGATGCGGACGAGGCGGAGGCCGACAGTCTCGCCGGCCCCGACGAGCTTCCGCTGACCCCCGCGGACTGCCGCCTGGAGTGGTGGCGGGACTTCGCCGTCGAGACCGGTATCCGCTCCCGCAACCTCCTGCGCGACCAGGTCGCCAAGGCGCTGAACGTCCTCGGCACGGGCTTCCTCCAGAACAACCCCGCCCTGGCGGAGGCGATCACCGCGGGAGGCCGCCGCGCCCTCGACGACTTCCACCACGAACTGCTGCGCCTCGCCTACCAGCTGATCTTCCTCTTCGTCGCCGAGGACCGCGACGCGCTGCTCGCTCACCCGGGCCGCCCCGGCCGCAAGCCCACCAAGGCGGAGATCAAGGCGAACCAGGCGGCACGCGAGCGCTACACCCGGTACTTCTCCACCGCCCGCCTGCGCCGGATCGCCGCCCGCAGGAAGGGCGACCACCACACCGACCTGTGGCAGGGACTCGTCCGCGTCCTCAACGCCCTCGGCACCATCGGCGGCGAACCCACGCTGGCGCTGCCCGAACTCGGCGGCCTCTACTACCTTCCCGGGCCCGACGAGATCGACCAGGAGACCCGGTCCGCCCGCCTCCCGGGCAGCCCGGAGCCACTGCGCGCCGCGAAGCTCCCCAACGAGCGCCTGCTGGAGGCCGTACGCCTGCTCTCCCGCATCAAGGACAAGGGCCGCACCACCCGCGTCGACTACCGGCACCTGGGCGCGGAGGAGCTGGGCAGCGTCTACGAGTCCCTGCTGGAACTCGTCCCGGCCCGCGAGCCGGAGAACGAGCTGTTCGAGCTCAAGGACCTCGTCGCGGGCAACAAGCGCAAGCTGACGGGTTCGTACTACACCCCGTCGTCCCTCATCGAGAAGCTCCTCGACACGGCCCTGGACCCGGTCATAGAGCGGTACGCCGCATCGGGCGTCCCGAGGCACTTGCTGGACATCAAGTTCGTCGACCCCTCCTGTGGCTCCGGCCACTTCCTCGTCGCGGCGGCCCGGCGCATCGCCCTGCGGTACGCGCAGATGCAGCACGAGGAGAGCCAGCCGGCCCCGGAGCTGGTCCGCGAGGCGATGGCCAAGGTCGTACGCCGCTGCGTCCACGGCGTCGACATCAACCCGCTCGCCGCCGAACTGGCGAAGGTCTCGCTGTGGCTGGAGTCCCTCACCTCCGGTGAGCCCCTCGCCTACCTGGACGACCGGATCAAGACGGGCAACGCCCTGCTGGGAGCGACCCCGGCCGTCCTGGAGCGGGGCATCCCCGACGGCGCCTTCGAGAAGCTGGAGGGCGACCAGCAGCCGGTCGTCACCAGGCTGCGCCAGCAGAACGACCAGGAGCGCAAGGGTACGGAGCAGCTTCCGTTCGCCGAGCGGGTCATGCGGACGAGTACGGCCATGGTGCGGGCGGAGGCGGAGAACGTCGCGAAGATCGGCGACCACAGTCTCGCCGAGGTGCGGCAGCACGCCCGCGCGCACCGGGAGTTCGAGAAGCAGCCCGAACTGCGGCACCTCAAGCGCGTCGCGGACGTGTGGTGCGCGTCCTTCCTGTGGCCCAAGCACAAGGGCGCGCCCACGGCCATCACGACGAACGTCCTGCGGGCCGTGGAGAAGGACGTGGAGGACGGGCCGCTGGCGGACGAGGGCGCGGAGGCGATGCTGAGGGACATCGTCCGCCGCAACCAGTTCTTCCACTGGCATCTGGAGTTTCCGCGCGTCTTCCGGGTGGAGGAGTCCGAGGGCGACGACGTCAACCCGGAGACCGGCTGGCAGGGCGGCTTCGACGCGGTGCTGGGCAACCCGCCGTGGGAGCGCGTCAAGATCCAGAAGAAGGAGTGGTTCGCGGCTCGCGACGAGAAGATCGCCGCGGCGGCCACGGCCAGCATCCGCGACCGCATGATCGAGAAGCTGGCGACCAGCGTGGACGAGGAGGGCCGCCCGAACGAGGGCGACCGCCGGTTGTACGCGGAGTACCAGTCCGACCAGCGGGAGTCCAAGGGCCAGGTCACCATGTACCGGAAGTCGGGCCTGTTCCCGAAGACCGGCTTCGGCGACGTGAACACGTACGCCGTCTTCGCGGAGAAGGCACGCCAGCTGATCGGCCCGGAGGGGATGGCGGGGCTGGTCCTGCCTACGGGGATCGCGACGGACAAGACGACGGCGCCCTTCTTCTCGGATCTGGTGGAGACGCGGCAGATGGTGGCCGTGCTGGACATGGAGAACGAGGAGAAGCTGTTTCCGGCGGTCACCAACCGGGTGGCGTTCTGCCTGTTCACGATGGCGGGCCGTAACCTTGCCGAGCACTACCCGGTCGTACGGCTTGCGTTCCGGGCACGGCGGCCGGATCAGCTGGATGTGCGGGAGTTCACGCTGGACGAGGAGGGATTCAAGCGGATCAATCCGAATACGCGGACGGCGCCAATCTGCGAGAGTCGCCACCATCTCCGGGTGCTGCGGAATCTGCATGACGGCGCGAGGAAAGCGCTTTGGGTCCAGGCGAGGGATGATCAGGCCGAACACAACCCATGGAGTCTGAGGTTGCTCCGCATGTTCCATATGGCGGATGACTCTGGGCGCTTCTCGTCGGCAAAGTCTCTTGCAGAACAGGGATGGGCTCAAGAGGAGAACGTATTTGGCCGCGAAGGGCAGATGTTCCTGCCTCTCTACGAAGCCAAGTTTGTTCACCATTTCGATGCTCGCTTCAGTACCTATGAGAATGCCACCCAAGCGCAGATCAACAAGGGAACCCTCCCGAGGCTCGATCATGATGCGCATCGAGATCCATCGGTCGTTCCCCTGCCGCGCCATTGGGTAGCCCAGGAGGAGGTCAAGGAACGCCTGGTCGAGGACCGCTCCGTTCCACGCGAGGCTTGGCGACACGGTTGGCTGATGGGCTGGCGTGACGTCTGTCGGGCATCGGACGAGCGGACGGTGATCGCGTCCGTGCTGCCGAGGACGGCGGTTGGACACACAATGCCCTTCATCCTGCCCCAGAAGATGACACTTCCTCTGGACTGCCTCCAAGCCAACCTCTCTGCCTTCGCGCTGGACTTCGCTGCTCGCCAGAAGATGCAGGGCGCCCATCTCACGTACACGTACCTGGAGCAACTTCCCGTCCTGGCCCCCACCGTCTACGCCCTCTCCGCCCCCTGGACTCAAGACGCTCCCCTCGCCGACTGGATCCGACCCCGAGTCCTCGAACTTACCTACACCTCATACGAAATGGCCCCTTGGGCGAATTACCTTGGTGACGGCGGCCCACCCTTCGTATGGGACGAGAAGCGCCGTTTCCTGATGCGTGCGGAACTGGACGCCGCGTACTTCCACCTGTACGGAATCGAGCGCGCGGACGTTGATCTCGTCCTGGACAGCTTCCGGGCGTTCAAGAACAAGCAGCCCGCCGTCTTCCAGGACACGAAGGACGAGATCGTCCGCGTCTACGAGGCGATGGCCGAGGGGCGGCCCTACACCCACCCCTCTCTCACCCCACCTCCCGCACAGGGCGACCGCCACCCTCCGGGCACCAGCCCGCTGACCCGCGCCATCCCGGTCGGTGGCCCGCCGAAGCACCCGACCACACCGGCGGCCAAGAAGAAGCGTCGGGGCAAGCCTGTTCCCGACCAACTGGGCGGTGGCCTGTTCGGCTTGGATGAGGTCGAGGGCGGCGACATCCAGCTCGACCTCCTCAACCTGTTCGGTGAGGACGAACAGGAGTAGGGCAGACGGGCAGAGACCAGCGGGCGGGCACGGGAACAGTTCCCGTGCCCGCCCGCTAACGGTCACGTAAGACGCGAGCTCAACCGTCCAGAGACGCGCCGGCCGCGAGTGCCGCGAACGCCGCCCATGCGGTTGGCGTGACGACGAGTGGACGGATGCCCGTGTCCTTGGAGTCGCGGATGTGGACGGCCTCGGGGCGCACGGCGACCTCGACGCAGTTGCCGCCGCCACTGCCGCTGTAGCTGCTCTTGAACCAGGCCAGTTCGCTGCTCATAGCGCTCCTTGCATCTCCCTCAGCAGGTCCACAGAGGCCATATGACTCAGGGCCTGTGACCGCATCTTCCCATAGCGCTGGAGCATGGAACTCACCAATTTCGGGTCGGCCAGGAGGGTGCTGCTGTCGTGCCCCTCGACGTAGCCGACCCACTGGTGGTTGTCGCGTTCAGCGAGGTACATCTGACCATCGACACCGGAGTGGTCCTCCTGTCGGAGGGGCATGACCAAGATCTCGACGTTCCGTCGGCTGCCCTCCTCCAAGAGGTTGCTGATGACCTCCCGCGCTACCTCGACGCCCCCGAGGCGACGTTCAAGCACAGCCTGTTCGATGAGGAACGAGAACGCCGTGTTCGGGCGCTCGTTCAGGAGCCGCTGCCGTTCTTGCCGAGCGGCCACTTGCCGTTCGAACTGTTCCTCCGATAGCGGAGGAATCTGCCGGTCGAAGATCGCCCTGATGTACCCCTCCGGCTGCAACAACCCCGGAATCGCCCGACACTCATACGCGTACAAGGAGATCGCCTCCTCCTCGATCCCCGCCCACTGCCGGAACCACGACGCCAGCCCCGCCCTCCTCGTCAAACTCTTCGCCGCCGCCGTAAGAACCTTGACCGCGACCGCCCCCAGCACCTCCTCCGCCCTCCCGGGCAGATCCGCCGGCGGGAACCGCTTCCCCTGCTCGATCTTGGCCACGTACGCGGCCGAGTACCGTACCCGCAGCGCGAACTCCTCCTGCGTCAGGCCGGATTCCTCGCGCAGGGCCTTGAGGACCGCGCCGAACGTCTTGAGACTGTCGGAGAGCTCCGCCTCCGTACCGTTCGCGCCGCCGGCTCCGCCGTGATCCGTCCTCATCGCCTCGTGCCTCCGTGTCCGCGTGTCCACGCCTCACCCGCTCAACCCCGCCCGGCCCACCCAGGGTCACGGGGAGTTACCCACCCAGTCCAGAGTGTGCACTGATACAGCCAGGCCTGTATGGGTGTCGTCCCTGTTGGACACCGGGGAGGGGTCGGAACGCTGGCCGCATGCCAGCACCACGCACCCAAGAGGCCTTAACCGTAAGTGTGTTCGCCCAGCGGTTCTCCGCCACCCGCCGGGGCGCCCGCCTCGCCCGCAGACTCGCCACGCACCGGCTCGACCTGTGGGGCCTGCCCTACGGCAGCCCCGTCTCCGACACCGTCACCCTCGTCGTGGCCGAGCTCGCCGCCAACGCGACGTTCCACGGCCGCGTCCCGGGGCGCGACTTCGAGCTGCGGCTCACGTACGACCGGTACCGGGGGCTCATCCGCGTCGAGGTGTCCGACACCCACCCGGGACGTCCGGAGCTCTCCGCGTCGGCGGCGCAGCCTTCCGTGGACAGCGACGGCGGGAGGGGGCTGCTTCTCGTGGAGGCCGTCGCCGACCGCTGGGGCGTGGCCGGGCGGCCCGGGCCGGGGAAGACGGTGTGGGCCGAGTGCGCGGTCCGCGCCCCGGACGGCCCGTGTCCCGTTCGGCCGTAGTTGACGATCATCTTCCGCAACGTCCCTTCCGGTCACCCGAGTTGTGGTTTCGGTCAGTGTCGGTGGGGGCGGGTAGGGTTGTCGCTCCGCTCGAGTTGACGGTCAACTCTGCGACGGGTGACGGCTTGTGGAGGCGTGCGTGGTCGGACGTGAGATCGCTGCGGCGGACCATCCGAGCAAGGAGGTCCGGGCGGTTCTCAAGCGACTCGTCGGCGACGGGTGGAAGCTGGCGTCGGAGGCGCACTGGGGCACGCTGTACTGCCCGTGCCCGGACCACTGCACGGTGATCCGTGTCGGCGGCACTCCGAAGAACCCCGGGCAGGAGGCCCGTCGAATAGCCCGCAAGGCGAAGTGGTGCCCGCTGCCTCCGGACGACCCGCGCGTGGCTCTCCGAGGTGGTGTTGTCAATTGACAACACCGTCAGGGTCGGCGAAGCTTGCGCCAGGGGGCGTTCCCTGGAGTGAGAGGCGTGCGAACGGATACCAGGAAGCGCAGACCGGCATACGCATGGGGGACTGGGGCGTCATGGAGTATGAATTCAACTTCGTGGTGGACGGGATCGGGATCGACGACGACAAGGTTGTCGAGATCGTCCACGACACGTTCGACGGAGTGCTGACCCGCCACCGGGGCCGGCACTTCCTGGACGTGTCCGAGAGCGGGGTGAACGCGATCGACGCGGCCCACCGCATCGTCGTACGGCTGCGCAGCTCCCTGCCCGATCTGAGACTGGTGCGTGTCGACCCCGATCTCGTCGGCGTCTCGGACATCGCCGAGCGCGTCGAGCGGTCGCGGCAGAACGTCCAGCAGTGGGTGAGCGGTGAGCGACGGCAGGACAAGCGGCCCTTCCCGGATCCCGAGGGGATCGCCGGACGTTCGCCGGTGTGGCGCTGGGGAGACGTGAACGCCTGGCTCGCCCAGTTCGGTGAGGGCGACGACGTGTGCCCACCCACCCGGGAAGAGGCACTGACCATCGACTTCCTGCTGCCCAAGTGGCAGCGCACTCTGGACGACGGCCTGCCCCTGGTCCGGTTCGCCGCCGCCGACACCGGTGACGGCCGCGAGGAGGAGCGCGAGACCGTCCAGCGGCTGCTGGAGGGCACCCTCACGCTGCCCGGCGCGCTGGAGTGGTTCGCGGCGTTTCCCGTGCCCAGAACGGAGCGGCGACGGCTCACCGTCGTGTGCGCGGTCCTCTCCGACCGGCTGAGCAGTGTGGTGTCCCGCATCGGCCACGACGAGGTGTGGGCGGTCCTCGCCTACCGCGGCGCGGAGGACGAGCTGCGCCTGCAGCCGGTCGGCACGGCGCAGGCCCCGGGCGCGATTCCGGTCTCCGCCCTCGGCCTCGGCCGGGACGCCACAGTCGGTGACCTCCTGCTCGTCCAGACGAACGGCCCCGACGACAGCCCCGTCCCGCCGCTCACTCCGGTCGGCCTGGACTGAGTCCGGACGGCGCCGTCACCCCCGTACCCTCCGAAGAATGGACGCCGTGCCCAGCATCACGACCGTCGTCGCCCAGGCCTTGCACACCGCCGCGACCATCCTGCGGAGGGACGCGCCCCAGGACGGCATGGTCTTCCGAGAGCTCTGGGAGTGGGTCATCGACCGGAAACCTGCTCTGGAGGCGGACTGGCTACGAGCGGTCAACGAGTCCGGACAGGGGAACAACACCCCTTTCAAGGACTACGTGAATCGGAACGCGCCCAACCTTGTCAAGGCCGGATGGCTGTACCGGGGCGCGCGCCGCTGGCAGCTGACCGGTATCGGCGTCGATGCCCTCGACCGCTGGCCCGACCCTGTCGACTTCTATCTCGACGCTTGTCGCCGGTACCGGCAGTGGGAGCGTCAGCAGCACCACGTCGCGGTCGCGACGACCGCGCTGGAGCAGCTTCCTGACGGGGGGCACTGGGTCGCGTTGGAGGAACTGGCCGCAGAGTTCACTGTCGACCCCGACGTTCTGGGACCGGTGCTGCGTGGCGCGCGGCCGCCGGGCTGGTATCTGGCGCTGGGGGACGACGGTCAGGCGGGTGCCGGGCTGCCCATGTGGCCCTTCGAGCGCGACCAGTGGCGCACCTTGCTCGATGAGGAGGGACTGCTCGACCAGGGCCGCAGCAGCCTGGACACCGTCCGCGCCCTGCCCGACCGGCGGATGCCCGTCTGGGAGGCGCTCAAGGCCGCCAATCAACCGCTCGAAGCGACCGCGGACGACGAGGAGACCCCCCGCCAGCTCTGGATCATCCGCGGCGTGGACGCCGCCACCGGCGTTTCCCTCATCCGCGGACCGTGGCGCGACGAGTCGATGATCACCCTCGACACGGGCTTCCCGCCTCCGAGCGCGGCCACCCGTGACCTGGAGAGCATCCGCAGGGCAGTCGAAACGGCCCTCCCCGCCACCGCCCCGGCCCGTCGCGAGGCCGTCGCACGGGAGCTGGACGCCTTCCTCAACCGCATGCGCAAGGGCGACATCGTGCTGTCCACCGACGGCTTCGAGACGTACGTCGGAGTGGTCGGCGGCCCGGCGGTCCACAGCGCGGAGCGGCTGGAGCGCCCCGTCGACTGGCGCAACCTGAACAAACCCCTGGACTTCCTCAAGGACCTGCCCTCCGGACTCTCCAGCGTGGTCCAGGACGCGGACTCCCAGATCCTGGAGGCCACCGAGTACGCCGAGACCGTCCTCGCCCTGATCGGCGACATGCCGCGCACCGCCCCGCTGCCCGCCGGCCCGGCGGTACTGCCCGACGCCACCGACGAACTGGCCGCAGCGCTCCACATGCCCGACACGGCCTGGCTCCAGGAGTGCGTCGAACTCCTCCGCGCCACCCCGCAGCTGATCTTCCACGGGCCGCCCGGCACAGGAAAGACGTACACGGCGCTCGCCCTCGCCCGCCATCTGGCCGGTGCCTCCAGCGCCACGAACGTCCGCCTCGTCCAGTTCCACCCCGCCTACGCCTACGAGGACTTCTTCGAGGGCATCCGCCCGCGCCTGGGCGCCGGCCAGGAAGGCGGCACGGGCGGCGCTCTCGCCTACGACCTCGTACGGGGGCCGCTGCGCAAACTGGCCGACGAGGCGGAGCGGCGTCCGGCCGAGGTCTTCGTCCTGGTCATCGACGAGATCAACCGCGGCCACCTGGCCAAGATCTTCGGCGAGCTGTACTTCCTCCTGGAGTACCGCAACGAGCGCGTTCACCTGCTGTACGGCTCCGACGACGGCCGAGGCTTCCGCCTCCCGCCCAACCTCTACCTCCTCGGCACCATGAACACCGTCGACCGCTCGGTGGCGTACATGGACGCCGCCATGCGCCGCCGCTTCTCCTTCATGGAACTGCACCCGGACACCCCGCCGGTGGCCGGATTGCTGGACTCCTGGCTCCGCAGGCGGGTGGAGGAGCAGGGCGAGGACCCGGACTCGTACGACGACTCCCACGCCCGCCTCCTCGACGAGATCAACCGACTCCTCGCCGACGGCAGCCCCGATGACCGTTCCTTCCGCGTCGGCCCTTCGTACTTCATGCAGGACCTCGCCCACACGGGTGAGGGTGCCCTCGAACGGCTGTGGAAGACGCAGATCATCCCGCTCCTCACGGAGCACCACTGGGGCGACGGCACCGACGTCGAGTTCACCTACGGGCTGGACAAGCTGAAGGAGCAGATCGGCATCCTGCCGCCCGCAGACGAAACCGCTGACTCCGAGGACACGTGAACCCCCGTCGCGCCCAGCCACGGGACTGCCGTGACACCGCCGCGCGCATCCGGCTGGCGGAGGGCGGTGGCTGGACCGCCTGGGACCTCGCCCCCGCCCAGGTCACCACGCTCGCCGCCCACGACGGCCTCGTCCACCTGCGTCCCGAGACCGCCACGCGGTGGCGCCTGAAGGCCAAGGACCGCGTGGGCTCCGTACGCCTCGGTGCCGGTGACGGGGCTCTTCAACTGACGATCACGCCGAAGGTCCCGGTCGACCGCCTCCTCCACCTCGTCTCCTACGCCCCCGAACGCGTCGACTTCGACCCGCGTCCGGTGACCGCCGACGCTCGCCCGGACCTTCTTCCGGCCCTCGCGCACGCCTTCGTCTCCGCCGCCGAACGGGCCCTGCTGCACGGCGTCCTCCACGACTACCGCGAGACGCACGACACGCTGCCCGTCGTCCGGGGCCGCATCCGCCACGCCGACCAGATCCGCCGCAGACCGGGCGTCCCCGTGCCCCTGGAGGTCGCCTACGACGACCACACGCCCGACATACCGGAGAACCGTCTCCTTCTCGCCGCCGCCCGCCGCCTCCTGCGGGTGCCCGGCCTCGATCCGGCCCCGCGCTCCGCGCTCCAGCGCCTCACCGCCAGACTCGACGGAGTCCGGCTCCTGCCCGCCGGGGCACCGGCGCCCCGGTGGACACCCGGCCGACACAACGCCCGCTACGCCCACGCCCTCGTCCTGGCCGAACTTGTTCTGCGCGGCGCCTCCTACGAACTCGGCGACGGCCGCGAGATCGCCGTCGACGGGATGCTCGTGACCATGTGGCGCCTCTTCGAGGCCTACCTGGCCCGGGCGGTCGGTGAAGCATTGCGCCTGCGCATCGGGGGCAGGCCCGAGTCGCAGGACCGCAACTTCTCCCTGGACGTTGCGGGCCGGCACGTCCTCAAGCCCGACCTCGTGCACTACCTGCCGTCGCCGCGCGACGGGTCGATGCGCCAGGCCGTCGTGCTGGACGCCAAGTTCAAGACCAGGCCGCAGCGGGGCGACCTGTACCAGATGACCGCGTACTGCGTACGACTCGGTCTCGCCGAGGGGCATCTCGTCTACGCGTCCGGCAGGCCCGGAGTCGTGGAGGTGCCGGTGGGAGAGGGGCGGCTGCGGATCTGGCGGCACGTCGTCGACCTCGCGCGCCCCTGGCGGGACCTGGCCTCGGACATCGACGAGCTCGCCGAGTCGGTCGACACCGCGCGCACTGGGCGTGGTGAGCACCATTCCCGTTCGCGCGTCCCCGTACCACCCCCTCGCGGTCTTCTCCCACGTCCAGAAGGGTGAGGCGATCAGGTCACCCGGCACGGCCCGCCGGGGGACCGCCTGCTCGCGCCTCCGGACCGGCGCACCGAGCGGGGCTGTACCGACTGTAGGAACCCGACAGGCGCCGCGATGAGCCACTGTCGGTGCCCGATTGTCCGTCGCGGCGGGCGGACCGATAGATTTTCGGGTGAAGCCGCCTGTCATCCAGGTGATCGGGCGTGCTGTCGGACCGCTTCAGACCGCTACGAAAGGGTGATCCGTTGAGCCGCTCGGTTCTCGTCACCGGAGGCAACCGGGGCATCGGCCTCGCCATCGCCCGCGCGTTCGCCGACGCCGGCGACAAGGTCGCGATCACATACCGGTCGGGGGAGCCGCCGGAGGGCTTCCTCGCCGTCCGGTGCGACATCACCGACCCCGAGCAGGTGGAGCAGGCCTACAAGGAGATCGAGGCCCAGCACGGCACGGTCGAGGTCCTGGTCGCCAACGCGGGCGTCACCAAGGACCAGCTCCTGATGCGCATGTCCGAGGAGGACTTCGCCTCGGTGATCGACACCAACCTCACGGGCACCTTCCGTGTCGTCAAGCGGGCCAACCGCGGGATGCTGCGCGCCAAGAAGGGCCGCGTCGTCCTGATCTCGTCGGTCGTCGGGCTGCTCGGCTCCGCGGGGCAGGCCAACTACGCCGCCTCCAAGGCGGGCCTGGTCGGCTTCGCGCGCTCCCTCGCGCGTGAGCTGGGCTCGCGCAACATCACCTTCAACGTCGTCGCCCCCGGTTTCGTCGACACGGACATGACCCGGGCGCTCAATGACGAGCAGCGCGAGAACATCGTCGCGCAGGTGCCGCTCGGCCGGTACGCGCAGCCGCAGGAGATCGCCGCCGCGGTGCGGTTCCTCGCCTCCGACGACGCCTCGTACATCACTGGAGCCGTCATTCCCGTTGACGGCGGACTGGGAATGGGTCACTGATCACCATGAGCGGAATCCTCGAGGGCAAGCGCGTCCTGATCACCGGTGTGCTGACGGAGGCGTCCATCGCCTTCCACGCCGCGAAGCTCGCCCAGGAGCAGGGCGCCGAGATCATCCTGACCGCGTTCCCGCGGCCCACGCTGACCGAGCGCATCGCGAAGAAGCTGCCGAAGCCCGCCAAGGTCATCGAGCTGGACGTCACCAACGAGGAGCACCTCGCCCGGCTCGCGGACGTCGTGGGCGAGGAGCTGGGCGGCCTCGACGGAGTCGTGCACTCCATCGGGTTCGCGCCGCAGGACGCGCTCGGCGGCAACTTCCTCAACACGCCGTTCGAGTCCGTGGCCACCGCCATGCACGTCTCGGCGTTCTCCCTGAAGTCGCTGACCATGGCCTGCCTGCCGCTCATGCAGAACGGCGGTTCGGTCGTCGGCCTCACCTTCGACGCGCAGTACGCCTGGCCGCAGTACGACTGGATGGGCCCGGCCAAGGCCGCGCTGGAGGCCACCAGCCGCTACATGGCGCGTGACCTCGGCAAGCAGAACATCCGCTGCAACCTCGTCTCCGCGGGACCGCTCGGCTCCATGGCCGCCAAGTCCATCCCGGGCTTCAGCGACCTGGCCGCCGTGTGGGACACCCGCTCCCCGCTGGAGTGGGACCTCAAGGACCCCGAGCCGGCCGGCCGCGGCATCGTCGCGCTGCTGAGCGACTGGTTCCCGAAGACCACCGGCGAGATCGTCCACGTGGACGGCGGTCTGCACGCCATCGGCGCGTGAGCGCCGCCGCTCCGGTGAGCGGCGAACGACGCGGCGGGGCCCGCATCCTCCGGGATGCGGGCCCCGCCGCCGCGTCACCCGGTCGGTGTCGCCCCCCGGGCGACTGATCACCCGGCGACGCACCGGGGCGTACGCGGCGATGCGGCACGCGCGCGTGCGCGCGGGTGATGCACAACGGTGACCATGGCCGTGGTGACGGTCGCGGGCAACACGCGCGGGTCGCCCGGCACGCGCGCGTGTGTGCGCGAGGACGAGGCGGACAGGGACGAGCCGTTGCGCGCCGGGCTGCCCGGCCGGCCGGGGGTTCCGCTCGGTGCGCCTCACACCCGCCCGTCCGGGGCGACCCACCCCGGACGGCACTGGAACGGGTAGCTCGCGGCCTCGGCGGCGGCTGCCTCCGCGTCGCCCACGCGGATCGCGTCGACCAGAGGCGTGTGGTCCATGTGCGCCCGCGCGCTCAGCTCCGCGCCCACGTCGGCGCGCAGCGCGTCCCGCAGCACCTCGCCCAGGTCCGCGTACATCGCCGTCATGACGTCGTTGTGCGAGGCGGCCACCACCGCCAGGTGGAAGGTGGCGTCCGCCGCCACGAACGCCTCCGCGTCCCCGGTCTCCCACGCCTCCTCCCGGCGCACGAGCAGCGCGTCGAGTTGCTTGAGATCCTTCTCGCCGCGCCTGGTGGCGGCCAGCTTCGCCGCGGCCGACTCCAGCGTGGAACGCAGCTCGGCGATGTGCCGCGGGTCCGCGCCGGCGAACCGGCGCTGCATCACACCCGCCAGCTCACTGGTGGCCACCACGTACGTGCCGGACCCCTGGCGGATGTCCAGCAGGCCGTTGTGGGCGAGCGCGCGAACCGCCTCGCGGACCGTGTTGCGGGCGACGCCGAGCTGCTCCACCAGCTCGGGCTCGGTCGGGATGCGCGAGCCGACCGGCCACTCGCCCGAGGCGATCTGGCTCCGCAGGGCCGCGATGACCTGCTCGGACAGCACCGAGCGGCGCGGATGGCTCAGAGGCATGGCACACCTTCGCGGGCGTGGCCCGGGAGCGGGGTCCCGGACCATGGACGGACTGGACAGTCAATCATCCCATCATTCTATGATGGGCCTCATGGCACGTGAGGAAACAACCCGGACGCCGACGTCACCGACCGAGCGGCACGACCCGGCCGCGACCGCCGCCGACCGGGCGCCCGGGGCCGCCCGCGCACCCCGGACGCCCGCCACGCGCGCGTGGGCGACACGCCTGGTCGTCATCGGCATCGTGCTGTCCGCGCTGAACCTCCGCCCCGCCATCACCAGCCTCGGCGCCCTCCTCGAAGAGGTCCGCGACGGGCTCGGGATGAGCGGCAGCGTGGCCGGAGTGCTCACCTCCGTGCCCCCGCTCTGCTTCGCCGTCTTCGGTGTCATGGCACCCCGGCTCGCGCGCCGCTTCGGGCCCGCCGCCGTGGTGTGCGCGGGCATGGCCGCGATCGGCGCCGGACTGCTCATCCGCCCCTACGCCGGCGGCACGGCCGGGTTCCTGGCCGCCAGCGCCCTCGCCCTCATGGGGATCGCTGTCAGCAACGTCCTGATGCCCGTCATCGTCAAGCGCTGGTTCCCCGACCGGGTCGGCTCGATGACCGGCCTGTACTCGATGGCCCTCGCTCTCGGCACCTCGACCGCCGCCGCCGCGACCGTGCCGCTGACCAACGCGCTCGGCGGCGACTGGCAGCCGGGCCTGGCCGTGTGGGCGGTGATCGCCCTGGCCGCCGTCCTCCCGTGGCTGCCGCTGGTCCGCGACCGCGGCGCGGCACCCGCCGCCCAGGACTCCCGACGACAGACACCCCAGGAGTCCGGGCAGACGCCCGCCGCCGGGACGTCCGCGCGCGAGGAGGCCCCGGCCCTGCGGATCACCCGCAGCCGTACCGCCTGGGCGCTGGCGGTCTTCTTCGGACTCCAGGCCACCGCCGCCTACATCACCATGGGATGGATGGCGCAGATCTTCCGCGACGCGGGCGTGTCCGCCGGCACCGCCGGACTGCTGCTCGCCGTCACCATGGTGATGGGCGTACCGCTGGCCTTCGTCATCCCGCGCCTGGCCACCCGGCTGCCCCACCAGGGCCCCATCGTCCTCGCGCTCGGCGTGTGCGGCCTCGCCGGATACGCAGGCCTGTACCTGGCACCGGCCGGCGGAGCCTGGGCCTGGGCCGTGCTGCTCGGCGTCTCGAACTGCGCCTTCCCGCTGGCCCTCACCATGGTCGGCATGCGGGCCCGCAGCGGCGCCGGCGTGGCCCAGCTGTCGGCGTTCGCCCAGAGCACCGGCTACCTGATATCCATCCCCGGGCCGCTGCTGGTCGGCGTCCTGAACCAGAGCAGCGGCGGCTGGGGCGTGCCCATCGCGCTCATGTGCGGCCTCATGATCCCGCAGATGGTGGTGGGCTGGGTGGCGGGCCGGGACCGCACCGTGGAGGACGAGGCGACGCGCTGAGGCGCCCCCGGCGCGTTCGCGCGGGACGAAGGTGCGAAACTGGGGCCATGCAGCCTGTGCTCGACCCGAACCCGAAGAACAGCCAGAAGAAGATGCTACTGATCTTCGGCTCGTTCCTCGCCATCTTCGTGATCATCGCCATCGTCGCGACCGCCGTCTCTCCCTGATCCCGGTTGCCTCGGGCCCGGACCGGGCGGGGTAGGGCCAGCCCCCCGTCCCCTAGGGGGTACGGGTCAGGGTCAAGTGGGTGGATCACCGGATAGGCCGGGGCGCGCTGGTTCCGTACCTTCGAGATGTGACCGCGACAGGCGGTCCGCGCAGCACTCGGAGACAGCGGCGACCAGCGGAGGCGAGCATGTCGGCCCGTACGCACACCCGGCCCCACCCGGCGACCTCGGGCGGCGTCGACATCCGGTTGCCGTGGTGGGCCCTGGCCCTGCCGGCCCTCGCCTTCGTCGCCCTGCTCGCTCTGATACTCAACCCGTCGGACGCCCACGCGGCCACCGGCGACCCGGCGATCACCCAGCTCCTGCAGCGCGCCCAGGAGCTGCTCGGCCGCTGAACCGGCGGCCTTCCCCGGCCACAGCACCGGTCGGCACCGGCCCCCGTCACGCCGGGAGCCGCCTGTCAACTCCCTGCGCCCCATGGCCTGTTTCGTGCGAAGCTGGGTTCCATGAGCGTCGCAGAACCCCGCAGGATTGTCCTCTTCCGGCATGCGAAGGCCGACTGGCCCCAGGTGAACGATCACGAGCGACCGCTTGCCGACCGGGGCCGCAAGGACGCGGCGGTGGCCGGCCGCAAGCTGGCCGACACCGGCGTCCCTCTCGACCTGGCCCTCTGCTCGACCGCCGTCCGCACCCGTGAGACCTGGAAGCTCGCCGTCCACGAACTGCCGGAGCGGCCGAAAACCGTCTACGAGGAGCGGATCTACGAGGCCTCGCCGGGCGAGTTGATCGCCGTGCTCAACGAGACGCCGGACGACGTGCGCAACGCCATCCTGATCGGCCACAACCCGGGCGTCCAGGGGCTGACCGAGGTGCTGTCCGGCGCGGCCGAGGGCGACGCCCGTGAGCGGCTGACCCGCCGCGGCTTCCCGGCCGCGGCCTTCGCCGTCGTCTCCTTCGAGGGCTCCTGGAAGACCCTGGAGCCGGGCGTGGCCACGCTGGTCGACTACTGGGCGCCGTCGGAGTAGCAAAGCCCCCGGCTCTGGCAGGACCCGGCCCTGGCGGGCGCGCGCGTGACCTCAGCGCTCCCCGAGACCTCAGCGCTCCTCGTGGGCGTCCGCCGCCTCGACCTCTTCGCGGGTGACACCGAGCAGGTACAGGACCGTGTCGAGGAAGGGCACGTTCACCGCGGTGTGCGCGGCCTCGCGGACCACCGGCTTGGCGTTGAAGGCGACCCCGAGGCCCGCCGCGTTCAGCATGTCCAGGTCGTTCGCCCCGTCACCGATCGCCACGGTCTGCGCCAGTGGAACGCCCGCCTCGGCGGCGAACCTGCGCAGCAGCCGTGCCTTGCCGGCCCGGTCGACGATCTCGCCCGTGACCCGGCCCGTCAGCTTCCCGTCGACTATCTCCAGCGTGTTGGCCTGCGCGAAGTCCAGCCCGAGCCGATCCTTCAGGTCGTCCGTGACCTGGGTGAAACCACCCGAGACCACCCCGACCTGGTAACCGAGCCGCTTCAGCGTACGGATCAGGGTCCGCGCACCCGGCGTGAGCCGCACCTCGCTGCGCACCTTCTCCACCACCGAGGCGTCCAGCCCCGCCAGGAGCGCCACCCGGGCGTGCAGCGACTGCTCGAAGTCCAGTTCCCCGCGCATCGCGGCCGCCGTCACCTCGGCGACCTTGTCCTCGCAACCGGCGTGCGCGGCGAACAGCTCGATGACCTCGTCCTGGATGAGCGTCGAGTCCACGTCCATGACGACCAGACGCTGCGCCCGGCGGTGCAGGCCCGCCGCGACGACCGCGACGTCGACCCCCAGGGCCGCCGCCTCCGTCACCAGGGCGGTGCGCAGCGGTTCCGTCTCCACGCCGGACACGGCGAACTCCACGGCCGTGACCGGATACTTGGCCAGCCGGAAGATCCGGTCGATGTTCCCGCCGGCCTTGGTGATCCGCGCCGCGATCCGGGCGGTGGCCTCCGCGGTGAGGGGATGGCCGAGCACGGTGACCAGGGAGCGCCCGAGGCCGCGCGGCCGGTTGTCGCCGCGCCCGGAGATGATCTCCGCCTGCATCCTCATCGACTCGGCCCAGCTGTGCACGGTGGCCCGCAGGTCGCCCTCCAGACCGGGGGACGGCTGGGTGACGAGCGCGCACAGCACCATGCGGCCGCGGGTGACGACCTGCTCGATGTCGACCACGTCGACGGAGTAGGCCGCGAGGGTGTCGAAGAGGCCGGCCGTGATGCCCGGCCTGTCCTTCCCGAAGATCTTGACGAGAAGGGTGAGGTCATCGGAACTCTGCGAAGCGCTCATGGTGCCTCCACCGTATCCGGCACCCAGTGCCTCCTGCCCCTCAGGTCCGCCTGGCGGACGGGGAACACTGGGTGTCATTCAGGTGGCCACCGAGCACCGGGCCGGCCATCTGCGCCGGGTCCTTCCGGTCCGTCCGCCGGGCCCTTCCCATGGTCCGTCCGCCCGGCCCTTCCCGTGGTCCGCCCGCGGTCTGTCCACATGATCCGACCGCGGTGGCCAGCCCAGCGTCCCGCCGGGTCCGCCCACTGCCCGGCCGGGTCCGCCCACCGTCCGGCCCGGTCCGCCCCCGTCCAGCCGGGTCCGCCCACTGCCCGGCCGGGCCCACCCACCGTCCGGCCCGGTCCGCCCCCGTCCGACCGGCACACGCCCCCCTGGCGTGATGTCGACGGCGGCGCGCGCCTCGTGCGTGTCCTGGCCGACGGCGGAAACGCCGCGGGACGGAGCGACCGCGCCTCCGGCACCGGGTGCCGCCACCGTGGAGCCTCCCGCATGTCCTCCGTCCGTCCCCCGCCCGTCCCCCACCCGTCCTCCCCATGGCCTCCTCGGCCGGGATTGCCACTCTCCGGCCGCATTTGGAACGTGCGGGCGCCCTCTGCCGGGAGCACGCGTTACCTACTCATGACAAGGCCCGGCTTTCGGTCAGAGGGCGGAGCCTGGAATAGTTCCCCACGATGTTCGACATCCCTAGACTCCCCGCGCGACGGGGGCAATTCGGGGGACAACTCAGTGGGGCTTGGAGTGCCGGAACTCGTACTGGAAACCAATGGACGGACCTGGACGCTCGATCCGTCCCGGACCTACACCCTCGGCCGCGATCCGCAGGGTGACATCGCATTCGACGACGCCAGGGTCTCCTGGCGCCATGCCACGGTCAGCCACAACGGCAGCAGTTGGGTGATCGAGGACCACGGCAGCACCAACGGCACGTTCGTGCGGGGGCAGCGCTTCCAGCAGACGGAGATCGGCCCGGGCTCGGCCGTTCACCTCGGCAACGCCACCGACGGCCCGTGCCTGAACCTCTCGGCCGCCGCCGCGGCCGTCGCGACGCCGCAGGCCCAGCCGCAGCAGCAGCCCTACGCCGCACAGGGCGCGGGTGCCGGCGCGGGCTGGGGGCAGCCGCAGGCACCCCAGCCGCCGGCCGCGCAGCAGGACCCGCAGGCCGGCTGGCAGCAGCAGCCGCCGCAGGCGCAGCAGGCGCCCTCGATCCCGCAGCAGGGCCCCGGTGGTGGCGCGGGGGCGCCGCCGGTCCACGGCGACCGCAGCCCGACCACGTTCCACCAGTTCTCCCTGGGCCGTGTGATGCGCATCGGCCGCGCCCTCGAGAACGAACTGGTCGTCTCCGACCTCCAGGTCTCCCGCAACCACGCCGAGTTCCACGCCATGCCCGACGGGCGCATGGAGATCAGGGACCTGGGCTCGCACAACGGCACGTACGTCAACGGCCAGCCGATCCCCAAGGGCGGCTCGGCCACGCTCGGCCCCGCCGACATCGTGGGCGTCGGCCACTCGACGTTCCGGATCGTCGGCGACCGGCTGGAGGAGTTCGTCGACACCGGCGAGGTGTCCTTCTCCGCACGGCACCTGACCGTCACGGTCGACGGCGGCAAGCAGATCCTCAAGGACGTCTCGTTCGGCGTCCCGGAGAAGTCGCTGATCGCGGTCATCGGTCCGTCGGGCTCCGGCAAGTCCACCCTGCTCAAGGCGCTCACCGGTTACCGCCCGGCCGACCAGGGCGAGGTCCTCTACGACAACCGGAACCTGTACAAGCAGTTCGCCGAGCTGCGCCAGCGCATCGGTCTGGTCCCGCAGGACGACATCCTGCACAAGGAGCTGACCGTCAAGAAGGCCCTGAAGTACGCGGCCAAGCTGCGCTTCCCCTCCGACACCACGGGCGCCGAGCGCGACGCCCGCATCGACGAGGTGCTGCGCGAGCTGAAGCTCGACATCCACAAGGATAAGAAGGTCACCTCGCTCTCCGGCGGCCAGCGCAAGCGCGTGTCGGTCGCCCTGGAGCTGCTCACCAAGCCGTCACTGATCTTCCTGGACGAGCCGACCTCCGGCCTCGACCCGGGCATGGACCGCGACGTGATGCAGCTGCTGCGCGGTCTGGCCGACGACGGTAGGACCGTCCTCGTGGTGACCCACTCGGTGGCCGAGCTGGCGATCTGCGACAAGCTGCTGGTGATGGCGCCGGGCGGCTCGGTCGCCTACTTCGGGCCGCCCGAGGAGGCGCTGAACTTCTTCGGCTACGACAGCTGGGCCGACGTCTTCTCCGCCTTCGAGAGCTACCGCGACTACGACTGGGCGGGCCGCTGGAAGGGCTCGCAGCACTACCAGATGTACGCCGCGGACATCGACGCGGTCGCCCCGCAGTCGGTGACCATGCCCCCGCCGCAGGCCATCAAGCCGCCCAAGCCGCAGGGCTGGGGTTCGCAGCTGCTGACCCTGGTGCGGCGGTACGTGTCGGTCATCGCCTCCGACAAGGGGTTCCTCGCGCTGACGGTGATCCTCCCGGCGGTGCTCGGCGCGGTCAGCCTGCTGATCGACCACGAGAAGGGCCTGCTGGTCAACCCGGTCAACTCCAGGACGCACCTGCCCACCCCGAACGGCACGGCGACCACCGTCCTGCTGATCCTGGCGGTCGGCGCGTGCTTCGCGGGCGCCGCGAACTCCGTCCGCGAGCTGATCAAGGAACGGGTGATCTACGAGCGGGAGCGCGCCACCGGCCTGTCCCGGTCGGCGTACCTGATGTCCAAGGTCGTCGTGCTCGGTGTGATCACGGTGCTGCAGGGCCTGATGGTCGGCCTGATCGGCTTCTCCAGCCGCGACATCCCCGGCGAGGGCCTGATCCTCGGCAACGCCACACTGTTCGAGCTGTGCCTGCCGATCATGGCGCTGGGCTTCACCTCGATGATGTTCGGCCTGGTGATCTCCTCGCTGGTGAAGACCGCCGAGAAGACCATGCCGCTGCTGGTGATGTTCGCGATCATCCAGGTCGTGTTCACCGGCTGCCTGTTCAAGCTGCACGGCACGCTCGGCGTCAACGAGCTGTCGTACCTGATGCCGTCGCGCTGGGCGGTGGCGGGCGCCGGCACCACGCTGGACCTGAACAAGATCTCCCCGAACATCGACGACCCGACCAGCACCGACCCGCTGTGGGACCACACGGCCTCGGCCTGGAGCCTCGACATGGCCGCGCTGATCGCCCTCGGTGTCGTCTGTGGCTTCCTGGTGGCGCGCTTCCTGCGCCGCCACGAGCCCGAGGTCATGCGCAAGTGACGCGCACCGCGCCGCACGGGCGGTGAGACACGGACCGCGCGCGGTACGACGAAGGGCGGCACCCACACCGGGTGCCGCCCTTCCGCGTCGTGCCGTCAGAGGTCCGCGCCGACCCCGCAGGGTCAGTACGCGCTGTTGACGTTGTCGATCGAGCCGTACCGGTGCGCCGCGTAGTTGGCGGCGGCGGTGATGTTGGCGACCGGGTCGTAGATGTTCCTGGACGTGCCGGAGACGTGGTACGCGGTGAAGGTCGGCTGGATGACCTGCAGCAGGCCCTTGGAGGGGATGCCGTTGCGGGCGTTGACGTCCCAGCCGTTCATGGCCATCGGGTTGCCCGAGGACTCCCGCATGATGTTGCGGTGCAGGCCGCTGTAGGACCCGGGGATGTTGTGCTGCCTCATGATGGACAGCGACTGCCGGATCCAGCCGTCGAGGTTGTTGCCGTAGCTGGTGGAGGCGGCGACCGTCTGCATCTGCGGGCGGGCGGCGGACCGGGAGGCGGCCTTCTCGGCCTGGTGGGCGGCTTCGGCCTTGTGCTTGGCGGCGGCGGCCTCGGCCTTGTGCTTCGTGGCGGCCTGCTGCTTGGCCTCGATGGCCTGGATCTTGACGCTCTGGCCGGCGAGCTGGTCGGTGACGTCGGCCTTGACGTCCTTGACCGACTGCGAGCCGACCTTCACCGGGGCCGCGACGGTGTCGGCGGACGTGGTGGTGTGAGCGCCGCCGGGGACGGCGGTGAAGGCGAGGGCGGCGGCACCGAGGGTGGCGGCACCGGCGACGGCGACCTTGTGGGTGCGGGTCAGGGAACGACTATGGCGGAGCAGACGGAAGTTTGCGGGCATGGCGAAATGGACCTCTTCGAGTAGCGCGGAGGTCGCTCTCCGGACTGCGGGAGGGGGTCCTTCCCACACGAACGCCACGAGCGGAAACCCACGGCGCTGAGCGACGAGAGCAATTCTTAGCGGTCGCAAAATCCGAGGGCAAAGGTGTGACGTACGAAGCCGGGTAGTGGATCAGGAACCGACAAAACGGGACAGACAGGGATGTCTGTCCCGTTCACCAGGGGAGCGTCCTCTCCTATGCCCCTTCGTACGTGACCTGCGCCCTATGTGCGTCCTCACATCGACGGAGGCCCTTCCTCACTGTTCGTTGCCGTCGCAACGCATTGTGTGAGTGTCCTCCTCCGGAAGGACGAGATGCACGTCGCCGAACTCGTGCCAGAGGCAGTGCCCGCGCACCGCCTCCTGATAACCGCGGGCGATCGCCGCCCGCCCGGCGGCCGCTTCGAGCATCCCGCCTGTCCTGGGGCTCCAGGACCCGGACCCGGGACGGGAGCCGGAGAGGACGCGACGCAGCGCGGAGCCACCGCGCCGCCGCCCTCCCTTCCCGCTTCCCGGTCGGGCCCGTCGCCGGACCTAGGACCGGCGACCCAGGAAGGGCCTCCACAGGTCCGATCCCGCTGTCACACCCCGCCGGTACCGTGAGGACATGAGTCAAGGCCCCCGGTCCGGCCTCGCCGCGGTGAGTTCCGCGCTGCTGGCCATGAGCAGGCACCTGGAGGTGCGCGACGTCCTCAAGACGATCGTCGCCTCCGCCCGTGAGCTGCTCGACGCGCAGTACGCGGCGCTCGGCGTCCCCGACGACCACGGCGGCTTCGCACAGTTCGTGGTCGACGGCGTCAGCGACGAGCAGTGGCGCGCCATCGGCCCGCTCCCGCGCCAGCACGGCATCCTCGCTGCGATGCTGCACGAGGCGCGGGCCGAGCGCCTGGCCGACGTGCGCAAGGACCCGCGCTTCGAGGGCTGGCCGGCCGCCCACCCCGAGATGTCCGACTTCCTGGGGCTGCCCGTCCGTGACGGCGACGAGGTCATCGGGGCCCTCTTCCTGGCCAACAAGCGCTGCCCCAAACCGGAGGGCAGCTGCGGCTTCACCGAGGAGGACGAGGAACTGCTCGCCATCCTCGCCCAGCACGCCGCCATCGCCCTCACCAACGCCCGCCTCTACGAGCGCAGCCGCGAACTGACCATCGCCGAGGAACGCTCCCGCCTCGCCCACGAACTGCACGACGCGGTCAGCCAGAAGCTGTTCTCCCTGCGCCTGACCGCCCAGGCCGCCGCCGCGCTCGTCGACCGCGACCCCGTCCGCGCCAAGGGAGAGCTGCACCAGGTGGCCGTACTCGCCGCCGAGGCCGCCGACGAACTGCGCGCCGCCGTGGTGGAGCTGCGCCCGGCGGCCCTCGACGAGGACGGACTGGTCGCCACCCTGCGCACCCAGGTCCAGGTCCTGGACCGCGCCCACAGCGCGCGCGTCACCTTCGCCGCCCGAGGTTTCCGCGCGCTGCCGGCCGCCCAGGAGGAGGCACTGCTGCGCGTCGCCCAGGAGGCGCTGCACAACGCGCTGCGGCACTCCGGCGCCGAACATGTCGACGTCACCCTCGACCGCCGCGGCGGTGGCGCCGTCCTGCGCGTCACCGACGACGGCACCGGCTTCGACCCGCGCACGGTGCGCCGCGCCGGCCGCCATCTCGGGCTGGTCTCCATGCGGGACCGGGCGAGCGGCGCCGGCGGCGTGCTGACCGTGGAATCGGCGCCCGGCAAGGGCACCACGATCGAGATGGAGGCCCCGGGTGGCTGACGCAATCAAGGTGCTGGTCGTCGACGACCACCAGGTGGTCCGCCGGGGCCTGCGCACCTTCCTGGAGGTGCAGGACGACATAGAGGTCGTCGGCGAGGCGGCGGACGGCGCGGAGGGCGTCGACCGGGCCGAGGAGCTGAGACCCGACGTGGTCCTCATGGACGTCAAGATGCCCGTCATGGACGGCGTCGAGGCACTGCGCCGGCTCCGCGCGCTCGACAACCCCGCGCGCGTGCTCATCGTCACCAGCTTCACCGAGCAGCGCACGGTGGTCCCGGCCCTGCGCGCGGGCGCCGCCGGATACGTCTACAAGGACGTCGACCCCGATGCGCTGGCCGGCGCCATCCGCTCCGTGCACGCGGGCCACATCCTGCTCCAGCCCGAGGTCGCCGGGGCCCTGCTGTCCCAGGAGGAGGCCCACACGGGTCAGGGTCGCGGCACGTCCCTCACGGACCGGGAGCGGGAGGTGCTGGGCCTGATAGCGGACGGCCGTTCCAACCGCGAGATCGCCCGTGCCCTGGTGCTCTCCGAGAAGACCGTCAAGACGCACGTGTCGAACATCCTGATGAAGCTCGACCTGGCGGACCGCACCCAGGCCGCGCTGTGGGCCGTACGCCATGGCGTGACCGGGTGACGAGCCCCGCGCCCGGCAATACGGAGCGTCCCCTTCCGGACTGAGATTCATACCGTCGTGGGAATGTCCCCCGGATGGCGCAACCTCCGCGCGCCCCGGCCGTTCTCCAGTGCGTGCTGCGGCGACTGCCGTGGCGATCACCAGGAGGACTCAAGCGTGAAGAACCTGAAGAAGGCAGCGGCTGTGACGATGGTGGCCGGCGGGCTCGTGGCCGCCGGCGCCGGAATGGCCTCCGCCCATGACGGCGCCGCGGCCGCCGGTGCGGCCAAGGCCTCCCCGGGCGTCGTCTCGGGCAACGTCATCCAGGCCCCGATCCACATCCCGGTCAACGCCGTCGGCAACAGCGTCAACGTCATCGGTGTCCTGAACCCGGCCTTCGGCAACCTCGGCCTCAACCACTGAGACCGGCGCCACCCCGATGCCCACGGCCTCCCGGGCCCACCCCGGGAGGCCGTTCGGCTTTCCGGCCCCTTCAGCGGCGGCGGCCCGCAGATCCAGCGAGGTCGGCAGAAGCAGTCCGTCCGGGGGCACCCCCTGCTCGAAGAGCTCGGGGGAGCTTGAGGACGAGGCCGTTCAGGTCGAAGGGGAGGCCTGGGAGCACAGCCCCCCGCCGCTCACACCGACGCGGGCCACAGAACAGCCCCCCTCACCGCACCCCCTTCTCCCGCTCCTCCACAACGGAGTTGTACGCCGCGACCTGCGCCCGCCGGGCCGTCCGCTCCACCGGCCGCAGCGCCGCCCCCCGCGCGGCCATCTCGGACGCGCTCACCGCGCCCCCGTGCCCGTTGCCGTACGCCAGCGACACCAGCAGTCCGACCCGCTGCGCCAGCTCCAGCACCCGCACCGCCCGCGGCGGATACCCGGGCGCCAGCACCTCCCTCCCGCGCTCGGCCCGAGCCCGGTACGCATCGACCGCGGCTTCCGCCACGGGCCCCGACCCCGCCACGTCGAGGCGCGACAGCACCTCGGTCGCCTCCCGCAGCGCCTCCGCCAGCTCCCGCTCGGCCTCACCCAGCGACGGCACGTCGGCGGGCGGCGCCTCCCGCACCGGGAGCACGTGCCACACCACCTCGGCGTGCACATCACCCGCGGGACCCGCCTCGTGCACCTCGGGCACAAGGCCGATCGCGGCGCCGTGACAGATCACCGCCTCCCCGGCTTCCAGCGCCCGCGCGTTGAACTCCGGCGGACCGCTCAGCCCCAGCGGATGCCCCGGCGCCGGAAGTGCCACCCGCAGGGCACCCACCCCCAGGGCGCGCAGCCGCCCCAGCGCGAGCGTGAGCCCGACGGCCCCCGCCTCGCCGGGCAGCCCCGCCACTCGGTGGACGGCATCCTCGCCCACCACGGCGAGCACGGCGTCATCCGGAGAGACAAGTCCGGCAAGAAGTGCGTTTCCCCAAGCTGTGAGGCGTCCAGAACGCGGTTCCGAGAGCATGTGTCCACCCTAAGGACCGGACCGATGGAACAGCCCGCCCGGCCGGTGGCGTAGATTCGGTGGGGGCTGCGCCCACCGGCGCGGCGGACCGAGCCACAGGCGTACGCGACAGCCGAGACCGGCGGCACACTGCAAGGGGAGACAACGCGCTCATGAGCGATGTTCTGGAGCTTCAGGACGTATCCGTGGTCCGCGAGGGCCGGGCTCTGGTGGACCAGGTCTCCTGGTCGGTCAAGGAGGGCGAGCGCTGGGTCATCCTCGGCCCCAACGGCGCCGGCAAGACCACCCTCCTGAACGTCGCCTCCAGCTACCTCTACCCCAGCAAGGGCACCGCCACCATCCTCGGCGAGACCCTCGGCAAGCCCGGCACCGACGTCTTCGAACTGCGCCCCCGCATCGGCATGGCCGGCATCGCCATGGCCGAGAAGCTCCCCAAGCGCCAGACCGTCCTGCAGACCGTGCTGACCGCCGCGTACGGCATGACCGCCGGCTGGCAGGAGGAGTACGAGGACGTCGACGAGCAGCGCGCCCGCGCCTTCCTCGACCGCCTCGGCATGACCGAGTACCTCGACCGCCGCTTCGGCACCCTCTCCGAGGGCGAGCGCAAGCGCACCCTGATCGCCCGCGCCCTCATGACCGACCCCGAACTGCTGCTCCTGGACGAGCCCGCCGCAGGCCTCGACCTCGGCGGCCGGGAGGACCTCGTCCGCCGTCTCGGCCGGCTCGCCCGCGACCCGATCGCCCCCTCGATGATCATGGTCACCCATCACGTCGAGGAGATCGCCCCCGGCTTCTCCCACGTCCTGATGATCAATCAGGGCAGGGTCCTCGCCGCGGGCCCCCTGGAGCTGGAACTGACCTCCCGCAACCTCTCCCGCTGCTTCGGACTCCCGCTCGTCGTCGAGCAGGTCGGCGACCGCTGGACCGCCCAGGGCCTCCCGCTTTCCTGACCGCCCGCCCGCCCCGAATCCCGCGCTCCGGCCCCGGGTTGCCCGTACGCAGCCGTCAACGGCCCCCGCCCCGGCCGCGGTTGCCGCACACCTTCCGAACCCCCGCTTCCGAACCCCCGCCCTGAGCCGCCCCCCGTGCGCCCTGTCCGCCGCGCGACCCGCGGTCCTACCATGACCATGTGAACGACATCGACGCATGGGTGTGGTGGCTCGTCGGCGCGGCTGCGCTCGGAATCCCGCTCGTGGTGACCGCGATGCCGGAGTTCGGCATGCTCGCGGTCGGCGCCGTCGCCGGCGCGATCGTCGCCGGCCTCGGCTTCGGAACCGTCGTCCAGGTCGTCGTCTTCCTCGCCGTCTCCGTCGCCCTCATCGCCGTCGTACGCCCCATCGCGGCCCGGCACTCCCGGCAGAGCCCGCGCCTGGCCACCGGCATCGACGCCCTGAAGGGCAGGCAGGCCGTCGTCCTCGAACGCGTCGACGGCTCCGGCGGCCGGATCAAGCTCGCCGGGGAGATCTGGTCCGCGCGGGCACTGGACACCGACCGTGTCTACGAGCCGGGCGCCGAAGTCGACGTGGTCGACATCGAAGGAGCGACCGCTGTCGTCATGTGACCTGCACCGAACACCCCACGAGGCGGACGACGGTCTGTCAGACTCGACCAGCAAGATCTTCAACAGCCGCAAGAGCCCAATAAGATCTTCCCGAAGCGCCGAGGCGGAGAAGGGGACAGGGAGCCGTCGATGGAACCGGTCATCATCGTCCTGATCATTCTGGTGGTGTTGGTCTTCATCGCCCTGATCAAGACCATCCAGGTCATCCCACAGGCCAGCGCGGCCATCGTGGAGCGCTTCGGCCGCTACACGCGCACGCTCAACGCGGGGCTCAACATCGTCGTCCCCTTCATCGACACCATCCGCAACCGCATCGACCTGCGCGAACAGGTCGTGCCCTTCCCCCCGCAGCCGGTGATCACCCAGGACAACCTGGTCGTCAACATCGACACCGTCATCTACTACCAGGTGACCGACGCGCGCGCCGCCACCTACGAGGTCGCCAGCTACATCCAGGCCATCGAGCAGCTCACCGTCACCACCCTGCGCAACATCATCGGCGGCATGGACCTGGAGCGCACCCTCACCTCGCGCGAGGAGATCAACGCGGCCCTGCGCGGCGTCCTCGACGAGGCCACCGGCAAGTGGGGCATCCGCGTCAACCGCGTCGAACTGAAGGCCATCGAACCCCCCACCTCCATCCAGGACTCGATGGAGAAGCAGATGCGCGCCGACCGTGACAAGCGCGCCGCCATCCTCCAGGCCGAAGGTGTCCGGCAGTCCGAGATCCTGCGCGCCGAGGGCGAGAAGCAGTCCCAGATCCTGCGCGCCGAAGGCGAGGCCAAGGCCGCCGCACTGCGCGCCGAAGGCGAGGCCCAGGCCGTCCGTACGGTCTTCGAGGCCATCCACGCCGGCGACCCGGACCAGAAGCTCCTCTCCTACCAGTACCTCCAGATGCTCCCGAAGATCGCCGAGGGCGACGCCAACAAGCTCTGGATCGTCCCCAGCGAGATCGGCGACGCCCTCAAGGGCCTCTCCGGCGCCATGGGCAACTTCGGCCCGCTGGGCGGCAATTCGGGCGGCGGCAACGGCGGCGGCACCACCGTCCCGGCCCAGAACGACGGCCGGAACAGCCCCTCCGAACGCCGCGAGAAGCCCTTCATCGACTGACCGAGGGCACCCGGGAGAGCGCGACGTCCCCGCACCCACCCAGGGCGCGGGGACGTCTCGGCACGCACGCGGCCTCCCCGTGTGGGCGCGACCAGCCGCGTACCACGCGCGGCCGGCGAACCGCGAACACCCCCGCGGCGAGGCGTCAGGCGGCCTCCCGGCCCAACCACTCCGGCAGCCCGGCGAGTTCGTCCGCGCCCAGCGCGAACAACATCGCATCGGCGGGCGTCGGCTCGAACGGCGTCCGCAGCAACGGCATCCCCGCCTCCTCCGGAGTCCGGTCGGCCTTGCGGTGGTTGTCCTCCGCGCATGAGGCCACCGTGTTCAGCCACGTGTCCTGCCCGCCGTGCGAGCGCGGCACCACGTGGTCCACGGTCGTCGCCCGCCGTCCGCAGTACGCGCACCGGTGCCGGTCCCGCACCAGCACCCCCCGCCTCGACCACGGCGCTTGTCTTCGGAAGGGCACCCGCACGTACCGGCACAGCCGGATCACCCGGGGCGCCGGTATGTCCACCTCGGCTCCCCGCATGCGCAGTTCGGGGTGGGCCTGCTCGACGACGGCCTTGTCCTGCAGCACCAGCACGACGGCTCGGTTCAGCGTCACCGTCGACAGCGGCTCGAAGCTCGCGTTCAGCACCAGCGTGTCCCGCATCCGGCCCACCTCCCGTGTGCACCTGCCCACCCCCCGGCGGGCCCGGACCAACTCTGGACGGGCGCGCCGGGATGGACAACGCAATAAAAATGCCCGCCTCCGATCACTTCCAAGACCAGAGGCGGGCAAACGTTCGGTGAACGCGAAAACGCGCGGCGGGTGTCTCAGCCTCGGGCGGGCGCCTCGTACTCACCGATCAGCTGGGCCCGGCCCAGCGTGTGGAACCGCAGGTTGAAGCCCACCACGGCCGGCGAGGCGTCCGCGTCCGGACCGAGCTTCTCCTGATCGACGGCGTACACCGTGAAGACGTACCGGTGCGGGCCGTCCCCCGGCGGCGGCGCGGCGCCCCCGAAGTCCTTCGACCCGTAGTCGTTGCGCGCGTGCACGGCGCCCTCGGGCAGGCCCTCGAACTTCCCGCCGCCCGCACCCGCCGGCAGCTCCGTGACCGAGGCCGGGATGTCGAACAGCACCCAGTGCCAGAACCCGCTGCCCGTCGGGGCGTCCGGGTCGTAGCAGGTCACGGCGAAGCTCTTGGTCCCGGGCGGGAAACCCTCCCAGCGCAGCTGCGGCGAGGTGTTCCCCGCCGCCTGGACCTGCGCGTCCTTGAGCGTCCCGCCCTCCCGGACGTCGTCGCTCGTGACCGTGAACGACGGCACGGGCGGGTGGAAGTCGTGGGGGAGCGGCCGCCGCTTGAGCTCGGTCACCTCGGTACCTCCTGATCGTTCCTGTTGTCGGTACCGAGCCTAGGGCCCTCGTCCGGACCCTAGAACCAACTGCGCCTGCTGCCGACCTCGGCGATCCACTGGTGGAGGTACGCCGCCCAGTCGGTCTGCTGGTAGTCGTGCAGACCCACCTGGAAGGAGCGGTAGGTGTCGCTGCCCTCGCTGAACAGGCCGGGCTTCTTGTCCATCTCCAGGACCACGTCCATCGCCTGCTCGTCGGCGACGAAGCTCAGCTCGACCTCGTTCAGACCCCGGTACTCCGACGGCGGGTAAAACTCGATCTCCTGGTAGAACGGCAGCCGCTGCCGCGTCCCGCGGATGTGGCCGCGCTCCATGTCCGCGTGCTTGAAGCGGAAGCCCAACTGGATGAACGCGTCCAGGATCGCTTTCTGCGCCGGCATCGGGTGCACGTTGATCGGGTCCAGATCACCGGAGTCCACCGCCCGGGCGATCGCCAGCTCCGTCGTCACCCCGATGTGCATGCCCCGCAGCGACTGCCCGTCGATCATCGTGACCGGCGTCTCCCAAGGGATCTCCAGACCGAAGGGCACCGCGTGCACGGCTCCGGCCTGCAGCTCGAAGGCACCGCCGAGCCGCACCTTGGTGAACTCGATGTTCTGCTTGTACTCCTCGTCGCCGCTCTCGACCTCGACCCTGGCCTGGAGCCCGACCGACAGACCCTCGATCTGCTGGTTCACGGACCCGCCCTGGATCCGCACCTCACCCTGCACGACCCCGCCCGGCACGACGTTGACCTCGTGCAGCTCGGTCTCGACGGACGCCCCGCCCGCTCCGAGGCTCGCGAGCAGCTTCTTGAACGCCATGTCTCTCCCTCTACGGTGTTGAACCCTGATCCCTACATACGCGACGCGGCCCCGGCCGGTTCCGCATCCACACCCTGGCAAGGGGAGGGATCCTTGACCAGTCCTTGACAGCCACCCGTCTGGACTACGCTCGGAAGCCATGATCGCGCCCCCGGACCGTACGCCACTGCCCCGAGACTTCTTCGACCGTCCCGTCCTCGACGTCGCGCCCGACCTCCTGGGCCGCCTCCTCGTCCGGACGACCCCCGACGGCCCGATCGCGCTGCGCCTGACCGAGGTCGAGGCCTACGACGGCCCGAACGACCCGGGATCCCACGCCTACCGGGGCCGCACGGCCCGCAACGCGGTGATGTTCGGTCCTCCCGGCCACGTGTACGTCTACTTCACCTACGGCATGTGGCACTGCATGAACCTGGTGTGCGGACCGGAGGGACAGGCGAGCGGGGTCCTGCTCCGGGCCGGCGAGGTCGTCGAAGGCGCCGAGCTGGCGCGCACCCGCAGGCCCTCCGCCCGCAACGACAAGGAACTCGCCAAGGGCCCAGCCCGGCTGGCCACCGCCCTGGGCGTCGACCGCGCCCTGGACGGGACCGACGCCTGCGCCGCGGGCGACACCCCGATCCGCATCCTGACCGGCACGCCGGCTCCGGACGGTCAGGTGCGCAACGGTCCGCGCACCGGCGTCGCCGGCGAGGGCGGGAACGGGGATGCCCACCCCTGGCGCTACTGGGTCGCCGACGACCCGACGGTGAGCCCCTACCGTCCCCACGTGCCCAAGCGGCGCCGAAGTTGACTCGTCTCGGGAAGGTGCGTAGTGTATCCCGAGCCGCTGAACCGGGTACGGCGTTCGCCTGCAGCCGGAGCGGCCACCCACTATCTAGCTACAGCCCCTTCGCCGGGGTCGATTGTGGCGTGCTCGCACGCCCGAATTCGAACCCGCGAAGCCCGATTATGAATCGGGACGGGAATCGGCTAACGTAGTGAATGTCGAAAGGCCGACGGGCGAAAGCCCGAAAGCCCGAGGCAAACCCCCCCGACTGGGAATCGGATCGGAAAACGGTCTGATAGAGTCGGAAATGCAAGACCGAAGGGAAGCGCCCGGAGGAAAGCCCGAGAGGGTGAGTACGAAGGAAGCGTCCGTTCCTTGAGAACTCAACAGCGTGCCAAAAGTCAACGCC